>JBIKLJ010000096.1:0-18639 GCA_044359895.1 Pirellula sp.
GACTTTGATGGACCTTAATTTGCTTGCGGTCGATCAAAATTGCGTTGAAAGATTTTGCAAGAAAACGCCGAAAGCGAGACCCGCCCCAGTAATCCTGTGCCGCAACGGGGCGCGTCAAGAGACGCAGCTCTTTCGGGAGACACGACCATAGAACCACCGCGTCGAGGTGACTGGTGTGGTTCGCAAAGTAAACACGTTGGCAGGTATCAGGCTGCGATCCCAGCCAACGCACCGTAAAACCGCTCACCAGTTTCGCAGCAAATGCGATGGTATTCCCAGTCAGCCGGCACAGCGGCGTCAAGGGTTCATGCTGAAGCGGTGCTTCATCCGCAGAAAGGTTGAAGGAATCTCGACGAGAAGGTATGGCAGCCACGAAAGCATCAATCCTGAGTTGGTTCGATCTGTGCAACGACATCCATGGTTGCCGAAACATCAGAAAAAACAAGGGTCTTTAGAAGATTTCGCAATTTCGACCAAGCAACCTTGCGGTTTCTCCCGAAAAGTTCCTACACTCCGGCCTGTCGCATCAAGTTTCCAATGAACTTTGTGGATCGTCGTCACGGATAAAATCCATGCCCGGAATGATATCAAATCCAAAATTAGCATTGAATTTGAATCTTTGTATTCTTCTTGCCTTGACCTGTTCGACCGGTTGCATCCGCAAAAGAATGACGATTCGCACCAGCCCTCCTGGCGCGATGGTCTACATTGATAAACAGCCGATCGGATTAACCCCTGTTTCCACGACCTTCACGTATTACGGAACGCGAAGCTTTGAAATCGTTCGCGATGGATACCGAACCGAAAAGTTCTTGCGCAAGATCAACCCACCTTGGTACGCCATTCCACCCTTGGACTTTGCTTCGGAAACCCTTTGGCCTTTTGAGCAAAGGGATGAGCGAATTATCGATGTTCAGATGTCGCCCGAACCGGTTGTACCGAAGGAAGCCTTGGTGGCCAGCGCAGAACAATTGCGTTTGCAAGCAAGTCAAGGTGTCGCCGTTTCCATGCCACCGACTATCGGCCAACCTCAACCGATCATTACCCCTGCGGTCGTGCCAAATCCGCAACCGGTTTATCCGGTAATCAACGACGGGAACGTGCCGATCTTGGGGCCTGTTTTTCCTCCATAGGCCAGCATTGTCCGATCCCAGCATTGTCTAGAAGATCGCATTGTCGGACTTAAATCTATCGCGATTGGGAACCAAGTTCGTTGCTTCGATGCATGGATCATGTATGCTGGAGTAGAATTAACCATCCTCTCGCCGCAGACTAAATACCAATGACAACTTCCCCGAATCTTCGTTTTCATTTCTTCATCGGATTGCTTTTTCTGGCGATCGCTACGGGCCCGCTGAAAACACTGCGTTCGCAAACGAATGCGGTGCAATTACCCAAGGTGGCTGGTGTTTGGGACAAGGCACGAGCGCTCGATTGGCACGCAAAGCAACCGTGGTTGGTAGGCTGCAACTTTATCCCGAGCAGCGCAATCAACCAGCTAGAAATGTGGCAGGCAGAAACCTTTGACACGGCGACTATCGATCGCGAGTTGGGCTTCGCCAAGAAACTAGGCTTCAACTCGGCCCGCGTCTTTTTGCATGACTTGCTATGGAAACAAGACAGTCAAGGATTTTTAAAACGTACCGATCAATTTCTTGAGTTAGCCGACAAACATGGCATCAAGACCATGTTTGTTCTGTTCGATAGTTGCTGGCATCCGATTCCGAAGTTGGGGCCCCAGCCGAAACCCATTCCCTTTACACACAACTCGGGGTGGGTTCAGAACCCAGGTATCGAAGTCTTGAAGAACCCCGATGCATTTCCTCACTTGAGAGAATACGTCGTTGGATTCGTCCGGCATTATGCCAACGACTCGCGAGTTGTTGTTTGGGACGTTTGGAACGAGCCAGACAATTTCGATGGTGGTCAAGATGGTCGCCCAGGACTGGAGCCCAAGAACAAGCCGGAGCTAGTCAACGCGTTGCTCCCAAGAGTTTTTGAATGGGTTCGGGAAGCCAAGCCGACCCAGCCCATAACCTCTGGCGTTTGGCTCGATTCGCACGTGATTGATCGAATGTATCCAACCAAGGTAACTCAGTTGTCCAACAGCGATGTCATCAGCTACCATTGTTACGGTGATGCAGAAAGCATGAAGCTTTGCGTGGAACGGCTTGGATCTTTTGGCCGACCTTTGATGTGCACCGAGTTCATGGCCCGTCCAAACCAAAGCACCTTTGAGCCGCATTTGGAGATCATGAAATCGAGCAAGGTAGGCTCTTACATGTGGGGGTTTGTCAACGGAAAATCGCAGACTATCTATCCTTGGGATTCATGGCAAAAGAAGTACACCAGCGAACCAGAGGTTTGGTTTCATGACGTCTTGCGTCAAGATGGCTCGGCATACAAACAGGACGAGGTTCAGTACATTCTGCGTATTACCTCGGAAAAGCCATAACTTTGGCACAAATGGAACGCGGTGAATACTCCGGGCTTGCTCGACAATCGGTGAAGAAACCCTCATAAAACCGACTGCAAACCCATCGCTTCTTGGGGAATCTTGATTTCCAACTACAATAAAGAGCTTAGAACCCTACCGCTTCGTGCCCCACCCCACCGCTCTCCCTTAGGCTCACAACCGTGTATTGGCTCGCAGAGATCTGCGTAAAACGACCTGTCTTCGCACTCATGCTGGTCATGGCACTGGTGGTTGCTGGGCTTGTCGCATTCCCAAGCCTTGGTATCGATCGCTTTCCAAGTACCGATCTGCCGACCGTCAATGTGCGAACCAATTATCCCGGTGCGGCCTCGCAAGAGGTCGAATCGGAGGTGTCGCAACTGATTGAAGATGCCGTCTCGACGGTCGCTGGGATCGAGGAACTGCGAAGTGTATCGAACGATGGTAGTTCGATTGTTATCATCACATTCTCTCTTGCGAGAAACATTGACGCTGCGGTTCAAGATGTCCGCGATGCCGTATCGGCGGTCTCGAATCGCTTGCCTCGCAACATTGATCCACCTGTCGTGCAAAAGTCAGACCTCGATTCCTCGCCCATTATGTCCATTGCGATATCTGGAGAGAAATCAGCCAGTGAGCTTTATCTGCTTGCGGACCGATACGTCAAAGGGGTTATTGAATCGAGTCCCGGCGTTGGCTTGGTCTCTATCTCGGGCGTGGCTGAACGAGCGATCAAGATCGACATCGACGCCAAGCGACTTGCAGCATATCAACTGTCGATCGCTCAGGTTCGCGACGCTGTTGCTCGACAGAACGCGGAAGTGCCTGGCGGTCGAGTTGACGAAGGACTCCGGGAACGATCGCTGCGCACGCTAGGACGAGTTTCAGACTCCAAGGACTTTCCTGATCTGGTCGTTGAAACCGTGGGGAACGCATCGATTCGACTGGCTGATCTTGGGGAAGTGCAAGATGCGACCAAAGAAGTGCGCACTATGGCAAGGCTGGACGGAAAGCCAACCGTCATTCTTTCCGTTCAGCGTCAATCGGGTGAAAACACAGTGAAGGTGATCGAGGGCGTAAAGAAGCGACTGGAGCGGAGCCGGCAAATGCTGCCCAAAGAAGTGCGAGTGGCTGTCATTCAAGATCAATCTCGCTATATCCTATCGGCCTTGCATGAAATCGAAAACCACTTGGTTTCGGGGTCGATCTTGGCATGCTTAACCGTTTTGCTATTTATGCGATCTTGGCGATCGACTTTGATTGCTTCGGTTGCAATCCCCGCGTCCATCATTGCAACCTTCGCTTTCATGAAAGCTTTTGGCTTCACGCTGAACAATGTAACGATGCTGGCGTTGGTCTTAATGGTCGGTGTTGTGATTGATGATGCGATCGTCGTTTTGGAAAATGTTTTTCGATGTATTGAGGAACTAGGGATGGATCCTCATCAAGCCGCTATTGATGGTACGAAAGAGATTGGACTTGCCGTTCTTGCAACAACGGTATCGCTGGTCATTGTGTTTCTTCCCGTTTCGTTTCTCTCGAGCGTTACAGGTCGAATGCTGTTCGAATTCGGAGTCACAGCGACGGTTGCAATTCTGGTCTCGATGATCATCAGCTTCACTTTAACACCGATGATGTGCAGCCTTTTGTTGAAGTCGCACCCGAAAGGATCTGCCGATCAAGCTAACAAATCAACTCGGCAGCAAGGTTTTTACCATTGGATCGAAGCCTTTTACATGGCTTCGCTTCGCTTGGCGCTCAAGTACCGGTTCTTAACCATGTTGCTTTGTTTGGCCACCATCCTTGCTAACATTCCGCTCTACAAGCTGGTAAAGCAAGACTACATTCCCACGAATGTCGACGAGTCTGAATTTGAGATAAGCGTCAACACCAAAGAGGGCACTTCGATCCGATCCATGAACGAAGCCATGCAACGCGTCGAAGATATGGTTCGCACAGTGGACGGCGTGGAGCTCATCTTAGCAAGCGTGGGGACACGAGGCTTTGGCGGTGTTAACAGTGGCAGCGTCTTTGTGCGATTGACCGAGTCCCATTTGCGGACCTTTTCGTTCAGTCGGTTGTTTTATGGCATTCTCAACGGGGCACCAAGCCAAGCTTTTGAGGGAAACTTCAGCCAGCAGCAAAAGATGGTCGAGATCCGGACGATGCTCAAAACGATTCCCGACGTTCGCGCATCGATTCGAAACTTGACTTCGTTGCGACAGGGCCCAAACGTCGATATCGATTTCTCGATTACGGGACCTGATATCGCTGAACTCGCTTCATTCAGCGAACGCATGCGCGAGGGGACTGTCAAACTGCCCGGAATCGTCGATGTGGACACAACTCTAAGGATGGACAAGCCCGAACTGTTGGTTTCCATCGATCGTGAACGAGCGGCGGCGATGGGCGTTTCTGTTCAAGAGATTGCGGATACGCTGCGGATAGCCGTGGGGGGCGACGATCGTGTTTCGCGATATCGCGACGCAAAAATTGACGACGCTTATGATGTCGAACTTCGACTCGTTGGCGTTGATCGCCGAAATGTGGATTCCATTTCCCAATTGTATGTCCGTGCGGAGCCATCGCGAGATCAAGCTGCCGCCAGCGGGTATGGTGCTCTTGTTTCCACATCGAACGGAACAAGCCTGACCCGCATCGACAATGTGGTTCGATTTCAGTTTGGAGATTCGCAAGCTCGAATCGACCGTTTGGATCGACAACGCATGGTGGCGATCCGCGCCAATATCGCACCAGGCTATGCCCTAGCCGATCGCGTCCAAGCGATGCGGAATTTAGCGGCTGAGCTTGGGCTTTCGCCTGGATTCAGCGCCCAAGTGCTCGGACGCGGTAAAGAATTGGAGCGAACTTTGAACGAGTTTCGCTGGACGTTTTTGCTGAGCTTTATTTTTATGTATATCGTTCTGGCGGCTCAGTTCGAACACTTGGCACACCCGCTTACCATCTTATTCACCTTGCCGATTTCGATTCCTTTCGGCTTGATCAGTTTGTACTGGGGCAACGAAACGCTGAATGTCTATTCCGCCTTAGGCGTCCTTGTGCTATTCGGAGTGGTCAAGAAAGCAGCAATTCTTCAAATCGACTGTACCAACGCCCTACGCCGTAAAGGTGTCGAACGGTATGAGGCAATTCTGCAGGCGAATCGCGATCGACTTCGTCCTATACTCATGACCACCATCTCTTTTGTTGCGGGGCTATTGCCGCTTCTGATCGCAAACGGGCCGGGGGCAGAAGAACGACGTTCCATCGCGGTTCTCACGACAGGTGGGCAGACACTGTCCTTGTTGCTCACTCTGCTAGCAGTTCCAGTCATCTATACCTATCTCGATGATTTTGGAAGTTTGTTTTCGAGGAAAAAGAACCAAGGCAGCTAATCCTTATATCATGCTTATTCAGGACCACTCCAATCGACTGGCAAACGAAATAGGCGGGGATGAGTAATCTTGTTTGCATTGTCTCTCCACAAGCCGTAAGAACTTAGGAATTGATATTAGTTGCCGATGGTAGGCCGTAACAAGTCGCTTTGGACGCAGTTACGGCATTGCACTTCCTTGTTTTCATCAAGGAGACTTTGCCAATTGCTGCTTAATGAATTGATAAGCTTGGCTGCGTGATGTCTTTGGGAAAGTATGTCCGGCATCGGGATAATTGGCCTGAAGCGAGTCCTTTGCGTTAAAAATCGCATATGCGTTTGTTGCGAAAGCAATCGATTCTCGTACACCTTTGACTTCGAAATTGTCATCGTTTTGAGGAGCTACCGCAAGAAATCCACGAGGAGCCAACGATGCAATCAACTCCGGAAAATCAAAAGGCACTTGGTTGGGATCACTGTCGTATTCCGATTGGATACGAGGCATATAACGATCAGAAGTCCAACCCGTAAGGTCGCCCTTCATGTATCGATGAAATCGAGTGAAACCGCAAGACGAAACAACCGCTCGAATACGAGGTTCAAAGGTTGCGGTAAAGATGGCGTTATGACCACCGAGTGAATGGCCGATGCAAGCAATCTTGCTGCCATCCACTTCAGGCAGGCTTTGCAAAAGATCGATGGCTCTTCGGTTTTCGACAATGGCTTGCATGGTGCCGCTAACGAAGGGAGATTCACGAAAGCTATGCTCGTACTCGCCAAAACTTGGGTAGTCAGGGGACAATGTCGCGAACCCTTGTTGCGATAGTTCCAGTGCGTATTGCAATTCCGGGTTCCCAAGGAGCCCTACTGGTTCGTCTTTTCCAATCGATCCATTGGTTTGATGTAAGCATAAAACGGCAGGGATAGGATTCGTGGCCGACGCATCCACTGGGGTGAGCAACCATGCCATCATTCTATGGCGATTCCGAAGGTTGTATTGGACCTTTCTGAAACGAATATCGTTTCGTACCTGCTGATGCATCACGATCATTTCCAGTGGAACGGGGGCGGCGGCTTTCTCATTTTCGTCGATTTGCCCCATGACAGATTGCATGCGTTCATGCAAATTCGCAACTTGCTGCGACCATTGCTCAGATGTATGAATCTGCTCAGGAAATTCAATTCGGTCTGGTCCAGGCAGGTCTAGCCCCAGATGATTCAGATTCTCTTGCGAGAATGCGGTATGGGTGACAGTCGCCCATACAACAGTAAAGCTAAAGCAAAACCCAGCCCAGCTTTTGTGAGTGATTCCCATGGAATAATCCATTCTGCGATAATTTGACTTGAAAGCACCGGACACGGAACTGTTGTTATACTGGAGTCGATGAGAATCAGAAACGACCCTGTTTTCCGGCGGACGTTGAGGATGCAAGTTGGTTGTCGCGATAGCGTCTGGTAACTTAGTCCAGATTATCAGCCGAGCCGCAACGCGGTACGTTTTCAACCCAAGACAACTCGGCGTTGCCGAGTTCGCATTCACCCGCTGGTTGTCTGTCCTTCTATTCCCTTCCTACCGTCCCTCCAATTTCCCTTTCTGCTTGGAACCTCAACATGTCCCCTTTCTTTGTCTTCATCGGATGGCGAGCTAGACCGATTGCCCTTGGGGTGTTTTGTCTCTTCTTGATTGGCGTCATGGCGTTTCCATTTGCGAGGGGATATGCTGGTTCCCCGATTCGTTTGGGAACGTTCGATATCGACGCGTCGCCTCCGATCGGAACGATGATGGCCTACGATCCGACCGTGCAAGTGCAGACCCCGCTTCGTTGTAGTGGCGTGGTTCTTCTGTCAGATTCTAAGCCAATCGTACTGTGTTCGGTGGACTGGATTGGGATCAGTAACGATGCGATGGATTTTTTTCGAGATCGACTTGCGAGTGCAGCCGGTACATCACGGGATCGCGTTGCCATTCATGCGATTCATCAGCACGATGCCCCTGCGGCGGATTTTGCAAATGAGGCGTTGTTGCGAGCCACGGGTGCACCCAATGTTCCGTTCGATGGTCCTTCAAGTCGCCGTATCATGGAAGCTGCAGCGGTGGCAGTGGCCGAAGCTATGAAAAATGCAAAGCCGATAAGTCATGTCGGAACCTCGGAGGCAGAAGTGCACTCTGTTGCTTCCAACCGCAGGGTCATGGGGCCAGATGGCAAGGTGCTTCATATTCGCTGGAGCGCTGTGAAGAATGCTGCCGTTCGTGATTTCCCAGAAGGAGTCATCGATCCTAAATTGAAGCTCGTTACCTTCTGGGATGGTGACCGAGCGATTGCGGCGCTCAGTTACTATGCAACTCATCCTCAGAGCTACTACCGAACCGGGATGGCCAACCCAGATTTTCCGGGCTTAGCTCGCAACCAATCGGAGCAAGATCAGGGGGTTCTTCATATTCATTTCAACGGTGCGGGCGGAAATATTACAGCTGGAAAATACAATGATGGGTCGCCAGAAAATCGGCCAGTTCTGGCGGATCGTTTGGCTGGTGCATTTCGTCGGGCATGGGCCAATATACAAAAACAGCCAGTGGATTCGTCCAGTCTAGATTGGAAGACAACACCTGTTTTGCTTCCACCGGGTGAGTCGATTGTTCCGAAGGAGCTTGATAAGAACTATGCTAAGGCCGAGGCCTTGCTGCTGACTCAGCTTCAGGATTCCTCGCTTTCGACGCCGTCCAGGTACAACATTGCGAACAAGTTGTTGTTCTTGCGACGATACGTCAACGAGGTTCCAATTGATTTGAGCCTGTTGCAGCTAGGTGGCGTTCGGTTGTTGCATATGCCAGGCGAGCTGTTTGTGGAGTACCAACTGGCTGCACAAAAAATGGCCCCCGAGTCTTTCGTTTGCATGGCTGCCTACGGCGAGTATTCTCCGTTCTATATCGGCACATCAATCTCCTACGAACAAGGGGGGTACGAAACATCATCGAGCGCTACGATGGTTGGGCCAGAAGCGGAGTCGCTATTGATAACGGCGATGGCTGGGTTGTTGGGGGCAAACGAGCCTGCAGTTGGATCTTTGAATTCCATTAGTCCTTTGGGTGTTGCGAAAGCGGACGAGGTTGTCGCGCCGATTCGAATTGGCTTTATCGGTTGCGACACTTCGCATGTTCCGGCATTCGCCGACATGTTCGCTCAAGCGCAAGCCGGGAGCGAGGCCTACGGATTTCAGGTGGTCGCGGCCTTTCCTGGTGGCAGTCCCGATATCCCTTCCAGTATCGACCGGGTGCCGCAGTACACGGAACATCTACGAAAGATGGGCGTAAAAATCGTTGGAAGCGTGGAGGAACTGGTTCGCAGTGTGGATGTTGTCTTGCTGACGTCCGTTGATGGTCGACCTCATTTGGAGCAAGCGAGGCCCGTGATTATGGCGGGGAAACGGATGTTTATTGATAAACCGTTGGCTGGTTCGCTCGACGATGCCATCGCGATTTTTCGGTTGGCAAAGGAAATGTCGGTTCCTGTTTTCTCGTCTTCAAGCCTTCGCTTTAGTCCTGGAATCGCATCGATGCGGACCGACACCCGGGTTGGGAAGGTGGTCGGTTGCGATGCCTATGGCCCATGCGCTCTTGAAGAGCATCATCCCGATCTATTCTGGTACGGAATTCACGGTGTTGAAACTTTGTTTACGATCATGGGCCCAGGTTGTAAGTCGGTGTCGCGAACAAGCACGCCCGACACCGATATGGTTGTGGGATTGTGGAAGGACGGGCGAGTTGGCAGCTTTCGTGGAATACGCAATGCAGCCGCTGGTTACGGAGCGACGGTGTTTGGCGATAAGGGGATTGCTCAGGCTGGCGAGTATGCGGGCTATGCCCCGCTCGTGATCGAGATTGCTAAGTTCTTCAAAACGGGAGTTCCGCCAATCCAGCCCGAGGAAACTCTTGAGATTTTTCGGTTCATGCATGCCGCGGATGAAAGCAAACGGAAGGGTGGCCAAGTGATTGAACTTGACGTGCCCTAAGCGGCAGTTTGTTGGTAGTTCAGTGAGCGATTAGGGCGATTTCTGCTCTTCGTTGTTTCCCTCGAATTCGGGATTTCCTCGGATTCCTTGAGCTGCAGCCTCGGCTTGAAGTGCTGCGATTTCGGCCTTCAGAGGCCCGATGTCAAGAACTTCTTCCACACTTGGGTCCAGACCTGGTCCAGCTTCACGTTTCTTACAAGTAAAGAAAGATTCGATATAGCGAACGGGCCCTTGTTTCTCAGGCACAATGAACCGATCTCCTTTTTGAAGGATCGGTCGGTAGTCGTGCATTTGACCGAACTGGCGATCGCCAGCCACTTGACACGGGAACCAATGCCCTTCACCTTGCGGGTCCTCTAGATAAAACTCCGGGTAGCAGTGGTCGGGAATCCAGACACAACGCGCTGGGATCTTGCTGGCCCGGCATAACGCGACAAAAATGCTGGTCATCTCTTCGCAGTCCCCTTGCCTTTTTTTGAGGGCTGTTTTGATATCGAGGATAGGACCGTTACGATACTCGATGTTCTTGCGAACCCAATCGAAGAGCGACTCTACGTGTGCCCAAGCACTGTCGTGATTTTGTGCGGCAATCTCTTTGGCGACGCGTCGAATCTCACTCAGTTCGATATCGATATACGGACTCTTTTTCATGAACCAATTCATCTCCGCCGGAAGATTCTTTGGAATGACGAAAACGGAAGTGTCTGCCGGAGGGCTGATGAAGTACTTTTCCACTTCCACGTGCACGACCAAGCTCAGTTCGTCATTGGGGTTCAGCGACGCAATGTCCATGACGAGTTGACGAGCTTGTGCCGATTGCTTTTTGCCTTCGGGTAAGTCACGAAAAGCCCAAGCGACGTTTTCAGGAATCTCCGAACTGGTAACCTTGATAGATTGTTCAGGCCAGTTCAAAGGGAAGGGAATAGTTGCATGGAGTTTGGTGCACAAGTTTGCATTCGCATAAAACCGCATTCCGAAAGACATATCAATTTTTCTAGGCGCGAAGTATTCCAGTCCGGCAGTCTGCTCGACCTCTGGTTCCTGGCTGGTGCTGTCTGCGTCTTTCTTGTCGCCTCCTGAACGAGATTTTCGAGTCGTCTTGCCTTTGATGGGACGCGATTCATTTGGGTTCTTGGGGGATTCTTCCGTTGGATTCGACGTCGAGTCCGAATCCGATGGTTCGTTAGGAGCGTCTTGAGCAACGCTTGGGCCAGCAAGTATCGAAAATGCTAGAATCAATGGGGCCACGAGAAAGCAGAATGTGCAACCTCTCACGAGTCGATCAATTCGAATGGTCATAGGTATTCTCGAGTGAAACGTGCGTTAGTCCATTTTGGCAAAAGCAAGCGGGTCGACTATCCAGTTTGACTAGCAATGGTCTTGCTGTCGCGAAAACAGTTGAAAGAATTGGACTTTTTTCTTTTGCTTGATTGGGTTCGTGGACTTGGTCCTCTGCGATTGACCAAACGTGAAATCCGAGTCGGCTAATTCGGTCCCTTTTCCGGCAATGGTATTGATCTTAGCAAGCTCTCTTGCTTGTGCTGGGGCTCCTGGAATAGCAAACGTTCGGCCAGCTGCTTCATACGCCGTTATGTGCAAAGATTGCTGTAAGTGGATGGCGGCGCACGCTTGAATGGTCCCCATCAACAACAATAGCAACACGGGCAACACAACCGCAAGCTCCACGATCGCTGCGCCAGATCGCTTTTTCGAGCCTAAAGCTCGACGAAAGCATAAGCGTTTCATCTTGAACACTAGCTAGACCCACCCTCAATCGGATTCTATCAATCTGTGTTGAGACAGTAGGTCAGTATTCAGAGCGGTGCTTAATCCATCTGCTAGGCAGACTTGAACATTTGAAAAAGATCTGATGTTTAAGACGATCGTTCCGTCTGCACGGGTTGAAACGATCCGAACGAGAGAGCAGAATCGGTTATCCATCCATGGAACATGTTGCGGCTCGAAATGCCTTGATGGTTTGAGCTGCTGCGGCGTTTGCATCCGGCTTCGAGAACACTTCGGCACTTAGGTAGCCGGTGTATCCAACCTGCCGAAGCGCACCCATTGCGGGTGCGATATCCAAGTGTCCGAATCCAACGGCCATTCGGTTGGAGTCGGCGAAGTGAACGTGTCCGATGGCAGCACCCGCGGTGCGAATCGCATCCCCGATGTCTGCCTCCTCGATATTCATGTGAAAGAAGTCAGCGAGCAGTAGCACGTTTTCGATTTGGTGAATGGTTACGATACCATCCGCAAGCGTGTTTGCTTGGTCTGTTTCATAGCGATTCAGCGGTTCATAAAAAAGTGGCAAGCCGAATTGCTTGGCGTGCGATGCTAGAATCGATAACGCGTCGCGTAGGTAAGACTTTGCTGTTTCGCGGTTCACTTCTTTCGTGGATCGACCCTGCATCGAACCAATAATGGCGGGTGCTCCTAGCTCGGCGGCACTGGATATAATGGAACGAACAAAATCGATGGCCCGCTCTCTTAAAACCGGGTCTTCGTCTGCCAGTTGAAGTCGATGCTTTACCCAGCCGGCGCCTGTTCCCACCGCCGCGACCGCCAAGCCAGCGTCCGATAGATTCTTCGACAAATGCAGTCGCCGTAACGATTCGGCATCGGGTGGAAAGATCTCGATGGCGTCGAATCCAAGCTGCTTTGCTTGGTTGATCGCGGCAACCGGGTCGGACCAAAAAACAAAAGGGCCACCTCGAGCTTCCTCAACCAAGGAGACCGTTACAGCAGATTTCATGCATTTGCTTTCTAAAAGAACATCACCGCGCGAAGCCGGGTTTGCCAATACATGGCCAATCCACCATGGCGAATCGCAACCCCATCTATGATAGCGAAATCTACCGATTGTCGTGGCCGGATGCCACTGGTTGGAAAAATCGAAAGGGATAAACTGTGTTCGCGATTGTTTCACGGTGGCAATTAGAAGACAGGCACCCACGGAAAAAGCCTTCGGACAGTTGTGAAGCTGTGTGCAGGTATCGCATTTCCCTTTTGTTTCCCCGCACCTGAGAATTACATGGGTCCCGCAAAAACCGCCATTTCCCCGACACGCGCTGAGAATTACCCAGAGTGGTACCAGCAGGTGATCAAAGGGGCCGATCTCGCTGAAAATTCGGCCGTTCGTGGATGTATGGTCATCAAACCTTGGGGATACGCCATTTGGGAGAACATGCAAAAAGTCCTCGACCAAATGTTCAAGGATACAGGCCATCAAAACGCCTATTTTCCACTTTTTATCCCAATGAGCTTTCTCGAGAAGGAAGCGGAGCACGTCGAGGGATTCGCGAAGGAATGCGCCGTGGTGACTCATCATCGGCTTGAACCAGATGGCAAAGGGGGCCTAAGGCCAGCGGGCGAACTGGAAGAACCTTTAATCGTTCGGCCAACAAGCGAAACCATCATTGGTGCAACCTATGCCAAATGGGTACAGTCGTATCGTGATTTGCCCATCCTGATCAATCAATGGGCGAACGTAGTCCGTTGGGAAATGAGAACGCGGCTCTTCCTGCGGACTGCCGAGTTTCTTTGGCAGGAAGGCCATACGGTCCACGCGACCGCCGAGGAAGCGATGGAGGAGACTCGCAAGATGCTCGAGGTCTATGCGGACTTTGTCGAGAACTATATGGCCGTACCTGTTATCAAAGGTGAAAAGACGGCTGGCGAGCGATTCCCTGGTGCGGACATGACCCTTTCGATCGAGGCCATGATGCAAGACAGAAAGGCTCTTCAAGCGGGCACGTCTCACTTTCTTGGCCAGAATTTTTCGAAGGCTCAAGAGATCAAGTTTCAAGACAAGAACGGTGACATCGTTTATGCTTGGACCACCTCCTGGGGTGTATCGACCCGCTTAGTCGGTGCATTGATCATGACCCATTCCGATGATGACGGTTTGGTTTTGCCACCCAAACTTGCTCCATCGCAAGTCGTTATCATTCCTATCTACCGCGACGATACCCAACGGGAAGAAGTCATCTCCTATTGCAAGTCGCTGAAGCAAGAACTGGCTTCGCAGGTTTATGCGGACCAAAAAGTACGAGTCGACATCGACGACCGTGACATGCAAGGTGGCAACAAGAAATGGTATCACGTCAAACGTGGCGTGCCCATTCGAGTTGAAGTCGGGCCTAAGGATATTGCTGGAAACGGCGCGTTTGTGACTCGACGCGACTTAGGGCAAAGCAAATCGATGCTCCGAACCGAGCTTGTGTCTGGAGTCGTCGGGATGCTGACCGATATGCAAGACAACTTGTTCAATCGAGCTCTTGCGATGCAGAAGGCAAACACCGTGGAACTCCATTCCGAAGCGGAATTCCGAGCGTACTTTGTGCCCGATGATGACCGAGAATGTTCCACCGGTGGTGGATTTGCGAAATGTTGGTTCAGCAGCGAAGAAGCGGTTCAGCCGTTGCTGGATGAACTCAAGGTGACCATCCGTTGCATTCCGTTGGATTCACCTAAAGGCGAAGGCAAGTGCTTTATGACTGGTCAGCCAACGACCACCATGGGTATTTTCGCCAAGTCGTATTGATATCGTACCATTGGTTTGTAGGGGTTGTTTGGAAGTGGGATTTTCTTTGAGAGAGTGCGGCACGGCGGCTTCGGAACGCCTGCTGACTGGATGCGAAATAGCCTAGTCGAGATCGCTCTTGCGCACCAAGTGCAACTCTGGATGAGTTCGAATCAAGAATCCGTCTTGAAAAATTGCAAAAGATGCCAGTGTTTCTCCAAATAATTCATTGGTCGCAAGCGTTTCCATCTTGTCGCTACTTCGAATAACGCTGGTGATTCCGGATTGATTCGTCAAGTACACCAAGTCGCCTGCTGCGGTTGGACTGGCCGAGAAGGAGCCGCTTAGACGGTCCTGCCATCGCATGGTTCCATCGTTCTGTGAAAGGCAGGTAACCACGCCAAGGCTAGAAACAAACAAGATCGAATCCCGAACCAGGATCGGAGAGGCAATTTCTGGAACTTGGCGTTTCCAGTTCCAGAGAACATGAGACGAAGAAACATCCCCTTGCCCGTCGACTCGGATCGCAAACAATTCCGGTCGCATGTAGCCGGAACATACAAAGGCAACTCCAGCTTGATAGACCACTCGAGGAACAATGGCGTGTCCTGAACCTATTCGACATCTCCAATTCTCAACGCCGGTTGAGGGATCGTACGACACCAGCCATTGCGCGGTTGGTGCAAGGAGCTGGTGCGTACCAGCGTGTTCGATCAGCAGTGGGGTCGAGAATGCGCGACGTTCCGCACCGCGTGTCGTTTCAATTTCGGGCCGCTGAGTTCGCCACGCTTCGTTACCTGTTTCTAATTGGATTGCCGATACGTACTGAGCATCGGTTCCATCGAATGCGAAAATGACAAGGTCTTGATGAATGACGGGTGATGTTGCTGGGCCAGTAATGTCGTCCAGAGGTATTGTTCGATTCCAAAGGACTTCGCCGGATGTATTCAAACAATAAGTGCCTAGAGATCCGAAGTGGAAGACGATTCGCTTTCCGTCGGAGCAAGGGGTGGGCGATGCATAGCTATTCATTGCATGAATTGGTTTTGGGTGTTCGATGCGTCCCAATTCAATCACCTGCTCGACCTTGCCCAATTTTGCATTGACCCGAAGGGCAAACAACGAAACGGAACCATGCGTTTGGAAATCGGTCGCGCCGTATTCGCTCGCTTCCAGTTTTTCGTTGACGAGCTGATCGGGAATGGCAACCAACTCGGCGGAAGAAAGCCAAACGGATTCGCCCAGCACGATCGGGCTCGACCATCCTTGACCCGGGAGTGCGACGCTCCAGGTTGGCGGTCGGAATGGACCTCCCCATCGAATTGGCAAATCCTGACGTGATGACAAGCCTTGCCCAGTCGGCCCCCGAAACTCGCGCCAATCAGGCTCATCACCAGTCGAAATCGTACAGAGGCAAGCGAACCAAGCGAATCCTAAGAATGCAAGACTAAGCTTCCCTGTGCTGACCCTAAAACATGAGCAAAATGGAATGTACTTTGATTCTTGGAGCAATGGCATCGCGACTGTCCGATTTGTGGTTTCGATATAGATGCAAGTGAGTTTTCCAACTTTTGGGTGCCGAGGCAAGATTTGCTTACGAAGCTATGCGTTGCGTCGGATCGATTCGTATTCACCGGGAACCTACCACAACGAAGCTCGTACGATCCGCAAAATGATTAGAAATGGAACAGATTGACCTAGCGATTCCATCCCTTGGGGCAGGCCAAAGTCGACCGCGAATGAGGGGTTCCTAGGTGGTAAATGCTAGAAATGCTCGACATGAGCAAAGGGAACGACGATGACATTTGGGTTGCTTTCTGCTACAATAACATCGCGGTTGGAACGGTGCTGGTCACTTTCTAACCCTCCCACCTACCCTACCCACCTACCTTAAGCACCGATGTCATCATCGTATTCGCCAATGCGCTTGCATTCTTCCAAGAGCTGCAACGAGTTTCACGCGTGCAATCAGATAAGCCGACGGGCATTGTTGCAAGCGGGTTCCTTAGGTGGCTTAGGACTGGGGTTATCCGATTTCTTCGCTCGCACTCAGTATGCTAGTGCAAATTTCACTGGCATCGCGTCGGAAGGTAGCAGTGCGGTTCGAACGAAGCCTGCCAAAGCTTGCATCTTTTTGTTCATGTGGGGCGGCCCGAGCCAGCTGGACACGTTTGACTTGAAGCCCAACGCCCCCGATGAAGTCCGAGGGCCGTTCAAACCGATTTCGACCAAGGTACCTGGCTTGCAGCTGTGCGAGCATTTCACTCAGTTGGCTTCCCATACGGATAAGCTTGCGATCATTCGTTCGATGACCCACGACGATCCGGCTCATTTGTCGAGCGGGCATGCGGCAGTCACGGGCCAACTAGCGCCCGTATTGAAAAGTGATGCAACGCCCCCTAGCGAAAAGGACTCGCCGCACCTTGGCGCACTTGTTTCTAAGGTCAGGCCTAGCACAACTGGATTGCCATCGTTTGTGACGCTTCCATGGAAGGCGTTCCATCCTGCAGCTCCTGGGGGGGAAGCACCTGGGCAGCATGGGGGGTGGCTAGGTTCAGGCCATGATGGACTTCTTCTCACAGGGGATCCCAATCATCCGGACTGGAAACCCTCCTCCTTGTCCTTGCCAGATGATATACCGTTGGCTCGATTGCAGTCCCGATATGAGCTACTTCGTTCGTTGGATCGGCAAAGATTGCAGATGGACTTAGCCAAGGATTCTGTAGCCTTGCATTCGCATCAATCCCGTGCGATGGATTTGCTTTCGTCTGCTAATGTCCGCGATGCATTTGATTTGGCTCGCGAATCCGTTGCTACACGAGATCGGTATGGGCGCAACATTCACGGCCAGTCGGTTCTGATGGCTAGACGACTTGTGGAGCATGGTGTTCCCTTGGTAACTGTCAATTGGCACAATGATGGTCGCAATTTTTGGGACACACACGGCGACAATTTTAATCGACTGAAGAATGACCTCATTCCTGCTGCGGATACCGCATTGTCCGCATTGCTTGAAGATTTGCAGCAACGAGGAATGCTGGAAGATACTTTGGTGGTTTGGGTGGGCGAATTTGGACGTAAGCCACAAATCACCGCAGCCAATGCCGGCAGAGAACATTGGCCATTTTGTTACAGCGCTTTGATGGCGGGTGGGGGCGTTCGCGGAGGAGCCATCTATGGCGAAAGCGATTCGAAAGCTGCCTACCCGATTTCCAATCCAGTCAGCCCGCTCGACTTTGGTACAACGATCGTTCATGCTCTTGGAATTCCGACGGGAATGACCTTGGCCGACCGCGAAGGACGACCTCACCGAGTGACCTCAGGCAAAGTGATCGACTCGCTTTTTTAACCCCGCATCTCAAGGAAGCTAAACCGATGCCAAGACCATCTTATGATTTAGATCGCAGGGGATTCTTGCGCATTGGAACGACGGGAGTCGTGGGTTGCACGCTTCCGCTTCAAGCCTCCCGAGCTGGCAGCGCAAGCGTCAATGGTTCATCAGGTCACGGAAAGGCCAAGTCGGTATTGATCGTGCTTTTAAGCGGCGGCCCCAGTCAGCTTGACACTTTAGATCCGAAGCCGGACGCGCCCGCCGAAGTTCGAGGCGAATTTTCGACGATAGGAACGACTATATCGGGCGTCAAGGTTTGCGAACACTTGCCACGCTTGGCACAGCAAACCGATCGATGGGCAATTGTCCGTACGTTAGCGCATCGTGAACACAATCATTTGCTGGCTACACACGTGGCTCTGACGGGCAGGCCCGGTCCTGTTCCCAAGGGTGGAAGCGATCTGGATCGAGTGGAATCGCGAGGCGATTTCCCGAACTATGCTGCCGCTCTGGAGTTTGTGCGACCTCGGCAAGACGGGGTTCCAAGCGGTGTCTCCTTGCCAAACTATTTGATCGAAGGGCCACTCACTTGGCCAGGCCAGCACTCGGGATTCTTGGGCCCTAAATACGATCCATGGCAAATTCAAGGGGACCCCAACGAACCCAACTTTCGAATGGAGGCGTTGAGTCTTCGCGAAGGGATGACGATCGATCGAGTGCATGCACGTCGTAGCATCTTGGAACAGCTGAGTGGGCACGCCGCTAAGATTTCGAATCCCAGTTCCATCGCATTCAAAGATCAACAGCAAGCAGCTTACAATCTGCTCACGAGTGGAAAGATGACCTCTGCCTTTGAGATAGCTCGTGAACCCGATGCCACCCGCGATCGTTATGGCAGAAACAAGTTTGGGCAATCGCTGCTTCTGGCAAGAAGAATGGTTGAAGCC
>JBIKLJ010000286.1:0-5488 GCA_044359895.1 Pirellula sp.
GCTTTCAACCGCAGCCGACGCAAACGCTCATTGCGGCGTTCGCGGGCACTGCTCATGTCGTTTTGGATTTTGCTTAGAAATGGAATCATGGGAGAGATCTCGATGAGCTTTTTGACGGTAGGAAGCTGTCGAATGCGCAGGCGCAAGCGAACCCGGGTACATAGAACTAATGATCAACCAGCCACAAAGTCCGACAGAAAGCCGATACAATCCGTACCATTCGACGGAAAATCGGACAATCAAAAAGTGCCAAATGCCTTTGAATGCAGTGGATCTGACTACAGATCCCTATTCGAAACGCATGCCAATCGCTTCAACCTCGTTCCAAGGCTCTGCCTTGGAACGCACTGCCTTCGAGGCTCCGCCTCGCGTTAGACATGCTTTTGCAACTCAGGAGCCTCGGTTGCAATGCGTCCCCGGGCGGAGCCAGGGGACGAGTGCTAAAAAGAGAGCGACCAGGAAGGCGAAATGACCAGACTAGTGCTTTGCCATAGAGATAGTCGTGGGTTCTTGAGCCTGAGGCGCTAGCATGGATATTGCATACGTTTTCAGCACTACCCCTATAGCGCGAAAGCCTTCGATCTGGTATTCATTGGATTTATCACAAGTCAATGGTCCCAAACAGAAAGCTTTCGACGATGACACATCGTACACAAAAACCGTCCACTTTGAAACGGCTCCGCAGGCATGGCGTCGAAGCTAAATTTGATGGTGGGACGCTAACCTCCGATGGCGGATTGTTGCTGCTCCGTGAGGCCGATCAAAAACTTAAACTCATCGAACGTATCAATCGTGCGATCCCAGATCCACGCGATCCGAGGTATTGCACTCACGACCAAGCCGAGATGCTTACTAGTCGCATCTTTGGTATCGCTGCTGGTTACGAAGATGGAAACGATCACCATCAACTGCGTCATGATCCGGCCTTTCAAGTCGCTGCTGGCAGAACTCCGGCCGAGATGAACTACGAAGTTAACTCTCCTTTGGCCAGTCCTTCCACGCTCTCGCGGCTAGAGAATCGAGTCGATGCCAAGGCCTGCTTTAAGATGCATGAAGAACTGGTGGAAACCTTCTTGGATAGCTTCCAAGAACCACCAGCGGAAATCGTCTTGGACTTCGATGCGACTGATGACCCAACTCATGGCAATCAAGAACAGCGGTACTTTAACGGCTTCTAGGATGGCTACTGCTTCTTACCACTGTATGTGTTTTGTGGTGACCAATCTATTCAGCCAAGAGGGCTTAGTTGACCCCGTCCAGAGTCGGCCAAGGATCAACGGCAAACAAGTTCGCATGACGATCGAGCCAGGCACGCTGTGCAGCGTCGCGGTTAATCCAGAGACGTTCTATGAAAGGATGTACTGCCAACGCGGTGACATGGAGAATCGGATCAAGGAGCAACAATTGTATCTGTTTGCTGATCGTACCAGTTGCACTGACTTTATCGCAAATCAGTTTCGACTATTGCTTTCCTCTTTTGCTTATGTGTTAGTTGATGGGATTCGGCGCATTGGCTTACAAGGCACGAAGGCTGCCACATGGCAAGCCAATACGATTCGCAATCGTTTGATTAAAATTGCGGCGCGAGTAGTCGTGACGTGTCGACGCGTCGTATTCCACTTGGCCAGCTCGTGCCCGTATGCCGAAATCTTTAACAGGGCATGTACTCAGTTATCTCCTAGCGGTTAGGTTGGCCGCTACCTTCGAAAACTAGCGACTCAGCGACGCCAAGCGACGATGGGGTAGGGGGAGTTGTGCGTTAAACCAGCGAAATTCGAGAAAAACCGGCTCCACGACGGTTTTCCGAGCGCCCAACTCATGCGAAAACAAACGTATGCAATATCCAGGCTAGCCGATTTTTGCGAGTCGAACGAACTTGGCTATCGTCTGAGGCTAAGTTTTGTCGGCGGTGTCTATAAACAACAGGGTTGCTAAGCAACAGGATTGTTTGGCGAGCAGTCCGACTTACCCAGCTCATTGACTTCTCGGCGTGATGCCACTCATGGTTCAAAACCGCCCGCATGCATGAGCCCCGAACAACTTGATTGGAGCGCAGACGTGTCGCCCCAGTCAGACATCTATTCGATCGGAGCGGTCCTGTGCAAGCTGTTGATCGGCACGACACCCTTGGACGCGTGCATACGGCTACATCCCACAGCAGATAACGGCGATAGCGAGAATCATTTGGCGGAAGTACTCGACATCCAAAAGCTCAGACAGACGCTGCTGCAAGAGGAGCCCGGCAAACCAAGTCGGATTCTCGCGGATCTTCCGGCGAATGAATCCGAAGAGGTCGCTCGAAAGAGAGGCGTGTCGTTATCGGATCTTCAGCAGGAGTTGCACAAGCAACTGGACTGGGTGGTGCTTAAGGCACTTTGTCCTCAAAGGTCCGATCGCTATCCAAACGCAACCGCATTATCGGCGGATCTCCAAGCCGTGCTGGATCATCGCCCCACCACCGCAGGCCCTCCCTCGCTGCTAACTCGACTGAGTAAATGGTCGAGACGCAACAGCCAGTGGCTCAAGAATGCAGCCATGAACGAAATCAGCACCGCCCCACCTGATCAGTTAGAGTTTCTTCAACCTCAGGTCCCTACGGAGAGCATGGAAAAAAGTAAGGAAAAATGGCGAAAACAATTACATTTGTGGACTTATTTTCCTAAAAATCTTCATGAAATAGGATAAACGACTAGAATCCTTGTTAAGTTTCCAAGTTTCGTTGATCCTTGGACCAGGGTAATTCCTGCACTCATCCTTGCTCCTCAAAATGCGGAGCGGACTATGGCAAACCGGTGTCCGGTTACAGTGTGTTGTATTCAGGCGGCTGTCACGCTCCTATAGGGTAACTTCATGCGTTCAAGAAAATCGTCTAAGCGATTGCTCCCTAAACAACTCATCTCCAAGCGAGAGACCGAGTTCCGTGGTCGAAAGAGACGGCGACTCCTTTTTGAGAATTTGGAGGTTCGGCACCTGTTAGCATCCATCACATGGGACGGAGGCGGGGATGGGACCACGTGGGATGATCCTCTGAACTGGGCTGGGGATATCCTGCCGGGATCCACAGATACGGCTGTGATTGGCAGCTCGGACTCAACCAACTCCATCGTACTCACCGGCGAGACTAACGTGCGCGAGATTCAGACGTCTCGCAATATCCAGTTGGTTGGCGGCGCACTGGTGGGAACCCGCGTGGTGGGAACATCTGGCGCAAATCTTGTGTTCAGTGCCTCCGGCGGAAAGCTCGTAGGTGTGATGGCAGCAGCGGATATCGATTTGGCCTCAGTGGTCGACGCGATCGGATTGATCGAAAACGGTTTGACGCTTGAGAACGCGACGATGCGTCTAGGGAATCACGCAGGGAGCGTTTTCGGCCGGGTTCGGTTCCGCGGCGACCAAACGCTCGGTGGGACCGGCACGGTGATATTCGGCAGTCATTATGGTAACGCCATCGCCGCGATCGGCACTCAGCCCCGGCAATCGAGCGGACCCTTCAACGAGGTTTTTACGATCGGTGCGGGCATCACCATTCGGGGAAACTCTGGGAATATCGTCGAAGAGGATCCTGCGAATTATCCACTGGCAAAGATGGTTAACCTCGGGACAATCCGTGCCGACGCCAGTACGCCCTATGCCGATGAACCAGCCTATGGATCGGATAAAGAACCGTTATTCGGTTTCTATGGTTTTAGGTCTGTCCCTTTTCCAGTAGATACGTCTGCTCTTGCGTCCCCCCTTCCGCAAACAGCTTACCAGACAGGAATCGGAGGTGATGATTTTGGGTACACACTCTCCAACCTAACGGCTGGGCAAAATTACCGATTGAAATTGCATTTTGGTGAACCGGAGATTGGGCCCGGGGAACGTTTGATGCATGTCGATATCAACGACACACGTGTACTCAACTCTTTCGATATCAACGCGGCAGCAGGAGGGATCTTGAAGGCCGTGGTTCGTGAATTCGACGCGACGGCAAACAGTGCAGGGACGATTGGGGTGCGATTTCAACGAGCCGGCACAGGCGCTCCTGCCATCGTTTCCGCCATCGAGATTTTCTCGGGTACGACGCGAGTCAAGTTAATAGATTGCGGAATCGCGAGCGGAGGTTGGCTATCGATCATCCCCGGCATGTTCGAGAATCACGGGACTCTCTCCAGTAGCAACCAATCCGGACTGGAGATCGCGGGTTCCTGGACCAACTTCGGAACCATCGCCGCTCTGAACCAGTCCAGCGTCGAACTAGGTGGCGAATTTACCACTGCGGGTCTCGGTACGATCAACGGCACCCAGGGTACGGTATACCTCACGGGCGTGCTCGACAACACCGGTCAGACCTTGCGTCTCAACAACAACACCGGATCATGGGCGTTGGAGGGTGGTACCATCAAGAATGGTCGCTACGAAGCAGTCGGTGACAATCAACTCCTTGTTGACTACGGCGGCGTACTTTCCAACCTGACGCTCGGCAGCGATCTCAACCTAACGGGTAGTTCGATATTCATTCAAGATGGAATCACGCTCGACAATACAACGATCCGAGTCGGGGGTCGCGATGCTTACTCAACGAGCTCTCTCATATTCGGTGGCGGGTCGCAATCGGTTGCGGGCAATGGCACGATCATCTTTGGGGCAAGCCCTTACAACAGAATCCTTGCCTATGGCACCTCGGACTCGCAACAGTTGACTATCGACGCCGGCATCACCATTCGCGGCAACGCGGGTTCCATTGCTGGAAATTCCTCGAATCCCATCCGCGTCGTCAACCAGGGTACGATTACGGCGGATACGTCAACACCGTACATCACCGATCTGGGATATGATCGGCGTGACGCTGGTGGATGGGCTGGTTCTCTCGGCGGAATCGTAGTCGATACTTCAGGCGTCTCGGATCCTCTTCCAGATGCAGCCTACGACGACTCCCGTTATGATTCAAACCTCAACTACGCCTTCGACAACCTCAGCCCGGGAGCGGATTACCGCGTACGACTTCATTTCGTAGAGGACTCCTTTACGGCCAGCGGTCAGCGGCTTATGAACATCGCCTTCAATGGTACGGTCGCTCAAACGGGGCTCGATATTTTTTCTGAGGCTGGGGCACGCTACAAGGCGCTCGCCAAGGACTACATCGTCACCGCCAACAGTGCGGGAAATATCCTCGCTTCGATATCTAGCGATGGTTGGACCTATGCAACCATCTCCGCCATCGAGATATTCTCAGGTTCGACCCGCGTGGCGTCAATCGATTGCGGTGATGCCCAAGCTGGCACGATCACCATCGAATCGCCATCGTTCCGAAACGAAGGCACATTGCGGGCAACCAATTCAGGAATCCTCGCTGTAGCCAAGACATGGAGTAACGCTGCAGCCGGCTCGATCACCGCATCCCATGGGTCACTCGTTCTGGGCCAAGGATCGGACTCCTGGTCCAATTTGGGAACGATCGCCACCACCGATGCGTCGGTAACGCTAGGCGGGTCGTTCTCGATGGCGG
>JBIKLJ010000097.1:0-18608 GCA_044359895.1 Pirellula sp.
GACACCTTGTTGTTCGTTGACAACATTTTCCGATTCTCGCAAGCTGGTTCGGAAGTGTCCGCACTTCTTGGTCGGATGCCGTCTGCGGTAGGTTATCAGCCAACCTTGGCAACGGAAATGGGTGCT
Organism: Pirellula sp.; assembly: GCA_044359895.1. Lineage (GTDB taxonomy): Bacteria > Planctomycetota > Planctomycetia > Pirellulales > Pirellulaceae > JBKCUI01. Next base: position 127 of record JBIKLJ010000097.1, read on the forward strand.
TTGCAAGAGCGAATCACATCGACCAAGCGTGGTGCGATCACCTCGGTACAAGCGGTTTATGTTCCTGCTGACGATCCGACTGACCCTGCACCAGCTACGGCGTTCGGACAGTTGGACGCGTTTATTTACCTGGAGCGATCGATTTCGGAAAAGGGTATTTATCCCGCTATTGATCCGCTGGCCTCCAATTCGCGAATCTTGGATCCGGCGATTGTGGGTGAGCGACATTACGCTATCGCTCGACGGGTTCAGAAGACTCTTCAACGGTATCGCGAATTACAAGACATCATTGCGATTCTTGGTATTGATGAATTGAGCGCTGAAGATAAGACCGTTGTCATGCGAGCTCGTCGTATTGAGCGATTCCTGTCGCAGCCATTCTTGGTTGCGGAAGTGTTCACTGGCAAGCAAGGTGAAATCACCACTTTGGCCGATACGATTCGAAGCTTCGAAGAAATCTGTGATGGCAAGTGGGATCACCTGCCGGAATCGGCCTTTATGTATGTTGGGGCGATAGAACAAGTGGAAGCGCAAGCCAAAAAACAAGCTGCCGCTGCTTCGAAGAAATAGTCTGAACCGGTCCAATAGAAACAAGAATCATGAGCAACGACGGTAAAGTACATTGTGTGGTTGTCACTCCGGAAAAAACGGAGCTGGATACGGTTTGTGATTCGTTGGTTCTTCCATTGTTTGATGGTGAACTTGGAATCCAACCTGGTAGAGCACCCATGGTTGGAAGACTTGGGTTCGGAATTCTTAAAATCCGAACCGGCGTTTCGGTGGTGGAGTGGTTTGTGGATGGTGGTTTCGTTCAGGTAACCCGCGAGGGGGTCAACATCTTGACCGACAGTTTGTTGAAACCATCTGAAATCGATCGTAAGCAAGCGGAGTCGGACCTAGATCGTGCAATGGCGATCAAGTCGACAACTCCTGAGACAGCCGCATTGAAGGAACGGTCTCTTGCTCAAGCTAGAGCCAAAGTACGTTTAGGAAGCTAGCCCCCTCCCTAGACAGACCAGGAGACGCATTCCGTTCCTTAGCAAAGATTCGGCACCCTTCCTTGCGAAGTGGTCAGTCAAACCTTGCTCGTCATCAACTGCAGGGCCTTGACCGTTTGGGCTTGCTATCTCCCGTTGTTCTTCGGGGTAAACCTGGATTACGATTTGCGGGCGTATTCTTTTCCGTTCCCGCCGCTTTTTAAAGTTGGCTTCGTCATCAATAATCGATGGCTTCCCGGGCCCAGCAAATCATCAAGCCGCGACCGAAGCTCCGGACTGATAGTGACCTTCTGTTTGGAGGACTTCACATGCACGACATCGCCCGACTCCAACTGGATGGCGAAGAGAACGTCGCGTTGGCCAGGGTAGCCTCGCAGAATTTCGCGAATCTTGCCGATCATCTCAGGCTGGTGTCGAAGCTGATCAAACGAAATGTGGATTCCGGTAGTAAATCTTGTGTCCGCTTCCTGGATTGGAAACATTTCATTGACCAGCAAATTGAATTCGTCCTCGCCTCGTTTGTCGACGGTGCCGCGAATCAATACTACGGCGTCGGGTTGGATCATTTCACCGTACTTTTCCATCCCGTCTGGCCAACAGATCCCTCGCACGTAGCCCTCCATGTCTTCGAGATCGAAGTTAGCGTACTTCGACGATTGACCTGGCTTAGGAGTTTTGACATGTGCGATTTTGATGGAGGAGATCATGCCCCCCATCAATACCTCGTCTCGCTTTTTGACCGTTTTCACCGTTTGCGAATTGTGAGAGCAAAAAGCTTTTAAAATCGCATCGTATTCCGAAAGCGGATGTGCGGTTAAGTAATAGCCAAGCACTTCCTTCTCCATCGCCAGCATTTCTTTCTCCGGAAACTCGGGGACGTCAGGCAGCACAATTTTGACCTCTTGAACGACTTCTTCAAAGTCGTCAAACAGGCTCATCTGTCCACTCTTGCGGTCCTTCAATTTCGACGCTCCCCCTTGAAGAGCCTTTTCTAAAACGGCATTCAACTGGGCACGTCGTGCACCGAAGCAGTCCATCGCCCCGGCTCGTATCAACGATTCGATAGTGGCTCGTCCGCAGCTCACCACGTCAACTCGTTCGCAGAAATTGAAGATATCTTGGAAGGGGCCGTTCTTCAGGCGTTCACGAGCCACCGCTTCCGCGGCCGAACCACCGCAGCCCTTGATGGCGGACAACCCGAAGTAGATTTTGTCGTCTGCGACGCTGAAATCCGAACGGCATGTGTTTACGTTAGGTGGTTCAACCGTAATTCCCATGCGTTGGCAATCTTCCAGGTGTTCCACCAGCCCGTCTTTACGCTTGAAATTGCGGTTCGGGATATCGCCGGTTAGCAAGGCTGCCATGAATTCCACTTTAAAGTGAGTCTTCAAGTAGGCCGTTTGGTAGGCGATCAAAGCGTAAGCCGTGGAGTGACTCTTGTTAAAGCCGTAGCCTGCGAACTTCAAAATCATGTTCCAGAAGTCTTCCGCTTCCTTCTGGGATAGACCTTTTTCCACGCAGCCCGCTAGGAATTTTTCCGCATTGGCTGCGATCAACGATTCCTTCTTCTTGCTGATCGCCTTGATGCAAGTGTAGGCTTTGGCCAACTCGATTCCGCCCAGCCCGTTTAAGATCCGCATCACTTGCTCTTGGTAGACCATCACGCCGTTGGTCTCAGCAAGGATTTCTTCAAGGACCGGATGCAAATAGACAGCCGCTTTGCGTTTGTTTTTGACCGCCACATAATCATCCACCATCCCGCCTTCTAGCGGGCCAGGTCGATACAACGCGTTCGTCGCGATGATGTCGTGAAAATGGTCCGGCTTCATGCGTTGCAGAAGATCTCGAATGCCACCACTTTCTAGCTGGAATACCCCCTTGGTTTCGCCTCGCTTGAGCAATTCGAAGGTGGCAACATCGTCCAGTGGGAAATCGAGCGGATCGATTCGGTGTCCCCGGGTCTGCTCGATAATGTCGACCGACTTAGAAAGGATGGTTAAGTTCCGTAGTCCAAGAAAGTCCATCTTCAAAAGGCCAGCTGCTTCGACGTCCCCCATCGACCATTGGGTGATAATGTCCTCTTTGCCGGAGACACGCATCAATGGAACATAATCGGTGAGCGGTTTGTCCGCGATCACGACGGCGGCGGCGTGCGTTCCGATATTCCGAGCCATCCCCTCCACCTTGCCGGCGACATCGATCAGCTCGCGAATGTCCGGGTCGTTGTCGTAAAGTTTCTTGAGATCTTCGCTTTGCGCCAGAGCGTCCTTGATGGTAATCTTGGGGTCGTCAGGGACCAATTCGCTGACTTCGACAACTCGGTTCAGAGGCAGCCCCAAGGTTCTGCCAACATCCTTAATAGCACCACGGGCCTTAAGGGTACCGAACGTTCCGATTTGAGCGACGTTGGCCTCGCCATACTTTTCCTTGACGTAGCGAATGATCTCGCCGCGTCGTTCCTGGCAAAAGTCGATATCGATATCGGGTGCTTCGAGTCGGCTTTCGTCGAGGAAACGTTCGAAGAGCAGATCGTACTTGATCGGACAAACGTGGGACAAATACAGCGCATAACAAACCAGTGCACCGACGCCGCTGCCCCGAGCTGTCGCCGGCACGTCGATCTCGCGTGCGTAGCGAACAAAGTCCCAAACGATCAAAAAGTAGTTAGAGAAACCGAGCTTTTGGATGACCGCCAGCTCGCGATCCAAGCGATCTTCGACGACTTGAGCCAGCTTTCCGTCGCTGAGCATGTCAGGGTTCTTGGCATAGCGAGCCATCAGCCCTTCCCGACATAACTTGCGAAGGTATTCGTCCGGGGTTAGCGGTTCAGGAATCGTGTACGAAGGGAAATTGCGGGAACCCAAATCCAGCTGGATATCGACGGAGTTTGCGATTTCCTGCGAGCGAGCCACGGCGTCCGCGTGTCCGGGGAAGTTCAGGTACATTTCTTCTGGGGAGCGGAGGTAAAACTCGTTCCCTTCCATTTGCATCCGATTGGAGTCCGTTCGGAATTTTCCTGTGCTGATGCAAACCATAACATCCTGGAGCTCGGCGTCCTCGCGATCCACGTAGTGTGCGTCGCTGGTGGCAACCAGGGGAATACCCACTCGGTTGGCAACCTCGACCGCCCCCGCCATTTGCTGACGTTGGATTTCGACTTTGTTATTCATGATCTCAATGAAAAATCGATCGCCAAAGACGCGATCGAACCATTGAGTCACTTCGACCGCCTCTTGGATGGCCGAGTCGGTGTCGTAGCCCTTCAAGATAGCACGAGAGAATTCGCTGGAGACACAACCGCTTAAGCAGATGATGCCCTCGCTATACGCTTCTAACGCTTGCTTATCAATTCGAGGTTTGAAGTAGAAGCCCTCGAGGCTCGCAATCGATGCCAAGCGGATCAAGTTCTTGAAGCCCGTGCGATTCTTGGCCAGCAAGGTCAAGTGATAGGCGGCTTCTTTGGAGGAGGACGCATCCCGTTCGAATCGGCTGCCAGGTGCGACGTATGCTTCGTAACCAAGAATAGGGTTGATGCCCAGTTCTCTCGCTTTACGATAAAATTCAAGCGAGCCGTGCAGGTTTCCGTGGTCCGTGATCGCAAGAGCCGACATGCCGTGCGACTTGGCCCGTTGCAGCAATTTCCCGATGGGGCTCGCACCGTCAAGAAGGCTGTAATGAGTATGGCAATGGAGGTGCGTGAATGGACGAGCCGGCGCGGCAGGGGTTTCAAGAGTGGACATGGTTACAAGAGAAATACGAGAGTGGGCGTGACTAGGATTCCGGGTTCGTTAAATCCGGATTCGTGGATTCCGGGTTTGTGGAATGCCAAACGTGCCTGAACCACATAGGCAACCGGAACGTGCTGGGGTTTTTCGGGTCCGATGGCGATTCTAAGATTGGTGCAGAAACTTCCAATCGCAGTTGTCCGTAGCAGTGATTGAACTCTTTAATAAAGATGTCAGTCGCCTCGGGCATGCAAATGCATCCAACCACTTTCGCTCCCTGCCGGAGCACACCGCATGGCCGATCTCGTTCGCTTCCTGATGACATGCTCGTTAGGACTCGTTCCTTGCGTGATGATCGATCATAACGTAATTCGTAAACTCGCTGCACAAAGATTGCAGTTTGTTTTTGCACAAAGTACTCGTGCGTTCTTGGTTTTCGCAGACGGCTCCTCGGAATCCGAGCCACGCAGCACCAACCTTCATTAGACTTCCAAGTTGGTTGGCTTGCAATGAACCTGCAAGAGCGACGGCGAGGTTTTTTGCCTTTGCAATCTGGATCATGCTTACGAGCCGTTCGATCGAAAAATGGTCGAGAAGCCCGCCACCCGATTTATCGTAGGTATCCACTAACACGTAGCGGCAATCCAGCATTTCAGCGGTTCGCAATGTTTGGATCCAGTCCGGACATTGAGCCGCTTCCGAGTCAGCATAATGCACAAGGATCATTTGCTGGCGGCGGTGAAGTACCTTGCCGATCTGGGCCAACGAATCCGACCAATCTGGTTTTGCATGCGACAGTCCAAACTTGATGAAGCAATGGGGGGGCAGCTTGGCAGCCAGGGAGGCCGACAAGTCATCCGTCCATTGAACCAGCTCCCCAGCGGCAATGCTTGTGGGAGCTGGGTTTGAGTGAGTCAAAGACAAAAAGTCCTCGAGCGTCTCGATGGACGGTCGGCCCAGGGAGCCCGCAGAAGGTTCCTTCAAGTCGAGCCAAACGTTTTCGTGATGCAGGACCAGTCGGGCTTCGGCGACGGATCTGGCACTGACAAGAAGCCCTGTTGTCGGACGACCCGTTGATGAACGCTCGGGTGCTGCATGCCCGGTAGTCAAAAGACCAGCCGTCGGCCGTCCGGGTGCTGATGCGGCAAGCTGCTCCATGGTTCCTTTTGCGTTCAGGTTTCCCAATTTTCTCTCGTGATTTCGCGGTTCTGAGCGAGTCTCGAGGCCCGCGATGTTGTGATTCGTTGGAATTCCGTGTACAAAGAGCGTGCGTTTGCTAGCTTTCTTGCGGTTTCGGCCACGAGGATCGCTGGCAGAAACGCATTTTTGGACTTGAAGGATCTCAGTCACGGACACGAAACAGGATCGAGTTGAACGCTCATTACAGTTATATCACAAACCAGGAATCGCTCCATCAGCTATGTGCCAAGATATCGGCGGAGCGGGTAGTCGCTTTCGACACGGAGTTCGTGGCCGAGGATTCTTACAAGCCTGAGCTTTGTTTGGTCCAAGTTGCCGTGGGAGGTGATGTTGCTATCATCGACCCCTATCCCTGCGGTGACTTATCTCCTTTCTGGGACACGTTGGTGGATCCCCTGAACACGGTGATCGTTCATGCGGGCCGCGAGGAGACGTTGTTTTGTTATCGCGCCACGAAAAAGCTGATTCCCAATTTGTTCGACATTCAGATAGCAGCCGGCTTTCTGGGGTTCGAGTTTCCCGCATCGTATGGCAACTTGGTCCATCGATTCACGGGGATGTTGCTGGACAAAGAAGAGACTCGTTCGGACTGGCGAATTCGTCCACTGAGTCAGCAGCAACTGCAGTATGCGGCTCAGGATGTTCGAGATTTGCCGAAGCTGTATTTAACGCTCAAAAATCAGATCGTGAAACTAGATCGATTGAGTTGGTTAGAAGAGGAGACCAAGCAACGCCAGCTGGAGCTTCAGGAGTTTGAATCGGGTGACAACTGGTACCGCATCAGTGGCATTCAGGCCCTTTCTGGCGGTTCGCTTGCGATCGTTAAGGGCTTATGGGCTTGGCGAGATGCCAAAGCCAACGAACGCGATACTCCGCCCCGCAAGATTCTGCGGGATGATTTGCTGATTGAATTGGCTCGGCGCGGAACGTCGGATGTGCGCCGCATGACATCGTTGCGAGGAATGGAGCATCGTCACACCAAGCAGTATTTGCCCGAACTGGCGAAAGTCATTGAGGCTTCCTTGAATCAGCCGATGCCGGTCTGGCCTCGAAAGCAACGGTATGGAAAAGGGCAACCAGCCGGTATGTTGACTCAGTTCTTATCGGCAGCCCTGGCTTACATTTGCCGGACAAAACGCATCGCACCCGCAATCGTTGCAACATCGGAAGACTTGCGAGACTTTGTAAAGTACCGGTTGGATCCTAAAAACGAAGCGTCCTATCCGCCGAGTTTGACGGTAGGCTGGCGAGCTGAGATTATCGGTAAGGAACTTGATGAGCTTCTTACTGGCAAACTCGCCATGGTTCTCGACGATCCAGAAAGCGAAATGCCAATTAAGTTTTGTCGGCCATTGTAGCTACGATGCGCTATCTAGCAGATCCCCTTCGGTGATCATCCGGAAGCCTTTCCGCGCCAGAGTTTCCAGTGCTTGTTCGGTATTGTCCACCATGATAGCAACTGCTGGTTCGCCGTGTGGGCGAAAGATCAACGGATAGGCCTGGATGATATTAATTTCTGCTTGCAAAAGTGCGGTGCAAATCTGCAGCAAGGGCTGCCCTCCCTCGGGAAGCTCTACACCGATCAAATCGCTTTCGATAATGGCAAGCCCTGCTCGTTCGAGTATCTCCCGACCGCGTTCAGCATGACTCACCAAAAATCGAACAAACGCGCATTCGGCGGAATCATTGATCGACAAAGCAACGATTCGAATCCCAGTTCCTTCGAACCGTCGAACCACTTCCAGCAATTGCCCGACTCGGTTTTCGAGAAAAACGGTAAATTGTCGGATTGTTGGATAGTTTCGTCCGTGCATGGTTTGAAACGAAACAGAGGATCCCTCTCCAGTGCTCATCGCATGAAACTTTCTAAAATCAACGAGTGTTATCTAGGCAATGGGCGAAGTGTATCAGAAAGTTGCGGCTTTACTAGAATTCGACCTATCGGAACTTTCGGTTGAAAACATCCGGATCAAAGGGATCCTTGGCTTGAGTCGTTTTACTGGGCTCAGCAGATTCATATTTTTCCTCCAAATCCCGGATGGCCTTTTCCAAATCATCCAGCTCGCTGCCCGACAAAATGGCTGGCGGGGGAGCGGATTTGGCGGGTTTAGAAAGGCTGGCATTGCGGTCTCGCTTTTCCACGATCTTGGATAGTTCGCTTCGAGTCATCCTGTCGCCACTGCCATCCAGTGGACCTGTTGCAATTGCCTGAGTCACTGCCCCAATAGAATCTGCCTCTGCCGATGCGGTGGTGACAGGATACTGCTGAGGCATCGACTTGTTGATGCTTTGCGAAAGCGCTAAAGATTTGATCCATTGACCGATTCGTTCGATCAAGAGTCGTTCATCTTCACGCGCTGCGTTCAAGCTTGGATGGCGTTGGATTCCGTGCGCCTTCGTTGCATAGGCCAGCAGTTCGCTTTCATTCGCTCTCTCGCGATCAACGTAACGAAGGACTTCGTCCAAGTCCTTGGCCAATGTCAATGCTGCTTGATCGCCAATAGGTTGGTAAAGATGAAAGTCGGATTTTCCTAGAATGCCATGACAACCGGATTGGCCACATCGAGTCACCAGGACGGGCAGGATCGAAGTTTGGAAAGTCTTGCGAATGTAGCCAGGAATTTCAGTTTGAGTCCAGGAATTGACGCTGGAGCGTCGAGTCTCCGGATCTGATTCGCGGACGTCTCGCCGTTTCGGAATTTCGGCATTTGCCTGAAGCACACCGCTTTTGCTGTCTAGAGATGTCTCATCGCCAAGAGACTTTCGTACTTTTTCGTTGGCCAGGAGCGCTTCTCTCAACATATGCTCAATCTGCTTGAATTGCGGCGAGTCCGAAGCGTTCTGTTCAATCACACGGTAATGTGCAATAGCATGATCGATCAGTCCTTGCTTGATGCACCAATGGGCTAGATGCCAGTGTTCACCGGTGCCCCAAGATCGTATCCCTGATTTTTGATGATGGTAAAGGGACTCGAGGGATGGGCCTATGTATTCGACGTTCTTGTGCTCCAAGTTCAGCTTGCTGTTCCCATCGACCCTGATGATGATGCGTTCGGAATTGCTGGCGATTTTTCCGGAAAGCACGTTTCCATTTTGAAGCAAGATGTAGCCATCGCCAGAGAAAGTATGCCGTTCCGGTTGGGCACCATGTTCGGAGCCCCTTTGTCCAATCGCCCTCGAAGGAATTGCCCCAGAACATATCAAAGTAAGGACAAACGCAAGCGTAGTTTTGGGATTCATGAACTGGTCCACGACTTGGAAACAGAGTAAAGGTCGCCTTCAAAAAAATCTTTGAAGACGCAATTTCTCCGAGATTAGCAAGTCTTGCGTCTACGAATCAAGATGATGAGCCTAAGCGTTTACAAATTTTTGGTCGTGTTTTTCTCGCCGGGCAAGCTCCAGATCGTGCTCGACCATAATTCTGGCCAATTCTCGCACGTCCGTTGCTGCCGTCCAACCTAGCTTCGTTTTGGCTTTGCTTGCGTCGCCCAAAAGCAGATCCACTTCGGCTGGCCGGAAATATCTTGGGTCAACTTCCACATACTGCTTCCAGTCGAGCTCCAACTGCTCGAAGACCATGTCCAAAAATTCCCGAATCGTGCGTGTTTCGCCAGTCGCAATCACGTAATCGTCCGGCTCCTCTTGCTGGAGCATCAGCCACATTGCCTCTACATAATCCTTCGCATATCCCCAATCGCGTTTGGAATCGAGATTCCCCAGGTACAATTTGTCTTGAAGTCCAAGCTTAATCCGAGTGGCTGCTCGAGTTATCTTACGAGTCACAAACGTTTCGCCGCGACGAGGCGACTCGTGATTGAACAAGATACCGTTGCACGCAAACATGTCGTAACTTCGGCGATAATTGATGGTTTGAAAGTATGCGTACACTTTGGCGCATGCATAAGGCGATTGCGGATTGAAGGGGGTTTTTTCTGTTTGTGGCGTTTCAAGCACCATTCCGTACATCTCGGAGCTACTAGCTTGATAGACTCGAACGGGCTTGCGACGATTTAGCAACCGCGCGGCTTCGAGAACATTCAAGGATCCAACACCGTCGCTCATCAGGGTATAAACGGGTTGATCGAAGGAAACTCGAACATGACTTTGCGCTCCGAGATTGTATATCTCGTCTGGCTCAATATCTTGCACCAAGTTCGTCAAAGCTTGTCCATCGGTCAGGTCGCCGTAATGGAGCAAAAGCTGGGGCTTCTCATGAATATCGCGATACAAATGGTCAATTCGACCGGTGGAGAAGCTGCTGGAACGTCGCACTAATCCGTGAACTTTGTATCCCTTGTTGAGCAACAGCTCTGCCAAATAAGAACCATCTTGGCCAGTAATTCCAGTGATCAAAGCTGTACGCGACATGGGATATCATTTATGGAAGGGGTGCAACAGGCTAAATTCCGCAATGCGAGCATTTTAGCTTCGTGGACCGGAAAGGTCTAATATGGATTTCGCAACATCGCCGCCTGCTGCCAAGCGGCGGTGCAAAAATCACGAAGAATCCGATTAAACGGGCCCGGCCGACTCGTGACCATTGAACAAATGTAGCCTTCCGATCGAAAAAAACGTCTAGGCGCGAGGATGGAATTGGTTGTGAACTTTCTTCAATTTACTGGTCTCCACCTGAGTGTAAATTTGCGTGGTTTGGATGCTTGCGTGCCCCAGCATTTCTTGGATCAATCGCAAGTCCGCCCCCCCTCCAAGAAGATGCGTCGCAAAGGAATGTCGCAGCGTGTGGGGGCTGACTTCGCTATCGATTCCTGCTCGAAGAGCATATCGCTTGATCAGTTCCCAAATCGCCTCGCGTCGCATGCGTTGACCAGTGCGGGACAAAATGAGCCACGGCGATTCGGCGAACTGCCGCCCCGTAGCAAGAATAGGCCTTTGTTCTTTCAGGTAAATCGTGATTGCTTCCACCGCGCGTTCCCCCAAGGGCACCATACGTTGCTTGCTCCCTTTTCCTTCGGCAAGACAATAACCTTCCTCCAGATGAACATTGGCCACCAAAAGGTCTGAAATTTCGGAAACACGACAGCCGGTGGCATACATGAGCTCCAAAATCGCTCGATCCCGAAGGCCCAGCTGGTCAAATCGTTGAGGAGCGGTCAGGAATCGATCAATTTGGGAAATCGATAAAACATAAGGAACACGCTGCCAGACTTTAGGGGTGGTCAATAATTCTGCTGGATTGTCCGCGATAGCGGATTCCAGTTGCAAGAACTTGTAAAACATACGAATGGCGACGATGTGTCTTGAAACGGAGGTCGCTGCGAGTTTCTTGTTTTTAAGAAACCCTGCAAAATCGCCGAGGTCAGAAATGGACATGGCGGTTGGCGAACGTCCGTGTAGCCACTCTTTCATGTGCTCCAGATCACGCCGATAGGCTTGAACGGTATTTTCTGCCAAATGGCATTCGGATCGAAGATAAACGGTATAACGCTCGATCCAGCCTGCCATCGTTTCTACCGGATTGGCAGCCTCGGGGGCAGATTGTTTCAATTTCTTCAGCTTGCTGACGGCCATGATTCAGATGTCCACTCGCGAAGATTGCCGATAAGAAATACGATTGTGACAAAATCGGGTGAGCATCTCAAGCTCGCCGATCAAAAAACCAGGTACGGAGAATTGTAGGATGAAGATACTCGTTGTTGGCGGAGCAGGATATGTCGGTTCGCATTCCGTAAAGCTGTTGAGGAGCTTGGGGCATACGGTGTGGGTGTACGACAATCTTTCACGCGGCCATCGAGAAAGCGTCCCTTCGGAGATCTTGATCGAGGGGAATCTCACCGATCGTGCTCTGCTGATGCGGGTTATGCGAGAAAAAGAGATCGAGGCAGTCATGCATTTCGCAGCGTATGCGTTGGTTGGAGAATCCGTACAACACCCGGCTATGTATTATCAGAACAACGTGACGGCAACCTTTGATCTGATGGAAGCCATGCGATCGGCCGGCGTTTGGCGATTTGTTTTCTCGAGCACCACAGCCACGTACGGCCAGCCGGAGAAAATGCCTATCTCCGAGAACACCCCTCAGAATCCCATCAACCCCTATGGCTTTACCAAGCTTGTCGTGGAAAGGGCGCTCAGCGATTACGCGCACGCCTACGGCTTCGGCGTGGCGGCTTTGCGTTACTTCAATGCTTCCGGTGCAGCGGCAGACGGTACGATTGGGGAAGATCACGACCCCGAAAGTCACTTGATTCCCATCGTTCTTCAAGTCGCACTGGGACAGCGTTCTTCCATTTCCGTTTTTGGCAAGGATTATCCCACTCCCGATGGAACTTGCATCCGGGATTACATTCACGTGGAGGATTTAGCCACGGCGCACGTTGCTGCCCTTCTGAAGCTTCAGCCAAGCACAGTACTTCAAATGAATTTGGGAACAGGGGTTGGGCATAGCGTTCTGGAGGTGATCAATGCCTGTCGCAAGGTGACCGGCCATGAGATACCGGCTGTCTTTTCCGATCGCCGCCCTGGCGATCCCGCTTGTTTGATTGCGGACAGTTCACTGGCTCAGTCCTCGCTAAACTGGAAGCCCAAGTATATTGAGATCGAGCAAGTGGTGGAAACGGCTTGGCGCTGGCATCAATCGCATCCACGCGGATACGCAAGCTAGGCACGCGGCAAGTACAAAAGGGAACGAAGACGTGAGGCATCCATGCAAGACATAATCATTGAAAAGCCCTACCAGTTTATTCCGCCTCATCGTGGCAGCTTTCTGCCTTGGGCAATCCTAAAGCTGGGGATCGTTCCTTGGTACTTGAAGAAGTTTGAAGGGGTCGTTTCGCATCAACTTCGAGGGGTAGATCATCTTCGCGAATCGATGCGACTTGGGCACGGCGTTCTGCTGGCCCCCAATCATTGCCGCTATGCTGACCCCTTGGTCATGGCCTTTCTTGCTGGAGAAGCAAAGGTTTCCATGTATGCGATGGCCAGCTGGCATTTGTTTCAACAGAGCTGGATTCAAGCTAATGCCATTCGAGCGATGGGTGCATTCAGCGTGTATCGCGAGGGGTTGGATAGGCAGTCGTTGGACATGGCCATCGAAGTTCTTTCGAACCCAGGCCGGCCGTTGGTGGTTTTTCCCGAAGGCGCCGTCTTTCGAACCAATGATTTATTGCAGCCGTTGCTGGACGGGGTGGCGTTCATGGCAAGGGCTGCCGCCAAGCGTCGCAACAAAGAGGGTACTGGCAAAGTGGTCATCCATCCAGTGGCCATCAAGTACGTTTTTCACGGCAATCTGGAGAAGGCTGTCGATGTAACTTTAGACTCGCTCGAAAAGCGATTGACTTGGACGAGACTCAAAGAGGCCGGCACCCTTCAGCGTATCCATCGGATCACAGTGGCAATGCTGAGCCTGAAGGAAATCGAATACCTCGGGGAAGCACAAGATGGAACCATTGAAGAACGGCAACAAAGGCTTGTCGATCATTTGCTGGATCCTTTGGAATTGGACTGGCTAGGGAAAACGGCTCGCGATTCGATTATTCCCAGAGTCAAGGCACTTCGAATGAAGATTGTGCCCGAGTTGACGACGGGCGAACTGGTGGAACGCGAACGCGAACGGCGCTGGGATCACTTGTCGAAAATCTATCTCGCCCAGCAAGTCGCCTCGTACCCGCCAAGCTACTTGGTTTCTCCCACCACCGACACACGCATCCTTGAGACCGTCGAAAGGCTCGAAGAAGATTTAACAGACAAGGCCTGCGTGCACGGCCCGTTGGAAGTGATTTTGCAAGTCGACGAGGCGATTGAAGTGCCCGCCGATCGCGGCCCACGAGGCGAAGAAGATCCGGTCATGAAGCAGCTGCGGGAGCGACTTCAGTCGATGTTGGACGGTCTTTCTACCGAATCGAATCCCGTACTTTAAAAAAGACTTGCGATGTCACCTCGAAGCCGAAACGACTTGAACGGATGCAAAAGCAGACTTCACAGCACGCTGGGTAAATGGCGGGAAACAACCGCTTCGGTGGAAGAATCCTGGAACGACTCCACCGCTCAAGAGTTTTATCAGCAGCAGTTGGGCGAGGTGGAACCGATCATGACCCGAATGATTGCGATCCTTCAGGAGGCAATCGACAAAGTGCAATCGTTTGAAAAGCGAGTGGTTGACACCGATAAGTTTGATTGACTTTCCAAAGGAGTCGACTTGACGCAGTCGCGAATGTCCTTAAACTTGCGATCTGAATTCGAGCCCTCGAAGGATGAATCATATGCGGCCGTGGCGAAATTGGCAGACGCGCTAGGTTGAGGGCCTAGAGCCCGCAAGGGTGTGGAGGTTCGAGCCCTCTCGGCCGCATTTTTCTCTGTACGTGATCTTCACGTAGCCGCGTCTCTCCGAGACGCGGAACTGTAAGCAGCTGGCGAACTTCTTTATTCAATAAGAAATCGCACCTGCTACCACTTCTTCTTTCGTACGCCAAATCTGGATTTCCTCGTGCTCTTACTCGTACTCAGTGAAACGGCACTAGTACTCGAAAGCGACCTGACAAAGCAATACCTCGCAACACTTCAGGATCAGCTAGTAACAACCACAGAATACACGGAACACACGGAAAAAGAGCCTGGCTTCCTTATGTCATCAATTTCGTATGTTTCGCGGTTGCATTATCGGTTCTTTTATGGATGGCTGGTCTTGGCTAGCTTATCACATGGCGAAGTTAGCTAACGAAAATTAAGTAGCCGGAGTCGCCAGACTTAGGGAGATCAGTAAGGTTTCGGAGGTGAGGGATCGACAAACTGCCATACCGCGAAAGCACCAGGATAGACTGACACCTTTTTCTTTTCCCGTGCCTGTGGTTATGTTTCAGTATCGCTTTTGACGGCGACTTGCCTCTTGGTACCGCACCTGTCACACTGAGTATTGCGGCCTGCTTTAGGTAACATGCGGAGGGATTGCGGATGACTTTGGAACCCGTTGGAACGAATACGATCCATCGCTTGCTCAAGCAGGTTACGCGAGCCAGGGTGGAAGATACGGGGATTCCCGAGGCGATTGATCTCAATGAACAGCAATTCCAATCTAGCGGCGCCGAACTGAACCAATTGCAGTTCCAGGAACTCCTCGGGGTGGCCCAGCAAGTGATTGCCGCTCGCCATGATCCGTTTGGTTTGGCTCCCGAGCTCTTGAGTTACGTGTTTAGCCAGCTTCAAGCGATCTCTCAGTTGCAAGGCTTAGTTGCCACGTTGGCTCCTGAACCAAGGTTTCCTAGCTCGCCCTCCGTTAGGCTACTGGCTATCTGCCAGTTTTCGCAAAGTGGAGTTCAGCTCACCACAGACAACGCTCGAATTGTCGTCGCCTATGCTGAGGTTCTGGAATCGTTGGTTACCAGCCAGACCCCTTTCAACTCGCATGTTTACTCATCGATTCTGTTCCAGTTTGTTCGCAAGATTCAGACATCAGCAACATGGTCTTCGCATTTGCTGTCTCTCTATGCGATGTTGCTCGTTTCAGAGTCTAGACGCTCCGGAAGTGATTTGATCGCACTGGATCTGTTTTCGGAATCCTTGGAGAGCGTGGAACAATATCGGGACAAATGCGATGTGGATACGACGGCGGAAGTTCTGAACCGCATTCTAACCGAAGCGGTACAGAATCAACTGAACGCGACCGAATGCTTGCAGGCCTTTGTCCTTTTGCAACCGATTCGCTCCAAGATGAGAGAGCTGACGCTCGTCGAGTGCGAATCACTCTTGTTACAACTGCTGAACCTGCCAAATCTTGAACATGATGAATTGCTCACGGCCGCTCAATGGTTCCGTCGACTGGTCCAACGTCACGAGAATCGAGCGGTTGCCCAGCTACTGCTGGATGGGTGCATTCTCGGTTACAAACGCGGCCGACGGCGAATTGCGGCCGAGCTCGGACAATTGCTTGAAAATGCAATGGAATCGCATGTCGAGCTGCATCGTATTCGGTACCTGCTTTCCGCATTCGAGCGAGGTGAGATCGATGATGCAAGTGCGTTTCTTAAATCGGTTGAGCGTCTGACTGATTTCAAACAAGTCGAAACGCTATCGACGCATCGCGTACTCACGGCACAGGCGTTGAACCAAGTGGATCGACTTCGGCTCGCTGGCCCCAGCCACTTGGTTTCGCCCGAATTGCTGCAGACGCGCCTAAATCATTGGCATGAACTGAATGCGATCCATAAGGGCTTTACGTCGCGACTGATTTCAGCCAAACGAGGTCCATTTCACGAACCTCCGGATCTTGTCCAATTTGCAATCGACGTTGGTTCTGACAAGTCGGTGCGATACATCAACGCCAAGGACGCCAATCTATTTCCTGGAAAAGGATTCTTCATTACTAGGCTCCAACTGGCGAAGTGTTTTGCGACCGGCGAAAGCGACGGTATTCGGGCTGGCCGGGATCCGTTCAACGCTTACAAGAAAGCTTGGCCCGGTTTAGCCGAAGCGATGGACCACTTCGACGATGCAGAGTTTGTTTTCTTGCGTGGTTGTCTTTTGATTTCATGCAAGCGACGAGAGTACTTGCTACCCTCTGGAATCGGCGAGCACTATTCGCTCATCGTGTTCAACGATCACTTTCGTAATCCGTTTCAAGAAGTGGCTTACCTCGTCCCAAACGAAGGGGTAGCTAAACTGCTTTTAGGGACGCAAATCCCCTATTCCGACTTCGTGGGGTTTGACCAACGCCGCCCCGATTTGAATGCACAGATTCAAAGCCCTCAGGGTTTTCTGCAGCATCCATTGATCAGTGCGCGCGCAATCGATGTCGGTGGTGTGTCTGCCATACTCTCTGGTTTTGAAGATCATCTCTTACGAATTGGTCAACGTGTTGGATTGCAGCAACTGCAGAAACCAATGGACGATATCGTTCGCCGAACGCAAGAACACAATCAAGCGATCATGGAATGGGAGCAACAGAACCATCGCTATCACACGAGTAGTATTGGCCAACAACGGATGTTCGAATTGAGTTCGATAGGAAAACGCCTCGAAGGAGAATTAGGCCGACTGAACCAGAAGCGCGCCGAGATACTGGGACAAGCAGAGGGCGCGATATGGAGCTTGGTTTGCAAGTATACGAATCTACATAAACTGTTTTGTATCGCTCACGCTTACTGGCATCGAGGCTACACCGCGGGACGCATCGTTACCACCAACCATATCGATGAGTCGATTGAGGACGAAGGAGTTTTCAAAGAGAGCGTGCCTGATCAGAATCAGCTTCGTTTGCAAGAAAGTTCTGAAACGGTATCCAATCGAAATTCGATCCGCATGTTGGTTCAAGCCTATGAGTGGCATGCCATGCGACAGTCGCACCAAGCGAAGAAAGAAGATTTCCCAATCTTAGTTCTTTGCGATGCCCTCGCGCTGGGGGACCAACCGGATTTGAGTCTAGTCATCGATACCTATGACATGTCGGTCGTCATGGATGGCCGAAGAGTGCAACTCTCTCAGGGAAGAATGTCTCTTGATGATGAAGTCTTTTGGTTCAGCACCATTTTTCCAAAGATCCAAGACTCGACCGGCTCGATTCGCGATCTTCGCTTTTATCCTCGAGCAAGCTTAGGAATGGCGGTTTGATCCCATGACGATTCATGCTCCGACGAAAGATCCGGTTCAGCGACCAACTCCAGTAAAGCCAGCCCTGCCTGCTAAACCTAGTCCCGTTCGGGTGCCAGCTCCTGTTCCGCTCCCAGAACGACGTCCGAATCCTATGCGCGAGTCTCCTGGCCCAAAGGTTCCCGATACGATGCCTAAGCCACTACAACCTTTTTGCCCAGTGCCGGGTTAGAAAAGTGGTGTCCGTTGGCTGCATGCCAACGGGACCTCCATTGGTAGTTAGTAAAAAAGCTTCGCTCTCTTACTGGTTTGAAGCCCGAAGGGCTGGTTTGGCTTTAAGCCTGAAGGGCTGGCACATCCTCTGCCGGGGTCGAAGCCCCCGGTAACAAGTGAAATGAGACTGCAAAGGCCTGAAGGGCCGGCACACCAATCTTCACCGAACAAACAAAAGGTGTGTCCCTCGTCCTTAGAAGCCGCGCCATCGAAGATTGCAGATTTTCTTAGCAGAATTTCTGTTCCCATTTCTGTATTTCAGCCTGGATGACAGCATCGCTTCCCAATTCGCCAGCGGCGGTGCGTTCGCGGTAGATCCGTTCGAACTTTGCGATTTCGTCGGCAATTGGCTGTTTGGATTCTTCCGTCACCCGATCGATAAACAAGACGCCATCCAAATGGTCGATTTCGTGCTGAATGATTCGAGCAAGCGCATCGTACTCGGGGACACCGCATCGTACTCGGGGACACAGTTGTTTTTAGGTTGTCCATTTACACCCATTTGGGTGGTGAGCCTACGGGTGCGCAGTGCATTGCAGTTGCCGGCACCTTTTGTCGACAGGTCAACGCACGAATTCGATGTTTGCACGAAGAAAATCATCTGATTTGCGCAGCACCGAAGACTCTGCGCCCCGAGCTTACTTGGTTTTCAGTGCAGTTTAGAATCCGGATTCGGCTACACCCGGCTGCAGTAGAATCTGCGACGTGTCTTCAAGCTTCGCGCTTCAGCGATACTGGTAGGCTTACC
>JBIKLJ010000098.1:0-18564 GCA_044359895.1 Pirellula sp.
GTTAGCGAAAGTAAGGTTCTGAAATTTTTCGCCCCACATTTTTCGACAGACGCTTTTAGTACCTTCCGTTCATACTGGGGAGAAACGGGGGAACGTTTGTTCCCTCATACGCCAGAAGTTGGTTCGATCCCGTACGAAATCTTGGCAAGCAAGCTTCGCTGCGCAACGAACTCTGCCCTAACCTATTGTGTGTCAACAACAACAAACGGTTCCTGAAAACTTTTTTGCAACTCGAACCACACTTTTAAAAAATTCGTATTCTTGAAAAGAATTTTCTTGATTTTTGATCGATAGCTTGATCTACTTCTGAAAGTCGATTGTTTTTCGCAAGAGGTTCACGTAATGACGCCAATACGCCAATACGCCAATACGCCAATACGCCAATACGCCAATACGCCAATACGCCAATACGCCAATACGCCAAAATACGTGCGTTGATTAGCAGAGTTCGGTTTTTTTGCGTTTTTCAGACTTTGGTCTATGTCGCTTCTAGCACGTGTGTCGCACAAGACGCTATTGATCTCGAGGCGAAAGCGGTGATGCTGTTTGACGGCGAGAACGAAGCGGAATTAAACATTGAGACCAAGCTCATCGATGGTTTCACCTACAGAATTCCTTTCGAGCTACGATTCAAGGAAGATATTGCCTTGAGTGACCTGCAAGGCGAAACCGTTTGTCAGTGCGCTTCCTTGCAATTCGAGGCAACAACAACTCGTGATCAATCCACCGTAGCAATGGGTAACATTTTTCTTCGGCCTCAGGCAGTGGATCTTGTTCAGACTCTCAGAGCTTTTGGAAACCGAAGCGGGGATGTCGAAGCGGTGAAAATAGGGCGGATCAACGTCAACTGCAAGGTTTACTCGCCCGTTCGATTTACCCCATCGCTGATCGAAGTTGTCAACCATCGATTTCCTGTGGATACGATTGAATTGCACGTTAGTAAAGGAGTGGAAGTCGTTGATGCTTCCATGTCGGACAGCAATGGTCAAATCGAATCGAAGTACGAAAATGGAACCGGCCTATTTCGGTTGAAGCTGAACGACTCACCCCTCAAAGAAGATCAAGGAGAACTGATCGCTGAATTCTCGATCAAGTATCGCGGGACCGTTAGGAAGCATACCGCATCCATTCCGTATGCATCAAAATCCTCGGTACGTGTCGTTCCTTCCGTGGTTACGTTTCGACAACGCGAAAAGGTTTTGATCGGACGATTGGTCGTAATGGGCTTCGGACCTTCAGAAACGACAGGTCCAACCCTGTTGCTTGAAAAACAAGTGGAAGCAGGTAATTGGGAACCAACAAACGTAGTGTTTGAAATGGATCAATTCGGGTTTGGAAAAGCAATCGGCCGTTTGGCTTTGCCGCTTAACCAAAGCGTTATCGAATCAGGAACGCGATCCAAGCTGCGACTCGTCGACAAAGAAACTCGATCGGTCGCAGCCGAATTTGAAGCAATTTTGATTAGATAGTATCAATACTTTTTCGGAGACGACAATGATGAACTGGTTAGCAGTACGAGGCATTTGCCTTCTGGTGATTGGATGTTTTGCTGCAAATGGCTTTGCCCAAACTTCGGTATCTACGGATGAGATCTTTGTCGATGACGGTACCGGCGTAGTAATCACAAACGGACGACGATGCGTTGATCCAAACGGCCCTACAGCGACGGCACGTTGTCGAGAAGTTACTACGGAAGAAGCGAGACCATGCCCATCGGGCAGTTGCTTTAGTTGGGGTCGTGGTTGCAAGTACATCAATGGAGACGACAAGGAATCACAAACAGAGCAGCTGAACGAAGGCTCGTTCACAAACCCATTGCCTACAACGAATCCAGCGAACGGCAAAAAGGTCAAGCCTGACTCACAGAAGATCGAGTGCCACCAAACAAGACAGTGCAAATGTGTAGTTGACGAAGAAAGTGCTGGTTCGGGTGATTGCGAACCTGGCGAATGGAAGAAGTATGCGATTGCAAAATACGAAACTACGAACGACAAGTGTCCAATACTTAACATCTATGAGACTAGCGACGAAATTGAGTAACTAGCATCATTGCTCTTGACATTAGAACGAGAGCGACCTGCCCTTCAATTGTTTTTATTTCTGACTTGAGTAATTTTGGCGCTCAATTTGAATCCTAGAAGTTTAAAGGACTTTTCAAAGTGTCTTTACATCGATTGGCTTTGCTTCTTGTCATGATTTTAGGAGTCGTTCGCTGTTACGGACAGGACATTAATGATAGGTTTGCGGAGTACCAACTTCAATTGACGCAGACAACCGAGGAAGGAATGTCCGTAATGGTCGAAAAACTATCGATCATTGATCAAATAGAAGTGATTGAAAGTAAGGCAGAAGGGGAACCAGCTGAGTTTAGCCGTGAAGTTACTTCTCGCCGCAAACTACAAAGAGTTATTTTTGGACCGGATGGTTTGGAAAAACGACTAGACGCGGTTAGTTTTCTTCTTTTGGGTCAGTCTGACTTGTTGGACGCATGGAAAGAGGCGGAACTGGTTCATCAGAACCAAGGCTGGTATTTTGCAGAATCTCGACATGCCCCAACGAAGGGAATTCAGCCTGTTGAAGTCAAGGGTGGTGTAATCCCAACAGTGTCGGACTCCCGATGGCAACATCCATTCGTTGTAGCTACCAGTCACGCCTCCGGAGTTAGACGGGACCTCACACATGGAATCGCTAACGGTACGTTTAATACACTTGAGGAAACGCTTCTCAAAGATGGCCGCACGCAGATCATCGCGTCCAACGATAACGGAGGTGTTTATCGCTTTGTCTTCAACCAAGAAGAAGAATGGTTTGCCGAAGAAATCGACTTTCTGAGGAAGGATCTGACGAGAGAAGAAGAGATTGCAATTGAGAAACGTGCATTTGCCCGTTTACCTCAACTCAAAGTTAAAGTGACCAAAGACATGCTGAAAGATTATCGAATCTACGCAACGAATCGAACCGTATGGAAGAAACTGGACAACAACCAATGGGTTCCTTGGGTGGTTCGGTTAAGCACTGATAGAAAAGACGAATACATCGAAGACGAGATTCGATTTCGTGAATGGAAGTTCGGGGATGACGTTGACTTGGAACTTCTGGAAGAAGAGTCCTTCACTCCCGAAAAAATTCGAGCATCGATCGACTTCAAGGCAGTTCGCGACCTGTTTGATAAATCAAAGTGACGCGAAGACGCACAATAAAACGCGGGCATCCAGCTCTCCCACATGAAGGCCCCAGGGGCATCGTCCGAAGGACCCAAAAAGAAAGTTTGTAATCGAGAACAATGCTTTCGGTCGAAAGATTGTTAGCGAAAGTAAGGTTCTAAAATTTTTCGCCCCACATTTTTCGACAAACGCTCTTAGTACATTTCGTCCGTACGGATGCCTGCGCGAACCCCTCACCCCCGACCCCTCTCCCAGAGGGAGAGGGGAGCGAAGAATGTAGATCACTAGTTGTATTGGATTAGGCAACAACGCTCGCGGCTGCATTTTGCTTCGCCAGCAGTAGTTGCCCGACTGCGATCGTCGAGAAAAAAGGATCAAAGCCTGTAGCCGGTGGTTTAGCGCCGGCTACACGCTTAGATTCCTCCGGAATGCCAGGTCTCAGGTGCACCGAGTTGCTATAGTCTGAATCGGTGATTCTTGTATCGGGTCTTTCGAAAGAAAGGGTCATCATGAGATTGGCGAATCAAGCGCCCAGTGGGTGGTGCCGCCCGACGGCCCACTCCGGTGTCCACTAGGACCTCCATAGTAGCAACTCGTCAATTGTGGTCAGCATAGATGTCGGCTCGTGAAAAATTTGTCGGAAGAGAGCCTTCGACGCTTAAGTTTATGATTTCCTTCTCGAGAGCATCCCATGATGAAGTCTGGGCTTCGCGGGGACTGGCAACTACCAAGGATTTGACGTAATCGGCCAATGAGACGCCTGCACCCGTGGCAGCAGTTTGTAACGCAATAGCCGTTTGTTCGTCGACTTGAATCGTAACCATCGTTTTACCCCTTTGCATCCATTGTATCACCGGTTTCAGCATTGTGCCAAATGGAATCGCATGCAGGTTGGCCGCTGAAATTACTCCTTGATTTTTGTTGGTGGAGAACTGACAAGCTCGCTGAAACCCATCGCTTTTCGATGTGTCTATCTTCATGGAAAAAGGGACACAGCATCGATTCATCATGAGAATGTCGAAACAAACGCCCAGTGGGTGGCATTGTCCGACGGCCCAGGCCATTCTCTTAGCGGGGTGAGGCTATTCACTCGCTCTAGGAATGAACAAGATCGACGCCAGAGAAGGCTCTGCCTGAAAGAAGAGCGGCCCTGACGGCCTCTGAAGCGCCGCCCGTTAGTAGTGTTTGGTAGGCAATGATATCCGAAAGAAAGATCAGGCGATGCCATACACCGCTCGCCATCGAGCCCCGTCGCTTTCCGTTGGGGTTCACCCCAATCGGAAGCTACAACTGGAAGCTACAAGCGACTCTCAGATTAAAATTCCATTTTCTTGTTGGGCCTCCGTCGGGCTAGTCCCGGTCGGGGCCAGCGTTTGCGACTTTTGGTAGCTTTCAGTTGTACGCTCCGCCGAGATAAACTCGACGGAAGCGAGAGCAGCGGGCCCAGTTCCGGTAGCACACCAAACCTGTTGCGGTCGTCGGGCTCGAGGCCCTGGACCGTTTGATGAACACCAGCAAACGCGCAAACCAAAGGTTTAGGCTTCAATCGCTGGCTCCCGTTTGTTGTTTACGAAGTAGAAAGTAGCAAGCGAAAAGTGGGCAGCAAAAGGAAAAACCACAAGAAGCGTACCAGGACTTGATCTGGGCCCTGCTAGACTGCAAGGAATTCTTGTTCAATCACTAGCAGAATTCGTAGGCTGACACATCCACCCGGTGACCGTGGATTGCGAAATTGAAGGAAAATGGTTATTCTTTTGACGTTCTGATTGTCCTTCTCAGCAGCACAAAACCGAGACCCGTTACCCAAGAAAACTATTCATGAACGCACCCATCAACTCGCTCACCCGACAAGCGATCGATACCATTCGAACCTTAAGCATGGACGGTGTGCAAGCGGCCAACAGCGGGCATCCTGGCACTCCTATGGCTTTGGCGCCTGTAGCTTTCCAGCTATGGACCGAAAACCTTGCCTACGATCCACTGGATCCAAGCTGGGCCAACCGCGACCGGTTCGTCCTGTCTTGCGGGCATGCGTCGATGCTGCTGTATTCGATGATCCACTTGTCGGGCATCCGTAACGTCGACGCTCGCGGCAAGGTGACAGAACAAGAATCAATCACGCTCGACAATATCAAAAAGTTCCGTCAACTTCACAGCCCATGCGCAGGCCATCCCGAATTTGGATACGCAACCGGGATTGAAACCACAACGGGTCCACTGGGGCAAGGGGTTGGGAATTCGGTCGGAATGGCGATTGCCGCCAAATTTATGGGGGCGAAATACAATCGCCCTGGTTTCGATTTGTTCGACTATGACGTGTACGCTCTATGTGGCGATGGCGACATCATGGAAGGGGTTGCTGCGGAAGCTGCATCGCTGGCCGGTCACTTAAAGCTTTCGAACTTGTGCTGGATTTACGATGACAACGGAATCACCATCGAAGGGCATACCGACCTCGCCTTTAGCGAAAATGTTGCTCTTCGCTTTCAAGGTCTCGGCTGGCACACGATCTGCGTCAAGGATGCTAACGATCTTGCAGCCCTTCAAGCAGCCTTCCAGGAATTCAAGTCGACCAACGACAAGCCAACTCTGATCGTGGTTCGATCGGTGATTGGGTATGGATCACCCAACAAAGCGGATACCCACGGGGCGCACGGTGCACCGCTGGGTGATGAAGAAATCAAGTTGACGAAGAAAGCCTACGGATGGCCTGAAGACGCTAAATTCTTGGTGCCGGATGCTGTCCGCAAACTGTTCAGCGATACCATGGGCAAACGAGGAGCGGAATCAAGTGCTGCATGGCACAAGCTGTTTGCCGATTATCAAGCCAAATTCCCCAAGGAAGCTTCGGAAGTAATATCGATCGTTCGGCATGAACTGCCTGCCGGATGGGATGGTGGACTCAAGCTTTTTCCAGCAGACGTGAAAGGTCTTGCGACGCGCGTCAGCAGCGGTAAAGTGCTCAACATGTTGGCCTCTCACATGCCAAGCTTGATGGGCGGATCCGCCGACCTTGCCCCGTCCACCATGACCTTGCTGGACGGCGAAGCCGGCTTTGGCCCCGACAATTACGCAGGCCGCAACATGCACTTCGGTATCCGCGAACACGCGATGGCGGCCGCCCTGAACGGTATGAGCTTGGCGGGTCTTCGGGCTTACGGTGCAACCTTCTTTGTTTTCACGGACTACATGCGGCCATCGATGCGGCTTAGCAGCATCATGCATCAACCCGTTCTCTATGTGCTGACTCATGATTCCATCGGATTGGGTGAAGACGGCCCAACCCACCAACCCGTGGAGCACTTGGCAGCTTGCCGATCTATCCCTGGCTTGTATGTTTTCAGGCCAGCTGATGCGAATGAAGTTTTGTATTGCTACCGAGCTGCCATGCAATTGACCAAGCATCCATCCGCCATGGTCCTGTCGCGTCAAAACGTCCCAACCTTGGATCGGACAAAAATGGGCGATGCCGCTGGTGCTGAAAAGGGTGGCTACATCCTGAGCGATTGCCAAGGAAAGCCTCAGGCAATTTTGATGGGAACGGGAACCGAGATTCCTATTTGCTTGAAAGCTCAAGAGCTTCTAGCCGAAGCCGGCATCGCAACTCGCGTTGTCAGCATGCCTTGCTTTGAGCTTTTTGACGAACAGTCTCCCGACTATCGTGCGAGCGTGCTGCCAGCTGAAGTAACCCTTCGCGTCGCATGCGAAGCGGGCGTTCGGCAATGCTGGGACAAGTATTTGGGGATGGAGGGTAAGTTTGTAGGAATGTCCACGTTCGGAGCCTCCGCACCCTTCAATCAACTTTACGATCACTTCAAGATCACCGCCGAACAAATTGCTTTGCAAGTTCAATCGGCATAGCCATTCCAACACAGCCGACAAAAGTAGCAGGCACGCTCCGCCGTGCCGTCCGCCATCCAGCTTTTGCTGGAACTTCGGGCGAACGGCACATGGAATCAATCATGCTTGCACTGCATTTTTTGTGCTCCTTGGCAGAAGCGGTACGTGGCCAGCCTACCAATTATCTGGGCGACGTCTTGAATTACTACTTCCGCTCAAAGATTTACTGACAGGCTATCGGCCAAGAGAGCGATTCCTGAAGTGATTAACTATGTACTGGGTGCACTATGATGTGGCGGTGAATGTCATGCCCATTTCTTGGAAGCCAGCTCGTCACCGCCTGTTCAACACCCAGTCATGTCCGACTGCCTTTAACAGAAAACAGGCCCCGACTCGAATGTTTACCACAACGTTTCCCAAATAAATGCCATTGTCCTTAGGTCTCTAGATTGGACGATAGATCGAAGGTGGATTCCTTACGGTGTCAACGATAACGCGTCGATTCACATATGTCCCCATCATGTCGGTCGTAACCGTATCTTCGGGAGGTTGCGTCCCACCAACGATCCCTAAAATCGTTCTCCTTGGCCCCGAGCCGACAGGTACGTTTTGCTCGACAACCTCAACCAATCCTGCCCCTAGCACTCGAACGATAATCGCAGAATGGTGCGATCGTGTTTGATATGGTTCGGTGTCTGTTGTCGCAGAACCAAGCGTGTTCCTTGTTGGACCGCTGCTTCTCGTTATGCTTCTCGTCCAAGAATAGCCCCGGAACTGGAGCACATCCCCGGGAGCAACGTTGGAAGCCAATACGGGCGTTCCCCATACGTAATTGGAATGTGGACCGAAATTTCGAGTGAGAGTCCTTGAGGATTGGCCACCGGCACCCACAATGGCATCCTCGACCAGTGTCCAGCACTGACCGTTACCATAGCGACCTCTTCCAATCAATTGTGCTGCAAATGCTATTGCTGCGGCTGCTCGATAGGTCATGATTCAACCTTGTTTACCAATAAAAACTCTTTGAATTAGCGCCAGCCAAGATCGGGATGATAAGATCATTTCAGTCGATCTTTTGGGCGCTCGAATGGCTGTTCCAAAAGGTTGTCGAGGCAAGCTTCAGAATGTTGCTTGATTTTTGGACGCAATGGAAAAAATTGTTCAAAAAAATGGTCTTCTAGACCGAGTTCGTCCCCCCTGGCTTTCGATAGGAAATCCCAAATTTTAACCGGAAGCGAATTGGCTGGATCCTGACTGAACTAAAAATCGACGCGAACACTCGATCTGCTGCGTTCCGCTGCCGTCGAGTTTATCTCGGCGGAGCGGACAACTGAAAACTACAAGAGGTACCAACGCAGGCTTCCGACCGGGTCGAGCCCGACGGAGGCCTAAAGGGACACGGCCTAAAGGGACACGGCTCCAGTGGAGTCGCTCACGCTCAACTACTGCCTTCAAACCTTGGATGCACACCACAGGTGCAGACCCATGTTCAATGTGCTAAAGAGACCTGCCCCTTTACAGCAAACATGGCGATAAGCAATTTTCGTGGTTCGATGCACAAGATGCCGAACAGAACCCAAGTTCGTTCAACTTGGGAACGAGCAATAAGTACGAAACATGATTGCGGCCGCGAGGCGAGACGCTACACAACTTACCTTCCGAATTACGGGAAGTTAAGGTTGAGAACTGTCTGCATTGGGAGCTTCTAGGATTTGGCGGAGTCTTTTTGTGATGCGACTCTTGGATAGATACACCGCGTTCTTGGTGATTCCTAGTTCGAAAGCCGTCTCGGTGGTCGAGAAACCATCTACGGTCGACATCCAAAAAGCCCTCCATGTGGTTTCCTCGAATTCAGTTTGAGCGGTCGCGATAGCTGCCAAAACCTTGGTATCGTCAAAATCGAGTTCATCGGCCCTTTTGTTTAGGCCAACCAGAGACTGCTGAATTGGAATCAATTGCGAAAAGAATTTTACGGCGTCGGTGCCGCCCATGGCAATCTCTTCGCGTCGCCGCAAATGGTCGGCAATACGTCGTTGGCAGATTCGCCGAAGCCAACCGCTAAGCGAACTCGATTCATCTCGCTGGAATC
This sequence comes from Pirellula sp., assembly GCA_044359895.1. Classification (GTDB taxonomy): domain Bacteria; phylum Planctomycetota; class Planctomycetia; order Pirellulales; family Pirellulaceae; genus JBKCUI01. Next base: position 9,094 of record JBIKLJ010000098.1, read on the forward strand.
GATGCATGCTGCCTAGGGCAGAAACAAATACTTCTTGAGAAACATCGGCGGCAGCATGCGGTTCAAGCCCTCCGTCTAAGCACCACCGGTAGATGCGGTCAAAATATCGGTTGACCATTGCCGACCATGCGGCGTTATCGAATTCGCACAACCGTCGCATGGTGGTGGTGCCGGGATCTGCATCATCTTTCGGTTTTGGGCTCAAGATACGGTATCGGGCGAGGGAGGGGCGAAATTTCTCAGGAACCAAAACGCGCTACCCAAGACTATCATTGCCTATCAGTATATCTCAATCTCCGAGTTGTGCTTTATGTGGGATCATGCGTTGCGAAGAAATCGGTTCTTCCACCAGATTTTGGGATGTTGACCTATCGGATCCATTTCTCCCTGGCAATCTGAATATCAAGCAGCGATGGGATGATGCAAAGGGGCTCAAGGGTTCCTTCCGTGCCTGCGACGATCGCTTCGAGTCGCTTTTTTGTTTCCTTTCTGTTTTCTGATTTCTTGAGAGCGTCGAACAATTGATCGTGATCCGCGAGGGATCGAATGTATTTTTTTGCGGCTGATCGACGTTTGTCCAGAGTGCTCTTCCAGGTTACCATTTTGGAGTCCCAGTCGGCTTGAATATGAGCATTGTCAGCATCCCATTTCGCCTTAGCCACAAGATAATCTTGATAGACCTTGCTTTGTCGGAAGGTTGGGGAGTTGCGTTCTAGTTCAAACCGTGCGATCTCCAACTGATTGTTTTTATAAGCATTACTATTTTTAGCTATTTTGATTAGTCTTTTCGCCGTTTCAACATCGGTGATTGACTGCCATCGAAGCATTTGCTCGTCTTCAGCACCGATTGCGTAAATGGCAGTGACTAGAGAACCATGCGCGACAATTTCGCCTGTAGTTCTGGGGGTGTTGATCATTTCGATTGCGATGCTTGTGGCCGAAAGTCGTCGCCCGCTATAAGCAGCCGGGTCGATCGGAGGTTCGGGCAGCTTCGGTTTGAGCTGCTTGGGATCAAAATCGTCAATCATTTGAACAGCCATTTCGATCATCTTGGTCTTTTCTCGTTCTTGAACGGCCTCTTCGGAGTATTGACTCTCTGCAGCTTTGCGTGAACCATTTGGACCTGATTTCGGATTCTTCGCTATTGGATCTAACGATAGCCCACATCCATCCAATAGCTCCTTCGCCAATATGGCTGCCTTAGTTGTCTGCAAAAAATAAACGCCATCGCCAGCGATTGCTAAAACAACTCGATTGTCCAACATTCTCGAGAACATGGCTGAGACAACCTCCATCGGCAGTTCCTGTGTGATCCAAAGCATTTGGGTTTGCAGCTCCAGGAGCTCTTCGGCTGGCAAGCTCGTGCCGCCGAAGAATCTAGAAAGCGATTGATAAAACCGATCTTGAAGGACACGTTTGATCAGTGATTTTTTTTGTTGGGCATCGATTTTTTTTTCCGTACGGTAGTCACTCTGTGTTCTACTACCTTCTGCGAGTGATTCGAACAGAAATCGAATGGATTCTGTTGGATTGGTAAATTGTAAGTCGTTAGCATCGATGTCCAACTTGCTTCGTTGTGTGAGAAAAGAACGCCATTTCTCATGCATTGTAACTTGAAGGGTATTGATCTCTGCTTCGGTACCGACACCTAAGTTCGTCAGATAGCGGCTTGCTGTAGGTTCCGTTTCTTGATCATGAGCCAAGAACTGTTTGGCGAGTGCAAAATCGCCAATCATCGACGGTTCTAAAACCTCGATTGCCCGCGTACCGGCGTCATCGATCAAGACAGCCGGGGGCCCCAGTTTCTTTCGAATATCGATCGCGCGCAAGCACGACAACCCCCATGCCCCCTTCCCCGATATGCTGAAGTACACCGTATCGACTGTGCCTCATTGTCTCAATGGAACCATTGGATAAATCCGCGCCTACACTCTTCGAAGCGTCGATTCCCGTTTCGGATTCTTTCTCACCTGAGAATAAAAAACCGTTTGGTTCATGCAGAATATCTTGTGATTCGTTCATGAGCTCGCGAAGAAGTCAGGATGCGATTCAGCTTTAACATTGCGTTACTCTACATGACTATGTAAATAAAATCAAGTTTTGCTCGTCCGTGGTAGGCCTTAACAAGTGGCTTTGGACGCAGTTAAAGTATGAAGTGTGAAGTAGGACTGACTAGTCCGATGGGGCAATTCGATTTGAACGGGGCCTGCCGTAACTGCGCTATCGCTTGTTACGGCCTACTTGCTGCACATGGCGTTTTTTGGATCACCTTCGAAACAATTTTGCTAAGGAACAAATCGCTTTCCAAGAATTCAGCCAGTTGGACGAAAGTCTCGAACCTATGGCTCGTTTCCGCGCTTGCAAAGATCGGCTAGTATCTATTGCTCGGTCGATTCCAATAGAACTCCCTCAAAACAACTTACGAAAGCTCGCGCATGCAACTGGTTATTCAAAATCTTTCGAAAACGTATCCCGGTGGTGTTCGAGCGCTGGACAACATTTCGATGACCATCCCGACCGGGATGTTTGGTTTGCTAGGGCCGAACGGAGCGGGTAAGTCGACTTTGATGCGAACCTTGGCAACCCTGCAAAACGCGGATTCCGGATCGGCCATGCTGGGTGATTTGGATTTGCTTCATGAAAAAACGAAGGTCCGGGAGATCTTAGGCTATCTGCCTCAAGAATTCGGCGTGTACCCCAGAACCAGCGCCACGACTCTTTTGACTCACTTGGCCACCCTGAAAGGGGTGGGTGCAACGTCGGCCCAGCGAAAAGAAATCGTGTTTGCGTTGCTGAACCGCGTGAATCTGTTTGATGTGCGAAACAAATCGGTCGCAACCTTCTCCGGAGGGATGCGACAGCGATTCGGAATTGCGCAGGCCCTACTGGGCGACCCTAAGCTACTGATCGTGGACGAACCCACGGCTGGCCTGGACCCCGGCGAACGAAATCGATTCTACAACCTCCTCTCCGAAGTAGGGGAAAGTGTGGTGGTCATCCTTTCGACCCACATCGTGGAGGATGTCAAAGAGCTTTGTACCAATATGTCTATCATCCATCGCGGTCGATTGCTTTTTGCCGGCGCACCTTCGCAAGCAGAAGCTTCGTTAGAAGGAAAGATCTGGTCCAAGTCCATGTCCAAAGAGGACCTGAAACGCTGCCAAGCGGAGATGGACGTGATCTCGACCAAGCTGATCGAAGGCCGGCCTTCCGTTCGCGTCTATAGCCCCCAAGATCCCATGAACGGATTCCGCGCGGTCGAACCTAATCTGGAAGACATGTTCTTCTATCAGATCAAGCAAAATTCTCGCACCGGCGCTGCCGCCTAACGCGTGCCAGCCGGATAACGCTTTCTGCGCATCAGTCATTCCAGCACCCCCGAACCGTTTCGCAATCCGATCCTAGACACGAGTAAGCACATGGAATTCTTTCAGTTTGAACTGCGATACTGGTTGCGCGGCTTCATGGTCTATATCTTTCTCGGGATCATCGCATTGCTGTTTGGCTTTGCAGCTGGGTCCGACAATGTTACTGTCGGAAGTGCCATCGGCAATACATTCCGAAATGCCCCCTATGTGATCATGCAGTTTTATATCGGCGCGGGCTTGTTGACGGCATTGATGGTGACCGCCATCTACGACTCAGCCGCATCCCGCGACTTCACCTCGAAGTTTTCTGACATTTTATTCAGCAAACCCATTAGCAAGTCAAGCTATTTGCTGGGCCGTTTTTCAGCAGCGACCTTGATCGCACTCATTCCTTCGCTGGGAATTTCGCTAGGGATCATCCTTGCGGGCTGGATGCCGAATCGTGATTTGGAACGTTGGGGGGCGATTCGATGGGACGCTCACTTGACGGCATTATTGTTTTTTGCGGTGCCAAACACATTGCTATTTGGATCCATCGTTTTTGCCATTGCTACATGGACTCGCAATTCGCTGTATTCGTTCTTGGGTGTGTTGTTGGTACTTGTGGTTTACGGGATTTCCCAGTCTTTTGTAACGGATCTGTCCAATGAGTATTTTGCAGCCGTTATCGACCCGCTGGGTGGAACTTCTTTTAATGTGCTGACCAAATATTGGACTGTGGATCAACGTAACAACGCTGTTTTGCCCCTGGATGGAACGCTTTTGCTGAACCGAGTCATATGGCTATCGATTGCAGGTGCGATCTACGCATTTGCCGCTTGGCGATTTTCGTTTGCGACTGGACCTACCTTCGGGCGTAAGCAAGCAGCTGCTGCCAGCCCCGAACTGGATAAGCCTTCCAACGTGGAATCGACTATCGATTGGCCTAGAATCACTCCTAGTCCCAGTTGGTTTGCCCAATGGAGATCCAGCTTGTCGTTCGATATGGTCTCCACCATGCGAAGTCCCGCTTTTATCGTCATTCTATGTGCCGCCATGCTCAATACCGTCGTGGCGTTGTTCACGGGTGCAACGGAAGGCTATGGCCTGAGCTCGTTTCCGGTGACGTACAAGATGGTCGATCTGATTCGCGGATCTCTTCTTGGATTCTTGATCCCGATCATCACTTATTTTGTGGGTGTTGTTATCTGGCGCGATCGAGACTGCCGGATCCAAGAAATTGTGGGGGCAACTCCGGTCCCAAACAGCGTTTTGGTTGCGTCGCGACTTGCTTCCTTGCTGCTGGTCATTCTGACAATCTTAACCCTGGTGATCGGGCTTGGCGCGTTGGTGCAAGCCTTTTACGGTTACTACCGATTCCAATGGAATGTTTATGCGATGGAATTGATTCTGATCGAAGCCCTGCGATTTGGCTTTTTCATTGTGCTGGCTATCTTGGCCCACACCCTGTCACCCAATAAATACGTTGGCTACTTTGTCTTCATCCTGATGATCATTGCGAATGCGTTTCTGTGGTCGTTTTTGCGAATCGATACGTTGATGGTTCGATTTGGGCGGTTGCCAGGATATGTTTATTCCGACATGTTTGGGATCGCACCTTATTGGCAAGGCATGGTTGCGTTTGCTGCCTACTGGTTTGCTGCATCCATGTTGGTGCTGTGGTTTTGTTCCATTGCGATGCATCGGGGCATTCCCAAAACCATTCGAACTCGATTGTCCGAGGGTTTTCAATCCAGTTCTTCACGATCCAAAGTGTTTGGGGCGGTCGCGGCTTTGGCCATGATGGGAATCGGTGGTTGGTTGTATTACAACACTCAGATTTTGAACACCTTCGTCGGCGCGAAGGAGCTGGAGGAGCGTCAAGTTCGATACGAGAAAAATTACTCGAAGTACGAAAAACTCGCTCAACCCAAGGTTACGGAGATCCGTTACGAAATTGATCTCTTTCCTGAGACTCGAAATCTCCGGATGAGTGCCAGCCAGACCATTACCAACAAGACAGAGGAGCCGATCGAAACTTTGATTGTTCAGGTAGATCCGCTTTATGAAACCACTGTGGAGATTCCTAATGCTACCCTAGTACTTGATGATAAGGATCTGGCGGTTCGAACCTACCAAATGGCGCCTGCCATGCAGCCAGGTGCGACCATGGAAATGCAGTTCGTGGTTGCCACGAAGACACAGGGGATCGAAAACTCGGTCAGAAATACTGCAATTGTTCAAAACGGAACCTTCTTTAACAATTCGATTGCCCCAAGTTTCGGTTACGATCCTAATCGCCGCATCTTGGATCCCAACAAACGGAAAGAAAAGCTGTTGGAGCCTGCGGAAAGCGTTCCCGAGCTGACTCGGGAGTGCGGTGAGTTTTGTATGCAACATTATATTGGTCAAGATTCTGACTGGGTCGATGTCGAAACCGTCATCAGTACTTCCGGAGATCAAACAGCCATCGCTCCGGGATCGCTGGTGGAAAAGTGGACAAAGGACGATCGCAATTACTTCCGATATCGATTGGATCATCCATCGCTCAATTTTTATTCCTTCATTTCCGCTCATTACGACGTTGCGAGATCCAAACTGGGCGATATCGATGTCGAAGTGTATTACCATCCCGAGCACGCTTGGAATGTTCCGAGAATGTCGCAAGCGATTACGGCAGCGTTGGAATACTGCAATCAGGAATTTGGTCCCTACCGCCACAAGCAAGCTAGAATTATCGAGTTTCCTCGAGTTGCTTCGTTCGCGCAAGCGTTTCCCGGAACGATGCCTTATTCGGAGAGCATTGGTTTTATTGCACGACTGGACCGGCCGGACGACATCGACATGGTGTACTACGTGGTCGCGCACGAAATGGCACACCAGTGGTGGGCGCATCAGGTGATTGGGGCTCGCATGCAAGGCGCCACGCTGCTATCGGAGACGCTCGCTCAGTACTCTGCATTGATGATGATGCGCAAGGAGTATGGTCCCGACATGATGCACAAGTTCTTAAAGTACGAAATGGACAATTATCTGCGATCGCGCGGTACGGAACGCCTGAAGGAACGCCCCTTGCTCAAGGTAGATCCCAACCAAGGCTACATTCACTATCGCAAGGGAAGTCTTGCTCTGTACTATCTTGCTGAGATGATTGGCGAGGCTAGGATCAATGCCGCCTTGAAGGACTTGATCGAGAAGTTCGCTTACAAGGGGCCTCCTTATCCTACCTCTTATGAATTAGTAGACCGGCTTCGCGATCAAACTCCCGAAGAACTGAAATACCTGATCAAAGATCTTTTCGAGGACATCACGATCTTCGCAAACCGAACGATGGTCGCCAAAGCAACAAAACAACCAGACGGCAAATACCAAGTCCGTATCGAAGTGGAGTGCAGCAAGTTCAAGGCGGATGAAAAGGGCGCAGAGACCGAGACCAGCATGGATGACTGGATCGAGATTGGGGCGTTCGGAAAGCCTGAATCCGGAAAGCGCTACGGCAAGCTATTACACCGGAAGCGAGTTCAGTTGACGGGTGGCAAGCACGAACTTGAATTCACGGTGGACGAGCTTCCGTATCAAGCAGGTATCGACCCTAGGAATCTGATGATCGATCGGATTCCAGACGACAACTTGAAGGTGGTCACGATCGCGGAATAGGCATTGCATCGACTCGCCTGCTGTTCAAACCCGTAGTGGCTGAGGTGACGAGGCCCTTTTATCGCTGTAGTAGCCGAGGCAGCCATGAAAACTGGTTTCTTTTCGTCGCTGCGATCTGCTTATTTCGCTATGGAAGCGCGAATCAGGAAATCGACCATGGCTTGATTCCGAAACCAGCGTTCATCGAAATCATGTTTTCCATCCTCGATTACCACCAATTGAGCAAGATCCTTCACGCCAGCTTGCTGATATACTTCTTGGACGGTTTTGGAGTTGGGTTCGATGGGAACCACGGTGTCGCTGTCACCGTGAAGCATAAAGGCAGGAACCTTTGCAGCAGCTAGAACCTTGGCTTTGTGGATTGGATTCAGCTTCGGTTCTTGCAGAGCTAGGTCTGCGGCGGACAGCCCGTAGGCTGAGGCTGCTTTGTCGATTCCTGGGTAAGCTCGTAAGTCGTAGTTGGGGTAAATTCCCGCAAGGCCTGCTGCACGTTCAGGCCCCGTTGCAATCCAGCTCATTGCCTGCAAACCACCTCGGCTGCGTCCCAGTACGGCTGGCCGCTTGGAAAAATGACGCTTTGTCACAAGGTGTTCGTATAGGCTGTCCATCAGCTTGACTCCAGCTTGGTTACCAAAAGACTCTCCTGCATCCACTCCAGCGACAGCAACACCCGCATGGAGCAACTGTTCATGGAGCCATTTTTCGTGAACGTCTGGGTACCCGGGAACGGTGATGCAGTACAGCACCCACGGTTGAGGAACTTGCTTCAAGTTTTCTTTCGGTAAAAAGACGAAGGCCGGACGTCCTTCGATTGCGAACGTTTCGCCAGGAAGGATCAAGTCCGTTTTCGCCGATTGTGCCCAGGAAACCGTGGAAAGGAGGGAAAGACAGCACGCGAGAGAAAAAGTGCGAATGCAAAACATGGAAGTTGCCCTGGAGGGAAAGGGATATTGAATCTGTGTCACTAGCATCGGCTAATGGATAATAGGTCACTGAGTACCAATCTTGAGGTCTTTTTCGGACAAGACTGCGTGATTGATCGAACGAAATCAACTATCATAGAAAGTCCCCCCGATTGCAACCCCGCCGTAAAAACCATGCATACCACAGTGATTGTTCTGCGTTCTTCCTTGTATCTAGCTGTTTTTCTCTTTGGCTGTAGCGTTGCTTCGCTGACAGTGGAAGGGGTTGCTTTATCGGGATCGGTCCAAGCCGCTGAAGTCGATTTTGCGACCGAAGTTCTGCCGATTCTTCAATCTCATTGCTATGCATGCCACGGACCATCCGAGCAGCAAAGTGGTTATCGACTGGATGTCCGCGACATTGCGTTCCAAGGGGGCGATTCGGCAGAGGCTGCTGTTATCCCTCATCGCGCAGATGCAAGTCCTTTGATTCGTTTCGTCAGTCTCGATATTACCGCAGCCTCGGGTGCTACCGCCGACACAAAGATGCCTCCCGTAGACAGCGACAGCCAGCCTTTGTCGGCAGAACAAATCTCGATCCTTCGAACCTGGATCGATCAAGGGGCGGCGTGGCCTGATGAGCTTGCTGGGGCAGTAGAAACGAAACCGCTTTGGTCTTCGCAACCGGTAGTCCGACCGTCGGTACCAACCTTGTCCGATGGACGTACTTTTGCCAATCCGATCGATTCCTTCATCGCAGCCAAGTTAAACGAACACGGACTAACGATCTCTCAGCAAGAGGAACCGCGTACTTTGCTTCGACGCTTGACCTTCGGCTTGACTGGCTTGCCACCAGAACCGAAACAAATCGACGCGTACCTTTCCGACCTACGGAACGAGAAGCAAGATGGCCATACCTATGAACTTATGGTTTCACGACTGCTGGATTCGCCTCGTTATGGAGAACGCTGGGCGAGACATTGGCTGGATGTGGTTCGTTTCGCGGAGAGCAATGGTTTTGAAATGAATCAGCCGCGGCCAAATGCATGGCGTTACCGAGACTACGTTATCGATGCCTTCAATCAAGACATGCCCTACGATCAGTTCCTTCGTGAGCAGCTCGCTGGCGATTCGCTTGGGGCAGATCTCGGGACCGGTTTTATTGTGGGTGGGCCGTGGGATCAAGTCAAATCGCCGGACCCTGTCTTGACTGCTCAGCAAAGGTCCGATGAACTTCACGACATGGTCAGTACAACGGGCAGTGCATTTCTAGGATTGACGGTTGGTTGTGCTCGATGTCATAACCACAAGTTCGACCCAATCACACAGCGCGACTATTTCGCCATGGTTGCATGTTTGTCCGGAGTGAAGCATGGTGATCGTCCGATCGAAAAAGCGGTAAGCCCGGACGTCCAGCAGACGGTAAAGCAGCTCCGTTCGGAGATTCAGAAGATATCGACGGAATTAGAAAACCTGGTTCCACTCGCGTCCCCTAAGGCCCGAGAGGCGAATGCCGCAAGCCTTGCAACCCCGAATCGCCCCCCGGTCAATGCAATCCAGAATAC
>JBIKLJ010000287.1:0-5424 GCA_044359895.1 Pirellula sp.
ACGATTCAATGCGATTACGAACACCTCGAACGATTCTCTCGATAAACCGCGAATGCGTCCTAAGTTGAGCCTCCCAATGGTATGGTCGCGAAAATATGCCGAGACAAATCCAACACGAATCTTGCTGCCTTTCGGCCTACGATCACGTCGAGCCTGGGGACAATCCACGCCTCGGTAAACCTTGCCCAGGTTTGCCATGATGTCGTGATCATTTTCACCCTGGTAGGCAAGATAGAAGCTGGTGTCGGCCAAAGCGTTGGCGGTGTCGATTTGCACTCCATCCGCCACTAAGGCTTGGACGCATTGAACGTATCTTGATCTCCAATATTTCATATGCTCCAAGTCGTCATAGAGCACCGGTAAGACCTTCGCACCGAGAACAAAATTCATGGGATTGGGCAGTGACTTTTGCGCCAATCCAAAATGATTTAGGGCTCGCATGGGCTGGTTATTGACAGTCCATAGTATTCCAAGGTTTTGATGCGCCGGCGCACAATCCGGGTTCGCCTGCACGGCGCTTTGATAGTACTGTAACGCCGCATCCTGGTTTCCAAGATCTTGATGGAGATTTCCGGCGCGGTTCAGCAAATCCGCCGAATGAGGTGTACGACTTAATGCTTCCTGAAGCAGTTCGAGGGCTATTGATATATTGCCCGCAGCATGAGCGGCATCTGACTGGGCAATGAGCTCGGCGACGGTCAATGTAGAACGGTTGTCCTCAACCGTTTTAGAATCGTAGGCTGGAACATCCGCACTGCTGAACTGTGCCCAACTGTTTTCAACCAAGTTGCCAGAATGGACTGGATCATACTGGCTTGGCTTAACCGGGCCGGGCTTCACTTGAACTGCCATCGTATGTCGATCGAGCGGTGGCACGATCCAGATTTCGTGCTCATCACCCGGGATCGGCGAAGGCCCTACGATTTTTGGATTGAGAACCCCAGGTAGGGTCTCAATCGCGAACAGTTCCTCCACACCTGTCTTGAAACGCAACGTTGCAACCGTGCGACCGGTCGAAAGCTCCACAATGCCTAGTCCGCAGTGGAGTTCATTGGGATTTTCGCCAATGGGTAGTCCGCCGAAGATATTCGTTTCGCGAATACGCGACAAGCCAACAAAAGCATAGTTGCCGTGGAACGAAAGTCCGCGTGTGTAACCGGGCAGGGACGCAACGACTTGTAGTTTCCCTGTCCTAGTATCGACGATGGATAGTTCGCCGCGCCCCGAGTTCAGAACCCACAACTGGCCTTGGTGCACACGGGGCGAATGAGGCATGCACAGACCTTGGATGACAACTTCGCCGGAGGGAACATCCAGAATGGCCCCGCCGCTTTTTTTGTTGCTTCGCCATCCCGCAGGCTCATCGGTCAAGCCAAGCACCGTCACATAGCGTGGCACTCCATTTTCAATAGCCATCCCGTTCAGGTGGCAGCGATCTTGGTCGATCAGTTGCGATACGAAAGGGGGCCTCCACCGAGGGAAAAAGTTGTACTCGCCATCCAGAGTGCACAAGCATGAGAACAAAGTGTTGACCACCCATAGACCCTCGGAGCCGAACGCTAAATCATGTCCATGGATACTACCGGTGGTCAGGCTATTTCGAGTTAGAAAACAACCGTCGAATGCTCCGGCGGGAGGCACAGTCGGTGCAACTTCGTGAGCTGCACTGAGAAAGTGAATCTGGCGGCGCGAACCAACAGCAATTCGGTCTTTTCCAACCGCGACTCCCATGACTTGGTCAAATGAATGAAATGAGAAGGTCGGCTTATCGCTTTGGCTTCCAATCAGGACAAGCTTTCCAGCCTGATAGGTTGATAGCAATACAGAAACGTTGAGAGACTGCAGAACGTCAGCCAAGTTTACCGAGTGTTCGTAATCAACCGCGACCTCTTGTTCGCGAACAGGAAGAGATTGAAATGAATCGGATTCACTCATTAGAGATTAGATGAAATGGGGGCAGTCGTCGGAAATATGCAATCACGAAGCCACCATTGTATCCAAAATGAATGTAGCGATTGTGATGTCAGCAAACGCTGCGTAGAGCCAAGCGGTACGCAGGAATGGATGATATCGAGAAGGTGTCAATCAACGATATCGTCGTTGTCTATTCTCCAAGCCATGATTGGCTGAAGAAGGTCGGTCGACAGTTTCGTTTCGATTTCAGTTCGGGATAGTGTTGAATCCGGACGAATTTCCGTGAAACATCTCCATCGACCCACCCCCCTCTTGTGGGGAAGGCTATTGCGTAAATGCGAACGATGCTAATGATGATGATGTGGCACAATGCCACCCAATTCATTTCTCTTGGAAAATTGTATCGTGAGCGACTCGGACATTAGTCCTAATTCTGACGGAATTCAATCCGTAGCGTCTATCTCCAACCCTGATCCTGAAAACGCAAAAGCGGCCGAGTCTGACTCATCGGACGATCACCATTCGCACGGGTCTGGCCTATTCACCAAAATTCGCGAGGCCTCTGGAACGGTCTACGGCGACATCGGAACATCGGTTCTGTATTGCGTGATGGAACTGACACGGGAAACAATCCGACTCAAGCATGAACATCTGCCGAAGGAGCAACTGGAAGCAATCCTAAAGAATGGTGGCCGCGATCTGGTAACCGCCAATGAAGCACTCGGTAGCCTGAGCTTAATCTTTTGGGCATTGATCTTCTTGACCGTCAAATATGACCTTCTGATTATGCGAGCGGACAATCGCGGCGAAGGAGGAGATTTCGCATTGTGGGGACTGCTGCGAGGATACACGGGCAAAATATTTGGACTAGGCATTCTCAGCTTTTTCGTCGTATCTGCCGCAGGCCTGCTCGCCGCGGATGGCATCATCACTCCTGCCATTAGCATGCTGGGTGCGTACGAACCATTGGGTGAACAATGGGCGATCATCGCGACTTTAATCAGCCTTTTCATTTTGTTTAAACCTCAATGGCGTGGCACCAGCAAAGTTGGCGGAATGTTCGGCTGGTTCATGCTGCTGGTTTGGTTCCCATGGATCGCGCTCAAAGGCTTGCCTTGGGTGATGCGCAATCCAGAGGTGTTCAAGGCAGTCAATCCCATGTACGCCTTCGACTTCGTATGGAGCTTTCCAACATTAGGCATGTTCGCAATATTTGGTGTCGTAGTACTTGCGATCACAGGTGGCGAAGCAAAGTATGCGGACATCGGCCATTTCATGCGCCGCACGAAGAAGCAATGTTGCGATGGGATGAGCGTCGATCCGGCGGACTCAGGCCGAAGACCCGTGATGTTGGCTTGGTACTCCATTGTTATGCCATGCCTACTGGTCAATTACGCAGGGCAGGTTGGATACCTTCTTGAGCTAGGAGTACCTCCGCGAGCCAACACGTTCTTCGCGCTCACGCCACAGATCGAAGGCTATACCACACTGAATCAGCTGATCTATGTTGCGGATCTCTGTGTCGCCGCTTGTGCCGCATTTATCGCCTCCCAGGCTTTGATCACGGGCATGTTTTCGATTGTCAAACAAGCCATTGCATTGGGGTTTGCACCTCGGCAACTAGTGCGTTACACCAGCCATGAAGCGGAAGGGCAAGTCTATATCCCTTCGGTGAATTGGGCCCTTTTCGTCGGCTGTGTCATTGCGACCCTATCGTTCCGAACGGCAGGAAATCTTGCATCCGCCTACGGCATCGCTGTCACCGGAACCATGGGAATCACCACGCTCATGTTTGGCTACGTTGCCTTTTACCGCTGGAATTGGAAGCTTTGGCAAGTCCTGGCTGTCTGTTCCCCCATCATGTGTATCGACATGATGTTCTTTGTCAGCAACCTAACCAAGATCGCTAGCGGAGGTTACTTCCCAATTGGGATCGCATCCGTACTGGTCGTGATCATGATGACTTGGCAATGGGGGCGTTCGCAAATGGCTCGCGCCTTCTACGATTTCGGCTTCCGTGAAGGAAAGAAGATCGACTGGTTGGTGATGCTCCGTGAGAAGGTGGACGAGATTCAAATCGCCATCGATGAGAACTTGCCGTTGGCCCGAACACTGATCCAAGGTCGCCGTCGACTGGTAGAAAGCGATCGCGCTGCGGTCTTCCTATGCTCCCAGCCTATTCGCACACTCGATGACTACACCCCCGTTACGTTGCGCGTCTTCCTGAAAAAATACGGCGTTCTCCCTTCGCACGTAACGCTCTTTCATATCAACCAGATTTCCAATGCAACCTTCGATGACGCGAACCGATACGAAGTCATCAAGCTTGGAAACGATATTTACGCGGTGAATGTGACCTACGGATACATGGAGCAAACCGACATCCGTGGAGCTCTGAAGGACCTTCAGCGCCGCGGCAAGATGGAAATCGCAGCCGACCGCTGGATTGTCGAGGTGGGTGAAGAAGAGATCATCAGCCAACCGGATTTGCCATTCTTCCAGTCGATTCGTATCGAGCTTCTGCGTTGGGTCTTACGACTCTCTGCACCGGCTCACAAGTACTACGGTCTAACCTACGACGCAGGTGTCTCGAAAGAACTGATACCGATCGTCTTTGGAAAGAACGGCGTCCGAATTCGCTTACCCGAATTGGAAATCGCCTCTGACGATTCCAATATCCCAAAAAAGGATTCGCAAGCGGCTCTCAAAAGCTCGTTTTGATCCCTTGCATTATGCTTAAGCCGTTCACAAACTTGTTTCAAGCTTTTGCAAATGCGATACGTTGGTATTCCATCGGTGCGAGCATTGCCATGCTGAGACAAGTGCCAATCTTAGTAACGGTCTTCTTTTTTCAAGCCACGATCGGATTCGCTCAGCCCGACACAGGTTTAGATGAAGTGAGTGATAACTTGAAAGAAAAAGCAAACTGGAATCTACCACTGCCAACCATGGGTGGTATGCAATTTTGGACAGACTACCGATGGTTCCATGGTTGGCGAGTGCAGTACAACAGCACTCTCAACCATTGGCGTTTGCTCGATCCCAACTCGGTTCGTCGAGCGTGGGGTTCACGTCAAGCGGTACTGGACGAACTGTCGCTTGTTGTTGAGAGAAGTTCCAATGTCAAGGCTCCCACCGAAGTGGTGATTTTGATGCACGGTTTGATGCGAACAGCAAGCAGCATGTCTCCGATCGAAACCGAACTGTTACGTTACGACCAAGAATCCGCGAAGCAGAGCAACGAAAACAAACCGGGACGAACAGCTGTTTATTTTTCCTATGCAAGCACGCGGGACAGCATTGCATCGCATTCCGCCGCCCTCAGGGAATTGATTGAAAACCTGCCGGGGAATCCCAAGATAAGTGCGGTTGGGCATAGTCTTGGGAACATTGTCTTTCGGCAGGCCATTGGAGAATGGCAGCGAGACGGTGACCCGACGAATGTATTACCGCGTCTGAACCGAATTGTCATGCTGGGGCCACCGAATCAAGGTTCGGCGTTCGCTGCTC
>JBIKLJ010000288.1:0-5415 GCA_044359895.1 Pirellula sp.
CAAGTGGTGAAGCCTCCGAAGACTCGAACGAAAACGCATGTTTCTACAGCGAAGTTACTACGCGAGGCCGCGAACAAAAGACCTTGAAAGCCCTGGACTAGGAAGTCCGTCGTACCATTAAAGCAACAGGCCGAAGCGTGAGCGCTCGTTGCTTTAGGGAAGTCGTTATTGGGTAATGGCGGTACGACGGACTTCCGAGTCCGTCCGTGGGGAATGCGACGGACTAGGAAGTCCGTCGTACCATTAAAGCAACAAGCCGTTACGCATCGGGTTGTGAAAACAATCTGCGTTGTTTGCAACTCAACGTAACAACTTACGCGAGCTTGACTTACATCCAAACCGAACTAGGTTCATGAATAATCCGCGGCTAGCGCCCAATGGCTCAAGTTAGCCACCAGAAATAACCTGGGATGGGCTTTTGACGAATAGCCGAAGGCTAAGTACATTGCTGGGCTTTGTTTTTATTCATGTTTCCGCAACACTCGCGATCAACCAGCGAAAAATCTTCATGCATCACCTTCCCTGTTTGATTTTGATCCGGCATGCTCAATCGGAGAATAATGCGTTACCGGACCATCTTCGAGTTTCCGATCCAAACATTACCGAGCTAGGTGTTGTCCAGGCCAAGAAGCTGGCAACTGCAGTTCGGGCATTGGAGCCAACGACCCTTTACTGCAGTCCTTTTCTGAGATCTCTCGAAACAACTCGGCCTGTCGCGGAGTTGACTGGGTTAAGGCCGGTTGTACGTCAGGACATTTACGAACAGGGAGGGTGCCATCGTGGTTATCTACCTAATCCACGTATTGCAGAGCGTGGCATGGGACGCGACACTCTATCGAAGCGCTATGCTGCATGGCATTTAGATGAACGTATTGAAGAGTCTGGGTGGTTTGATCTCGATCATTATGAAACGCGCGAAGAAGCCAACCATCGTGCACAGCGCGTGAAGGCTTGGCTTGAAACGGAGTCACAAACACATAGCCCAAGCGACCGAGTTGCGATGGTGATTCATGCGGATTTCAAGTTGCGATTGATCGAAGCCTTGCTGGATGATCACGACATCGAATCCAAGCTAGGGGAAGTCGTGAACACTTCGATCACAAGGCTTTCCAAAGTCTCAGGACGTTGGCGTCTTGATTATTGGAATGTTTTTTCGCATCTCAGTGTGAATGAAATCTCAGCTTAGCGTCGATCGGACTTGCTGTTAGTTGCCAGAAAACGGGTCGATTCTTCTTCCAAAAGATCGGCATCGCTATCCACGCATTTCACTTCGGTCCGGAATCGATGCACTCCCGCTTTCGAAGCTTCGGCAAAGACTTTCAGGACGAGTTTTTCGTTGGGTTTGATGGTTGCGACAGGATTAAAAATCGCCTGTCCAGGTACAATTCGTCCAGCACCACCCTCCAATCGAATCGGTTCAACACCTTCAGAAAACTGTGCGACCACTTCGACTTCCGAGGCCGCTTTCTTACCGCGATTGGTGATGACAATTTCGTAAACCACGGGCTGACCAACCGGTGCAGGTGCAACAGGATCGGTCACCGCAAGGTGTAGGTCTGCGATCGAATCAATGTTGGTAAGAATGGTGGCATTCGCATCGATGCTGGAGCTGCATTTTGCATCGAACTGGATCGTGTTTTCGCCGATCTTTGTCAATGTCATCTGAAGTGGAATACTCAGCTTTTGTTGAGGTTCAATTCGCTTAATGTCCCATTTCACGAAGTCGCCTGAGCGTGTAGAACCAGGTGGAAGGGTGACACCTTCGGAGCCTTGAGGCAATTTGATTTTGCATTCCACATCGACTGCGGCAATCGTGCCCGTGTTGGTTAATTCCAGTTCGTATTCTGTAGGGCTGCCTTGATAGAATTCCGAAGGTCCAAACCAGTTCGCTACCAGCTCGGATTGGCGAACTTGAACATCGACGGCGCTTTGAGCCTTCAACTGGGAGACGGTGCTGGATGCCGTGGCAACCACCGGCAGAGTGCCTGATTGTTGAAACGTCATTTCCACTTCCACCACGCGTTCCTCTCCCGCAGCCACATCGCCGATATCGGACTGATTGCTTCCATACGGTTCGGCGGTCAGCGCGATCGAAACCGCCTTGACATCTGCGTTGCCGGGATTCTTGACTCGAATCCGATATGTCTGTGGCTTACCGAATTCGACTTCAGAAGGCCCTTCAATCGCGACGGCCAACTGAGGTTGTTGCACTTGCAATGGTAGCTCTGCCAACTGAGGCATCAGCGTCCATTCCAAACCTAAAGCGAAGTGTTCAGGTTTAGGAGACTGGAGGATCAGTCGAAGGTTCTTGGACTCACCCGCTTCCAGTTGATCCAATTGCCAAACGATGGCGTTTCCATCTTGATCTTTGTCCAGCTGAGCTGTACCAGCCGAAGCAGAAAACTGTCCAACATTGACATGAGTCGGAACGGCTACTCGGACAGCTAAGCCGTTGAGCGAACTGCGTCCATCGTTCTTGGCGACAACCTCATAGCTGGCATCTTGATTGACCAAAAGAGCAGAGGGTCCGTTGACATTGACCTTGACGCTTGGTACCGACATTTCATGCCTTAGTGCAGGAGATGCGGTAGAACCAACCGCCGAACGTTCGTCGCTGCGTTGGTCTGAGCTGCGACGTTTCACTTCGGAGGCCACGTTGCTAGAGCGATTGATCTTGGGAAGATCGTCGTTGTCTTCTTCTGTCGTTGTGGCAAGCTCTTGCGAAGGATTGACATCGGGGGCCGACGGCTTCTCAATCGTGGCCGAAGCGTTCGAGTCACCAAGATCCAGCAGGTTTTTGGCTTTCGTTGTCGTCAAGGAAGCGGTGGCCAAAGCTTTTTCTTGAACCTGGTTGGATGCCGATTGGCTTCGTTTAGCGATCGCCTCCTGAAGGCTTGGCATATCGGAAACGGTAGGGGAGGGTGATTCGGTGATAACAGCATTCGAAGCAGTTCGACGTGACGTTGAACTTGATTCGAGAGTTAATGCATCGTTTTTGCTGTTGGCTGCTGCTTCGGCTTTGGTGTTGAAACTTTCCGTTTTGGATCGCACGGAAGGGGCATTTGCAATTGTGGGCGTGCTGCTTTTGGGTTTACCAAGAGGTTTCACCGGGGGATCTCCACCAACGATGGGTGCTCGTCCAGGGCCTCCGGTCGGTTGGGAAGAGCTTTCTGCCGTCGTCAATCCGCCGCCGTTGTCGTTTCTGGTTCGGACTTGAGGGCCGGGAATCGGTGAAATAGGAAAAAGCGAAGGTTCTTCAACTTCTACTGATAAATCGTTCGTGGCTCGGTCGCGTCGTTCTTGCGACCTCGTTAGATTGCGAAAGGGTTCGCGAGGTAGACGCGGAGGGGTTTTGGGCATCAGATCTTCGACATCCATGGTTTCCGCAATCTCGGCTTCGCTTGGGGCACGAAACGCCTTGGTGAAGGATTTGAGCGGAACCATGAAGCCACCGCGGTTGCCTTTGGCTGCTGTGGTGGATGCCGAAACTTTGGGTTTCGAAGCCTGTGGCGAAGGCTTTTTGGTGCTGGGGCCGAACATCCGCGAAAAAACGCTAGGCGACTTGGCCTGTTCCGATGACTTGGGATCCTGGGAATCGTCAGAATCATCTTGCCCGACGCATGGGTTTGCAACCATCAGCAATGCGAAAGAAACCACAAATGCTCGCATCCAATGCGATTGCGACTCGATTTTTGAAGAGCAAAACATATTCAAAGCTCCATCCCATGCCGTATTCAACGAAATGTCCCATTCGGTACATCGGACAGGGCCAGGGTGGGATTGAGGGGATTGGGGAAAATTTAACGAATTTTCCGATGGCGCGTGTTCAATTTTGCTTCGGTCCTGGCAAACTGCGTGTCGCAAAACGCCTAAAACATGCCGAAGGGGAGGAGTGCTAGGAGGCGAGAAAAAAATTTCGTTTATCAATCACCAGAGATTTGGCATTGTTTTTCGGCCATACCCCGATGCCCATAGCCTCAATTTGCACGAACTGGAAAAAAAACGGCATCTGGCCTGCAATTTGCTCCCGAAGAGCTTCGTACGGGTCATAACTGGACCGAAAGTGTCTATAATCGTTGAATTACCAAGTTTTTATTGGCGAATTCTCTTGCTCAGAAATACGATTGATACACTCCTCGGAAAAGTAGATGTCCGGGATCGGTTTCCAAGTCAAGCACCCTTAAATGGTTCGTTTATGTCTCTTTTCCGCCGCCACGTTCGAGCCAAATCGGAGCGAATAGCAATGAAGATTCAGTGTGTTTCAGCGTTTCCAAGAAGGATAGCGACTGCATGTTTCGGCAAAGCCACGCTTGCCGCATCGCTCTTTTCGGCTGGTATTTTGATTGGGACTTGCAGTCGTTCCGAAGCTGGAGAGAGTGCAAGCCAACGCATGGTCACTTTCGCAAGCGAAGACCAGACGCTTTTTGCCCTTAGTTTGGTTCCGAACAAGGAACTGACCGCATCGGCCAACGTACGAGTTGCCATCGTTGTGGATACATCCGCATCGCAATCGGGCGACTTCAGGACCGATTCCATCGATGTCGCTCAAGCAATTGTTGAATCCCTGCCGGACGATGCGACGGTAAGCTTGCTGGCATGCGATGTCGAGCCGATTGTCTTGGCCAAAGCGTCCAAGCCCTCGAGCGACTCGATCACCGACGGATTCAAGAAGTTGGAATTGCGAGTTCCTTTGGGGACGACTGATCTTGCAGGTGCCTTGCGAGCTGCTCGGCGCGAGTTGGGTGACGAGAAGGATTCCAACATTGTTTACATTGGTGACGGATGTCACCTATCCAATCTGTTGAACACATCTGAATTTGAAAACTTGGTGGATTCGTTCCGCGAGTCGCGAACAACCGTCCATTCGCTAGCCATTGGGCCAAAAACGGATTGTGAGTTACTTGCTATATTTTCCAGCCAAACGGGTGGTCGTGTTTTGGTTCGTCAAAACATCTCGGCGACCTGCCAGCAAATCGGAAACGAATTGGCAAAGGCTGCGGTTGGTCCTGTTTTCTGGCCAGCGACAGCAAATTGGCCTACGGGGGTTGAGTCGGTTTTGCCCGGCAAGCTTCCTCCGATGCGACTAGATCGCGACTCCATTTTGATCGGACGACTCAAGGACCAATCCGTATCGGGCAAAGTGACGCTGACGGGATCTGTGCTCGGCGAAGAAGAATCGATGACATGGGATGTGGCGAGCGAGCCCTCCAACCCAGATTTTGCATTCCTAGGTCAGATTTTTGAAAAATCGGTTCCTAACGCTGGCTTACTGATGCCGTTGCCTGGTTCCGATGCACTGCGAGACGTTGGCATGATGCTTGCCAGTTCCGCTGAGCAATTGGTGAAAGATGCACGATTTGCATTGAACTCTGGCGATGTCGATGCGGCGATTAACATTGCTAACGAAGCGCTCCA
>JBIKLJ010000289.1:0-5413 GCA_044359895.1 Pirellula sp.
ATAGCCCCTATTATGCCGGAGGTGGCGTGCAGGGGGGGACAGCATGGCAAGTGGATTCACCCCTTCTTGATTCAGCTAGGCTATCGGAAAAAAGCCCACTGATCCGGGACTCGCAGTACGGTGATATTTCCATCGGTCGTTACAACTCGATTTTCGTTGGAGGTGTTTGCCACGAGCTTGGGCACGCCTTGGGGTTACCGCATAATCGCCAAAGACCCGACGAAGGACGTGCATTTGGAACCGCATTGATGGGAAATGGAAACCAAACCTATCGCGAAGAAATCCGAAAAGAAGGACGTGGATCTTTCTTGACTCTCGGGGAGGCATTGCGTCTAGCTAGCCACCCCTTGTTCTCACGTTCCGATAAAGGACGTGAACTACCAAGCAACGCTCAGCTTTCCAACCAGGCAATTGAGATCGCGGCAGATGGCAAATCGTTTGTGTTCACAGGCACCGTCACGGCATCCCCGCCTGTTTATGCAATCGTTGGCTACATGGATCCTTCAGGTGGATCGGACTACGATGCAACCACGGTCACTGCAGTACCCCAAGCAGATGGCAGCTTCTCGCTCAACTGCAACGCTCTTGCGAAGAACAAGTCGAGTTCGCTTCGCATCGTGGCTTGCCAAGTCCAAGGTGGTAATATCGGAGATCAACTCGCCTCCATCCCATACTCTGTTTCGGCCGATGGATCGGTGGAGGTAACTTCGTACCAGGCCAAGCAGCGACTTTCCAAATTGATCGAAGCGATCAACCAACGCGATCAAGACGCGATCGCCCGCGAACTCAATCGCATCCAAGAATCCAAAAGAACCACGCCTACGGACCAGCTTGTTTTGGATGTGGCAAAGTCGCTCGTTGACTCAATCGCAAAGGGAACGCGAACAGACTCAACCCAGGTCGAGGGGAAGTCGTGCTGGCTCAGCGATTGCAAATGGCTCGATGCGAAGGTCGGGTGGCTGAAGCCTGTCGCCAATCGTTTGCCCGAGAAGTCAATGGTTCTATCGCTCTCTGGCCAACTGATACCGAAAGGTCTGTACGCTCACGCCCCAAGCAGCTACGCCTACGAGCTCGGCGGAAAGTGGAATAAACTAAGTGGAATCGCAGGGCTTGCGGACGGCCACGACGGGTCGGTGACCTTCATCGTCCTGGCGGATGGAAAAGAATTGTGGCGATCGCGACCAGATACTTCGCTCGGTGCGTTTCAACTTGATGTTAGCCAAGTTATCCAATTGACCCTGATCACCGACGATGCTGGCGATGGCAACGGTGCAGATTGGGGGCTATGGGGGAATCTAAAACTGGAACGGGACTAGAATCGACGTAACGGTCTTTTTTCCAGATGCAGGAGCTTTCGGGCTCCGGCTTGCTCAGAATTTGCTTTTTTGCTTTGTACCTCTCTTGAATCGAAAACCAACCATGAAGAAAAAATGTGCGAGCTTTGCGTTCTGCGTCGGGCTAAGTCTTTTGTCGATGGTGTCGATAGGGCCACAAGCCAGATCGGACGACAGCGAGTACAAGCTAGGGCCTGAATCTCAAGTTCAAGCCGATGTTCCGCAAGGGAAAGTGTCCGAGTACACGTGGGAAAGTAAAGTCTTCGAAGGAACAAAGCGAAGATACTACGTATACGTACCAGCGCAATACGATGGTTCCGAACCAGCCGCCGTGATGGTATTTCAAGATGGGCACACCTACGTCAAACGCGATGGTACATTTCGAGCGCCCGTGGTAATGGACAACTTGATTCATTCAGGTGACATGCCGATCACGATCGGGTTGTTTTTAGACCCAGGTCACAAGGGAGCTCTGCCCAGCAAACCGGGCTGGGAACCATCGCCCGCAAACCGATCTTTTGAGTACGATTCACTAGGAGATCAGTACGCCAAATTCGTCATCGACGAGATGCTTCCGGAGCTGGCCAAGACCTACAAGTTGACGGACAACCCAGACATGCGGGCAATTGGCGGCATCAGTTCAGGTGGCATCTGCGCTTTCACAGTAGCCTGGGAACGCCCCGACATGTTTCGTAAAGTGCTAAGCCATGTGGGAAGCTTTGTGGATATCCGAGGTGGGCACAACTACCCACCAAAGATTCGCAAAAATCCACCCAAACCCATTCGAGTCTTCTTGCAAGATGGAAGCGGAGACTTGGACAATCAATTTGGAAACTGGCCGCTCGCGAACCAAGAGATGGCAGCAGCACTCAAGTTCGCAAAATACGATTACGAGTTTGTTTATGGAACTGGCGGACACAATGACAAACATGGCGGCGCGATCATGCCCGAATCGTTCAAGTGGCTTTGGCGAGACTGGAAGAACCAGCGATAATTGGAGCGGACTTCGAAATCGCTCAACCTAGACGCAATCAAGTATCTGCAAAACAAATAATTTCGCCGGAGCTCACGCATGTCAGAAGTCTATCGAATTTCGCAAACCAACCTCGATGGACTTCCTGCTGCAATCGACGAAGCTTGCAGAAGGATGGAGGAACACTACGCTCAGGGGCGTTATTCCAAAGTTACCGTCGTCAGACATTGGTCCAAGCACAACCCCACTATCTCGGGTAAGATCGCGCGACCTACGGCCTATCGCTGGTACCTTCGACGCGAATTGCTGAAGCTTGCAGAGCGAGGAGCGGAGATCGAAATCACTCCTTCCCAAATGAGGATCGATCTCCATTCTCCTTCGCTGCTGACAGCCATCGACGAGTCCAATTTTGACCAGACGCTTAAAAAGGTATTTTTGTTTGGCCCAGAAAGAGTGGAACTGTCGCTTGAACGACTGGAGCATTACACCGGTACGCGGGCAGAGGACTTTCAGCGCTATGTGCTGTTGACCAACTACCAGATGCACATGGATGCGTTTCGCCAGTTGCACCCGAACGCGATTGCATCTTGTCGCAGCGACGTGCAAATGCCAACCTTGCATTCGCCGGAAATGGATAGCAACGGCATTACCATTGTGAACATTGGCGTTGGGCCCTCGAACGCTAAAAACTTTACAGACCACTTAGCTGTTTTAAGACCGGATGCAATGTTGATGGTCGGACATTGTGCTGGGATTCGTAACCACCAAGAGATTGGTGACTTTGTGTTGGCAACTAGCTACATGCGCGATGATTTAGTTCTGGACGATGCATTGTCTAGATCCGTCCCCGTCACGCCCAGCTTCTTGCTCAATCGAAACCTCGCCAGGGTTCTCGAGGAACGAGGGCTTCCGTATCGGATGGGAGTCGTCTACACCACCGCGGATCGCAATTGGGAGTTGGCGATAAGTCGAAAAATGAATGATCTGAAAGCGAGCCGCAGTATTGGCGTCGATATGGAATCAGCCACGGTTGCGGCAAATGGCTTTCGTTATCGAATCCCTTCTGCGTCGCTATTGTGCATCTCCGACAAGCCGCTTCACGGTAGCCCGAAATTGCCCAAGACCGCGAACGCATTTTACCAATCCACGAAAAACCAACATCTTCAAATTGCTGAGGCTGCTATTGGCTTAACGCGAGCCTCTTACCCGGCGGGATTACCAACGACGGATTTACGCGCGATGGACGAACCTCTTTTAGGCTGCCCGGTTCCCGTCAAGCCGAACTAGAAATCGTTTCTTGGTTAGTCTCGGACATCGAGCTGAAACATTGTAAAGCAGTTGTCCTCAACTGCTTGGAACTGCCAACCAGGTTTTCATCCCGACTATAGAAACCAGAATACAACGCTTCCAATGCGTTTTTCGATTTTCAACCGAGCGCTTGAATGCCTGCAAACCTGAACTTGAGATGGGGAATCGTTGCAAGATTCATGAACAGTTGAGGACAACTGTTCGACATTGCTACCCAAAACGATAACGCAAGATACACCACAATGTATTGAATAGATCTTTGACCCCGATCTTTTTGCCCTCTTTCCAGGAACGGCTCTGGTACCGGATCGGAACCTCGCGAATCACGATTTTCTTCTTTGCAAGCTTGGCTGTTATTTCCGGCTCAAAGCCGAATCTTTTCTGCTCGATCGGAATACTCTGAAGAAGTTGCCGGCGGAAAGCTTTGTAACAAGTCTCCATGTCGGTAAGCTTTTGCTGAGTCATCCAATTGCTTAAGCCGGTAAGAACGGCGTTGCCAAAGCGATGAAACGCAGATTGATCTTGATGCGAATTTGCAAGGTAACGCGAACCAAAGACCACATCGGCTTCGCCGTCCAAAATCGGTTGAATGACGCTCAGGATATCTTGGGGATTGTATTCCAGGTCGGCATCCTGCACGATGACGATGTCTCCGATGGCTAGCCGAATGCCTGATTGAATCGCAGCCCCTTTCCCTTGGTTACGCTCGTGCAGTTGGATGGTCACATTACACTCTTCTTGAAGCGACTGAATCACTTCAAGAGTGCCATCGGTGCTTCCATCGTCGACGATGATCACTTGTTTCGACACCTGAAGCAGCATCACGGATTCAACAATTTCGCGAAGCGTTCTCGCTTCGTTAAAGACCGGAACAATGACGCTTAGGGTAGGCACTGTTTGCACGCTGGGAACTGCCTCCTCGAGTAGACGAGATGTCCGGTTCATGCTGTTCAGGGCAACTTCGGCCGGCCAAGCTTTTACGGAATGAGGGGCCGAAGCAAGTATCGTTCGTTGGTGTACGGACATACGATTGGGTGAATGGTCAGCGAACGCTAAGGTCAGGGAAGCATGGGGGACCCGTGCTGTTGTTCTCCTAAACAACTCGACTTTGCGAGGATCGGCTAATGCTTGCATTCAGCAACAGAGGATTCTCGCGGATCTTGGGAAACAGGCAGATGCCGTGAGTACAAGTCCTAGAATAAGGACTTTAGGGAACCGGCAATTCAAGGGGTTCAGAGCGTGGATAAATTTGAATTGCTGATAGTTGTTGTAAGACTTGGATAAAAATATGCTCTCCGAGCCACCAAGCCAAACTGACCGTCACAATGGAAGCTATGGACGAAAGAAATTCGCCATCATGGCAAATGTGGTTAAGTAGAAACCCCTTATCTGCCGATATGGCCACGGCCGCGGTTTTAAGAGATGACCCCAACGGAACCTTGCGAAATGATCCACGCTGCCCCCAGCTAGACCAAATCGAGTTTGCCCTGACGAAGCCCCGAAGGGGTCACCTGTAAAAACTATCGGAAGAGTGTTTGCCGCAAAATGATCAATGTTTGAGAAATTCTGTGGCGGCTTTCCGTAATACCCTTGTAGCGGTGGTTGGATGATAGCCCTGCATGGTCAACGCGTTCCAATGAAACAGCATTGCGATTGAACGCGAAACCGAGCAACATCGAAACTTGAGTCTGCGGCTCAAAACGCGGCTAGCGCCCAATGGCACTCACTTTGTTCGAAATGAGCCGCGGGCGCTAGCCGCGACAACCGTCTTTTGGAGGGAAACCCTAACGCGGCTAGC
>JBIKLJ010000099.1:0-18389 GCA_044359895.1 Pirellula sp.
ACAGAAAATCGGCACTAGCGACTGTTTATCAAAAACACAGGACTCTGCGAACTCGTAAGAGGAGGTATAGAGTCTGACGCCTGCCCGGTGCTGGTAGGTTAAGGAAGAGAGTTAGCGAAAGCGAAGCCCGCGACCGAAGCCCCAGTAAACGGCGGCCCTAACTATGAGGGTCCTAAGGTAGCGAAGTTCCTTGTCGGGTAAGTTCCGACCTGCATGAAAGGCGTAACGACTGGTGCACTGTCTCAACCACCGACCCGGTGAAATTGTAGTTGTGGTGAAGATGCCACATACCCGCGGCTAGACGGAAAGACCCCATGAACCTTTACTGTAGGCTGATATTGGGTTGAGGTATGTTCTGTGCAGAATAGCTGGGAGGCTTTGAACCGGGGACGCTAGTCTCTGGGGAGCCATCGTTGAGATACCAGCCTGGATATGCTTTAATTCTAACTTTGACCCGTGAATCCGGGCTTAGAACAGTGTCAGTTGGGCAGTTTGACTGGGGCGGTCTCCTCCTAAAGAGTAACGGAGGAGCGCAATGGTACACTCAGCCTGGTCGGCAATCAGGCAAAGAGCGTAAAGGTAGAAGTGTGCTTGACTGCGAGACAAATAAGTCGAGCAGGTACGAAAGTAGGTCTTAGTGATCCGGTGATTCCGAATGGAAGGGTCATCGCTCATCAGATAAAAGGTACTCTGGGGATAACAGGCTTATCGCCACCGAGCGTCCACAGCGGCGTGGCGGTTTGGCACCTCGATGTCGGCTCATCACATCCTGGGGGTGAAGAAGCTCCCAAGGGTTTGGCTGTTCGCCAATGAAAGTGGTACGTGAGCTGGGTTCAGACCGTCGTGAGACAGGTCGGTCCCTATCTACCGTGGGCGCACGAAACTTGAAGAGGTTCAACCTTAGTACGAGAGGATTTGGTTGGACGTAGCTCTGGTGTACCAGTTGTCACGCTAGTGGCACGGCTGGATAGCTAACTACGGAAAGGATAAACGCTGAAAGCATCTAAGCGTGAAGCCCTCTCTGAGATAAGGTTTCGTAGCTACTTGTAGCGAGAGTCCCCTGGTAGACTACCAGGTTGATAGGCTAGATGTGTAAGTACCGTAAGGTATTCAGCTAACTAGTACTAATGGACGAACGCTTGACCATCGGTATCTTGCACTTAAACCTGCACTGATATTCGATGCCTACAATTGCGGTTGCAATATGATTTGACATTTACCAATCCAACATGGGTCACGACAGGCTAACGCCTTCGTGACTCCCTCCCGGTGACCATATCGGAAAGGATCACCTGTTCCCATCCCGAACACAGTAGTTAAGCTTTCCGAGCCGATGATAGTGTATACCAATGCGAAAGTAGGTATCGCCGGATTTTTAAACCTCTCTTGATATTTCTCAGGAGAGGTTTTTTTTTGCCTATGTCATGCCTTTCGGTTCGGTGGGTTGTTCAGCTTCTCCTCCGATTCGCCCTGTTTTTGTGGAATCGGGTTCGCCGGGCGTTCGCCCAACGTCACTCACTTCGTAGTTTGCGCAAGCAAATTACTGATCCGCGGGCGCTAGCCGCGTTACGGTTTCCCTGCCAATACGGTTAGCGCGGCTAGCGCCTGCGGCTCATTTCGAACAAAGTGAGTGCCATTGGGCGTTCGCCCGTTGTTACGCCATTTCTAGTTTGGTCGTTCTGTCAACAAGGGTTATGATTGGGCTTGATCGCCGATTTCGAATGGATCGGGTTGCGGAATCGATTTTGTGGATGAGCATGTGGGGAATTGTATGTCGTCGGAATTATCTTTGTCGCTCGAGCACTCGATGCCCATCATCAATGTTGCGGCTTACAAATTTTTCCGATGGGATCGTCTTGAAAAGCGGCGCGATGAATTGAAGTCATTGTGCTACCGACTTCAGCTGCGAGGCACGATTCTTCTGAGTGGCGAAGGGATCAATTTGTTTCTTGCGGGTTCCCGTGAATCGGTGGATGATGTTTTGGTTTTTCTCCAGAACATTCCCGAGGTTGGTTCGCTGCAAGTGAAAGAAAGTGTCACCAATTATCAGCCCTTCAATCGAATGTTGGTGAAATTGAAGCGGGAAATCATCCCGGTGGGAATGGAGGGGATTGAGCCGGTGGAGTCCGCATCACCCAAAATGTCGCCGCAGGAATTGAAGCGTTGGTTGGACGAAGGACGCCCGGTTTCCCTTTTGGATACTCGAAATGATTATGAGGTGGAGCTCGGTACCTTCGAAAAGGCAATTGATCTTCGATTGAAGACCTTTCGGCAGTTTCCAACAGCTGCGATGGATCTGCCCCAGGAGATTAAGGAGAATCCTGTGGTGATGTTCTGTACGGGAGGTATTCGTTGCGAGAAGATTGGGCCCTACATGAAGGGGTTGGGCTTCAATGAGATTTATCAGTTGGAGGGCGGGATTCTCAAGTACTTCGAGGAATGTGACCATGCTCATTTTCGCGGAGATTGTTTTGTTTTTGACCAACGGGTCTCCGTGAATTCAAGATTGGCCGAGTGCGATCACAGCGAATGCTTCGCATGCAAGCATGTTTTGACGCCTAAAGATCTTTTATCCGAGAAGTTTGTTGCTGCGAAATCTTGTCCTTATTGCTTTCGAACGCCTGAAGAGGAACACAAGGCGGCGATTTCGAAGCGTCAAAAGGAGATTCATCGTATTGCTTTGCTGCAAAAGGGGTGTGTTCCGTACGAGAATCGCAGATGGATTTCGATTCCAAGGCGATCCGCTGGGTTGCCATTGATTGAGGCGCTGGCTGAAAGCTACCCCGGTTATTCTCGTGATCAGTGGCAAAATGCGATTGATAGCGGTGAATTGGGAGCTCCGATTGCGATCAAGGAGTCTTTGCAAACCAAAAAAGTTTGCGGTGATCAGATTGTTCGAGAGGGAGAGCGGTTTTTGCAGAAGCAGATGGATTACGTCGAACCGCCAATCAATCCTTCGATTGAACTTGTTTACGAGGATTCGGCAATTGTCGTTTTGAACAAGAGTGCACCGCTACCCATGCATCCTTCTGGGCGATTCAATTTGAACACGTTGGAGACGATTCTTTGTGCCGTTTACTATCCAGACAAGTTGCGACCTTCGCATCGGTTGGATTCCCACACAACGGGATTGGTGGTGTTTGGACGAAAGTTCGTTCATTCTCAGTTTTTGCAGGAGCAGTTTAAGAGCGGCGGTGTCGAGAAGCATTATGTGGCCAAGGTGCTGGGGCATCCTGAATGGGACAATTGCGAATGTGATTTGCCGATTGGCGACGAACCATTGAGAAATGGCGGACGAGCGATATCGGCTTCGGGGCTTCACGCGTTGACTCGGTTTGTCGTGCGAGAGCGGCTTGCTGACGGATTTTCGATGGTAGAGGCGATTCCTGTAACGGGGCGAACGCATCAAATTCGGTTGCACTTAGCTGCATTGGGTTTTCCGATCGCAAACGATCCACTTTATTTGGTGGGTGGAGCGACTCGCGAGAGGCCCGACGAGCATTTACGCCAGAGTGCGATGGGGCTGCATGCGGAAAAACTTGCGTTTACACATCCCGTAACCAAGCTCCGAGTTGAATTTCAAGCGCCCCATCCGCCTGCTTAGGGCGAAAGAGTTTTCGAAACCGCTATTGCAAACCATGCTGCGGGAGCAAAAGGCGGCTACCAAACCCATGGTTGGGGCACAAACCAATGTAGAACAGTTGTCCTCAACTGTTCCTGAAGCTTGCAACGTTCCCCGATTTCACGTTCACGCCGACCGGCACTACACGCTAGCTATTGAATCGAAAAAGCGACATAGAAGCATACCGTTTTAGTCTTTGCAGTTGAGAAGGATGCCTGGTTGGCAGTTCCGAGCATTTGACGACAACTGCTCTACATTGGCACAAACAAATCGCCAGCCGTGATTGCGGAGGACAATCGCAACCATGAAAACACTGGCCAACGACGAGACGACAGATCGCAGGATGCTTGCGATCGAACGGCCGTCGTTCAAGTTCCAAGTCACTTCGTTCGGGGCGAGTAGTCCGTGCGCCAGCGTGATCGGGCTGCAACCGCTGTAGAATACGAAGCAATCGTGACTAATCCAAAGGAGAGTTCCAAGAAGGGTCGTCGAGAAACCCATCTGAAAGAACCACTTTTTTGGTGACAAACACGAGACGAATCCAAGGGAGCAAAGAAAGCTGAGTGGAACGGAATAGTCGCAAAGCTCCCAACCTATCGACCCTGTTTCTTCTAAGTGCAAAAGAGTTTTGACCGCTAGGCATGCCCAAGCAACACAAAATGTTAATGCTAGGATGTCTTTAAGTCCGAATGCAAATCGTCTGGCTGGCTGAAGCCCTGCTAGGTTTTTCTCAGTCACAATCGAAAAACCAAAGAATCGACCAATGCTGATGGGCACCGCCAGAAACGCCAGACCGATAAAGATTGCTGTGAAGTGACCTACCGTCAGTTCAAAAACATCTTGAGAAACAAGCAAGCAAGTTGAAATGGCGATGCTGATTGTTGTCAACAAAAAGGGAATGACACGGCGAGGTAAACTGGTCTTCGCAAGAAATAGCCAGAGTCCACTTGCGACCATGAGACTTGTGGACAAGGAAAAATATACCTGCGCCTCATTCGCAAGAAGTAAATCGTGAAGAATCTCATAATTATCTAGTCGTGACCCTAAACAGGCCAATGCCAACGACGCGAATAGAGCAACGCTGATGCGATCCAATTTGGAATCACGTCCCGAACGCAGAATTAAGAAATACGCGCTGCCTGCCAAACCAATCAACAGAACAGGAATCGTGTAGCTGACCCATCTCAGGGGGCTAATGCGAGCGATGGTTCCAGACTCTGGATCTAGAACCTGGAATGTGATTCCTTCGCTCCACCCAATTAAGGCCAATCTGCCGTCTGACAGTTCGCGAGCAGATTCGAATGAAGTTGGAATTTGGATGTCGGATTCGATCTTTCCTACTTCCAAGTTGTAGACCTTCAGCAAGTTTCGCTCTCGAAATCGAAGTTGTCGAAAACAGATGTACTTCGATCTTGGCCAGTTTGTAAGCGGATGCGCTGGCGGATCGCTTGGCGTGAACAGCGTTCGTTGATGGACGAAATCAAAAACAAAACTCAACTGGAGATCACGCGAATGGGCGCAAACCATCCCGCCCATCAAACGCCACTGTGGCTGAAGTATTCCGTTAACGGTTGGATCCATTGGTATAGGGAATCTTGCAATGAAAGAACCGTCGATACTACTGTGTTTCTCAATAAAAGTACCGTCTTGGTTGAGCGTGTAGATTTCTTGCTCCGTCCGCAAAGGTAGACTTGTATTTGCGGAGAAAAACCATTCATTACGAATCGCAATACTGTGGTCTTCGATTGCAACCAGTTGTACCGTGCGAGCTCCATCGGTGTTGGTCACACGCAGGAATGGATTCATGTTAAGAAAAATTTCGTTTATGAAGCTAACCTCAAGACTAAAGGGTGTTGGATTGATGTCCTCTAGGTCGATTGCAGTTAACCTGTAGTTGGATTCCCAAAGGATGTATCTGCCGTCAAGAAGATACGGATGGAAATCATCGAACGAAGGGTCTAATTGGACCGCACTCAATAGAGTTTCATCATTTTTGGAATAGGTGCAAACTTCTTTGAATCGTGAAACTGGACGATACTCGACAACCACTCGATCGCCACGTTGGTTAATGGCTGCTTCTGCGAACAAGGTGCGAGAATGTTTTAGTCGTTGAGAATTAAGGTTGAGTCGGCACGAATCATTTCGTGAAACTCGCCAAGAAATTTCATTTTCCAAAGGGGCAAAATGGAGCTTGCTCGAAAGAGGGAAAGATCTCGCTGCGAAGCTCGCAACCCCTGAAACGATCAGCAGCACCAAAAGCCAAATGAAACGCAAATTAAGATCTCGCCGGATGGTTGGCTCTATAATGTAGAACAGTTGTCGCTCAACTGTTCCTGAAGCTTGCAACGTTCCCCCCAGTTCATTTGAACCATTGCCGGCACTAAAAGCTAGCTAGTGAATCGAAAAAGCGAGATGGAAGCATACCATTATAGTCTCTGCAGTCGAGAAGGAGGCCTGGTTGGCAGTTCCGAGCAGTTGAGCGACAACTGCTCTACAATGGTACGAGAGCAAACGCTCGTTTTGATCCCAGCGACTCGCTCTTTTGAACTAGCGATTCGTTCCGGTGCCGTTTCGAGAAGTTCTGTTGAAGGTCGATTCTAAGCTTTTGGCTCTTGCATTCAGCTCAGCAACTTGGCTTTCCCAGTTGGTGTGATCGCGTGAATGTTCGTCGGAGAGTTGGTCCCATCGGGAGCTCATGCCCAACAATTCGTTCTGAAGTTGCTCCGTTCCGAGAATTTGGATGTCGGAACGCATTTTGGCCAGCGAGTTCTCGGCATGCTTGTTGATCTGCGATTCTAGAGCGTCGAGAGACTTTGGATCTAGCTCGACGAGCATGCTTTGCGCATCCGACCAGCTAGCGCTCGTTTTCCCGATCAACCGAGCAGAAATGTAGTTGTTCTCGTGCCCGACGGTTGCAGAAGGGGCCATGCATATGGTCATGGGGATTTGGATCCAGGATATCCAACCCTCTTCGGAATGGCGGGTTTTGATCCGGCTTGCCAAGGATCCTAGATTATTGTGCTCAAGCTGGATTTCAGTTTGGATTGCATTTGACTGCGGAATTCTCGCTAAGGTCGCGGTACTGTGAATGATTGGGATTTCTTGGTTTTCTGGAGTTGTGACCGTAAAGTCAACAACCGGTTGTTTTGGATCTAGTTCGCTTGCGTTGGAGATTCCTCTGAGAGCCAGTTTGAAATCTAGTTTTTGATTGGACTCTGGAAGTTCCTGGTTCAGGCGCACTGAGCCTCGTACTTTGCCGTTCAATAGGCTTGTTATGCGAGCGGGAATCGCATTTACATCGTAGCCTTGGTTGGAGCGATCGACGATAGCCTGTGTTTTGGAAGTTTTATTGGTGTCGTTTTCCAGACCGGCGATGGCTTGCTTCATCGCTAACGTGATTCCGCGATAATCATTCCAGTGTTTTGCAACCGCTGCGTTTGCGAGTTCTTGTGCTTGAAGCCGAGAATTGGACTTCGACGTCGATACGATTGTCTCGAGTTCCTTTTCAAGATTGGTTTTGGATTGTTGCTTCAGTGTCGTGAACGAGCTTTCCACTTTCCGTTTGTGGATACGGTTGTCGGCCAGTGTTTGATTGATCAGTGCCAGTTCGCGCTTGACGTTGTCCAAAACGATTTGCTGTTGTTGTCGTAATGGATTGACGTTGGCATCGCCAGGTTGCAACTCATCGAGACGTTCGACGATATGCCGGAGGGTGGTCGAAATATCAAGACTTGCTTGCGATTGTTTGGCTACTTCTTCGGAGATGAAGACGCGAAGCGGCTGGATGATTCGGTTGACGACCGTTTCGGATGACTTCTTGAGTGGTATTGGGTCGAGAGTCTGTAGAGAAGACTGGAAATTATTGGGCGTGATTGGGTCGGCAACGGGAATCAGCGCATCGCAGGGTGTTTCGATACACCAATCGACACCGGTAGCGACGGCATTCGATACTTTTAAATTTCTGAATAGGACGCTATACCAATCAAATTTCAGTGCTGCTTGAGCAATCTGAACCGACGGGCGATTTTGGCTTGATGGGTGATCGACGTTATTGTCGGCCGTTGGTTGCGTTAGCGAATGACCGTCGTTGTAAACGATTACTTGTTGCAAGGAAATGGTGCTATCGAAAAGCGAAATTTTCGACGAACCGATTTCGACTCGAGTTGCAAAAACTTCGCTCAGTCGATGTTCGAGACGATTGCGAACGATCGGTTGAAACGCCGCGATTCCGCAGCCGGCGACAAGGCTACCGAGCAAGACTTTTCTACGCCACGTCATGCGATTTTCCTAGTATCTTGCGGCTTTGTTCGCGAGTTCCGTTAATGTGCGAGATCAGGTAACGGAGGGATTCTTCGCCGTTGGTTGGATGGAAAATCGTTTGTGTTTCTTGATTTGAGTTCGAGTCGATCGAATGTTTCGCGGGGCCTTTGGAATGGTCGTCCATACGAGTTAGGTTTGCAGTTGAGATCGGAAATGGCATCGGAGCGACAGACATGGAATTCACTGGGGCTGTTGGGTTGGATGTAGAATCGACGTCTTGCGGAAGACGAGAGATGGTTAAGTCTTTGTTGACGGGACTGCGGAATCGGACGACTTCAATCACCGTTTCTCGAAGGATCGTTTCGGAGTCTGCACTCTCATCGAATGCCAATCTTGGAAAAACATCCCGAGAGGAATCGGCTTTTTCGGATCTTAGATTGTCGGAGACATCCGAGACGGCTTGAGTGTCAGAAGTTTGACTGGGCAGTAAAGAAACGGGTGGAATATTTTGTGAGGGCTGCGATACAGGTTGGGAGGATGTTGGTTCCTCGGTGACGGTCAACACTCGGAAGCCAGGAGTGGAGCGTTCGCGTCGTGAGACCGACTGATCCAGTACCACCTTGCGATACTGGATAGCGTCATTTGCAATTTGGTGCAGTTGATCTGTTTCGATAAGTCTTTTCGCTCTGGAAAATGTTAGGGAGCACAACACGAAGGTTGGTGGCATACTGAATAATCCAATAAGCATGCCTCCAAGAACGGAGGGGTTCTCCAGGTTGGTCCAAGGCATGACGGGGATCTCGTACAGTTGGCGAACCCCGCTGGAGACGCTTGGCTGGTTGAGCAGGAATGAGCCCAGGTTGATCGATAAGGGGGCAAACCAGCTGGATAGCAAGGACAGGCCGACGGCAACCGCAACTCCGGTAAGTTGATTGACTCGAAGGAAAGCGAGGGAGCAAATCATGAAGATCGTAATGAGGTTGTCCTTTGGCAGTAGACCAAGGATAACGCCGAACGCGACGCCCCAAGCCATTTGGTTTGGCGAGCGGTATTGCGATAGGATCGCCAGGATTCGTTTTGGATTTTTGCTGATCCGGGAAAACATGTTCCTGCTGACTTTGCGGGTTCTGGGAAGCTGGGTAAAAGCGAACCAGCGTTTGGTGGCGAAATGGACACCAAGCAATTCCGTTCTAAGAGTGATCGGAAAGAACGGCTCGAAAGTAGAGTCCAACCGTGCGACTTTGCCGAATTTGCGGATATCGCAAGCTAGCGTTTCGCTTGGCTGTTGCGGCCAAACGGTTTTGGCAGCTATACATGTTGGTGAAATCTAGGTTCCACGGAATTGGGTTGCTCGTGCTTCTATTCACCCCCCCATTCTCTTCTCGCCGTATCCAATCTACCAAGGATCCTGTTCTTCTGCGGAAGGCTGGAACTGATTCCCAACGATTCTACCCATGAAAATGGGAGAAGAACCGCATGCCAGCGAGGGATGTCTGTCAGCCGCAGGTAGCTTAGCGGCACCAACTTTACTATCATGGAGATGTCTGTCTTTAGGTTTACGTCATCATTTCCGATCCTGCGAAATTTTTATGAACTCCAATGCTGGTGTCGCTGCAAACTTGTCAGATCTCTTGATCGACTTGGGAAATGTGCCTCTCTCTCGAGTGCGAATGGAACCGAGCCCCGGGACTGCGACGGAGGAAGATTTGCACCTTTGCAATTCAAACGGCGCGAGATGCGAACTGGTGGACGGAATCTTGGTGGAGAAGATTATGGGTTGGCGAGAGTCATTGATTGCATTGGCGTTGGGCAGATTGATCAGCGCATTTGTGTTGGCAAGAAATCTGGGACTCGTCACTGGTCCTGATGGCATGATGCGAATTCTCAAGAGTCAAGTTCGCGGGCCAGACGTCGCGTTCATCTCTTGGGAGCGACTTCCTGGTGGAAAAGTCCCAACGGATAGGGTGCCTGAGATTGTCCCTGACTTAGCCGTGGAAGTCCTCAGCGACGGTAACACGTATGCCGAGATGGCTCGCAAGCGGCGCGAGTATTTCCACGCTGGTGTCCGCCAAGTTTGGATGGTCGACATCAACCAACGCACGGTTGCCGTCTACCATGACATCACGAAGTACGAAGTTCTCAATGAAACACGATCATTAGTTGGCGGTGATGTTTTGCCTGGATTCGAAATCTCGTTAGCGGAACTCTTCGGCGAACTCGACCGCACCAGCCCAATAGCTTCCTAGTTGAACCGTATAATTGGGTGCCAAGCAAGGTTGAACCTGATGTAGGCCGTAACAAGTCGCTTTGGACGGAGTTACGGCATGGAGTGCAAGGTGGGTTTGACTTGTTTGATGGGGCAATTGGGGTTGGGCGTGGCTTGCCGTAACTGCGCTGTCGCTTGTTACGGCCTACATGTTTGTGGACACAGCCGACAAAAGTCGTTTTTCGTTTGTTTGAGCCTAAGATGCTAGCCGCTTATTGGAATACGAAAGAACTCTGTTAGTGTCTCAGGCTCACTTTTGTCGGGCGCGTCTTTAGAAAAAGCCTGTTCGATGGACCAATTGAATGTCCTTGTAAAGTAGTCCCGACGTCTACTTGAAGATTCGCGAAATGTTTTTGAATTCACTTGCATTGCGAATGGAGATCATTACAACTAGTAACGAGGATCGACGCTCAAATTAACTTTTTCCGGGAAATGCCCAATGCCCAATGCCCAATGCCCAATGCCCAATGCCCCCCTTATGGTAGATTTGTTGGCTTGTTCATCATTCTCGTTTCATGCTCGCGATTTGGTTTTTGCCAAGAAATCGAAGTAAAGCAGGCGATTGTAAATCTGAGTAATTCGTCCTTCTCGACGGTGCACGCGTCGATAGAAGTAGGGCCGATCGATCGTGGCAAGAAAACTACTATACCTTTGCAATTTGAGAATAACTTAGATGGTGAAGTGAACTTTAAAGAGGTCATTCTCCAATGTGTTTGTACAGCCGCAAGAATTCCAAGCGACACAATCAAAGTTGGGGAAAAGTTGGTTGGTGAGATTGATTTAAGTGTTTCCAAGAACGAAAAGTCTTTGCAAAAAGTCTTTAGTTTGGAAGTGAAGGCTACCGGAAGCGTCGACCGAATTTTGATCGATGTTAAGGCAAAGATCTCTCGAGTAATCGCGTTCAGTCAAGAACTGTATTCCATACCAGTTGACGAGGAAAAGCTTAAAGCTGGTAAGTTGCTCACGTTGAGGTTGCCCGTAATTGCTTCGGTAGATATGAGTTTGGAAGAGTTGAGCGTTTCTGCTTCAGCCGACTTAAATGGAAAGGTAGCAGAGATTACTGATGTGCATTTCATCCCAAATTCCGATGACGATGCTGGTAAAGGGTATCGGGGTTTTGTCGAAGTCAAACTAGATCCAAGAACGATTGAATCAAGCACGACCTA
Source organism: Pirellula sp. (assembly GCA_044359895.1). Classification (GTDB taxonomy): domain Bacteria; phylum Planctomycetota; class Planctomycetia; order Pirellulales; family Pirellulaceae; genus JBKCUI01. The sequence goes on from JBIKLJ010000099.1 coordinate 11,315, forward strand.
TCTGAAGGTTGAGTTGAAAGGGGAGCAATTCGGTACACAGGTAGCCAGAGTCGAAATCAAAAAGAAACAACCGGTTGCAATCGTACCCGAAACGCTGTTTTTCTCCTCGACTGATCTCGAAAACGTTCAGGCATTTGCAATCGTTCGGACTGATAATCACTTGAATGCCAAAGAATTGAAGCTGATAAGCGTTAACTTGATTGATGGCGGGGTAGTTGATGGCGTTTTGACTGCATCTTCCAGTAAAGTCGCACGACTTGAGCTTACCTGCACGAAAGAGCGCGCATCGCAATGGAAACAATCAGTCAAGGAGATTGAGGTCCTTCTTGAGTGCGATGGAGAACGTTATCCAGTTTTGATTAAGGGACAGTTTCAATGGTAAGGTTATTTTTCAATACACTGCTCTGTTTTTTGTTTCAAACACACTTATTTCCTGCTCTCAGTGCGTTTGCTCAGGATCAAGAGTCGCTCGTCGACGTCGCTTTTGCCAATGCTGAAGCACTGCAAAGCTACGATGTTTCGTACCGAGTCACAAGCGTCGCGGACTTGCCATCGGCGAAAGATGAGTTGCTGTTGCTCAAGAATAGCTTTCAAGATACCCGATATGGTTTCTGGGATGAAAGCCAAGAATCTGCAAGACTTGTCGTAGAAAAGGATACGACAAATAATCCAGTCAGGGTTTTGTTCGTGCAACGATTCCAGATAACTTTGGAAGGGAAAATTTTAAGCCAATACACCCAGTTTGCGATTTGGAATTCCGGAGAGCTAACCTGTGGAACAACAGAAAATCCGAATCCGGAAATTTCAAGTGTGAAATGCAGCTTGTCCGACCTCTATGGACGTTTCTTGATACCCTGTTTCGAGATATTTCAGGGGCGTCTAGGTCCCCCCTTTTTCGAAGGATTCTGGCAAGACCATTCTACGCATTGGGATCGGTTACGAGAAGCGTCGACGGACTTCTTGCTCGTGAGATTACCAAGCGGCAATTTACGTATGACTAAAAGTTTCAAGTCCGATCATCGAACCATTGAATATGATCCGGTCTCATGTTTGGTTACCCATACCGGCTCGATTCCAATAGACCAGAAAACGGGGGAACCGTTGAATCATCTAGCCAGTTCGAAAAGATTGACGTGGGAAAATGTTCGCAATGTGTATCGCCCACGAAGTGTTATCGGTCGGGAGTTATCGAATGGAATAATGCTTGATAAAGTTACCGAATTACATTGGCATCAGTTCAATGAAGAGAGCTTTTCATTTCCAACGGAGATGATGAAAGGCTTTAATGCAGAAAAGGGTATCCAGTTTCTGGTTGATGGTCAGTCAGAATTGTCGAAGGTTCGTTAGTTTTAAGGAGTTGATCGTGCGAAGGTTCATTTTGCAGCATTTGGCGGTAGTGATTTTGTTTGTTTCCTGCTTTGCTCAATGGAGTTCTGCCCAGTGCATTACGAGCACCATAAAATCCTGTGGTCGAGAACAGTTCTCGAACGAATGCTCCGAGCCATGTGAGGCAGCAGGGCAATTTTGTGGTTATTACGTCTTTGCAGAATTGGGGAGTTACAGGTCTGTCACGAGTGCTCCGACTGGAAGCGGTTCGCTTGAAAGAATTCCCGAACCTGTATGGTGTGGCTCGGTCAGAACGTGTTCTTGCGTAGAGGTAGACCCTTTTCTTGGGTTCGCTTGTTATAGTACTCGTACAGTAGCCTACGATAGTTATTGGGTCCATGAAACGGTGCCCGGTAACGAACCCTGCAACATTCTTGTCGATGAATAGAGATTGAAATGGGCATACCTTGAACGGTTGGGTTTTTCTATGCTATCCAAGATTCTCGTCGCATGCGTCCAAATGGTTTCGATCACTTTTAGCAGTGTTGCTGCCAGAGGTTGCGAAGAAGATCGCGACGATAACAGTGGTGTCGAGGCTGTGTTGGTAGAGTATTTGCTCCTGCCGATTGCTGGACAATTTGCAACAGAGTCGTTTGATATCGGTGAAGTGAGTATCGGTGAGAACGTTCCGGTACTTATTAGAGTAATGAACCGCTCTTTAGAGCCGTTCGATTTCAAGCTCTCAAAGGAAGGGGCTGGTACCACTCAGGTTCGAAACGGACCTGTGAAAATTCCCGCCGGGGATAACGGCCTTTTAGAGCTGACCTTGAAGATACCCGACACGACTAGAAAGATCCAGGACAATCTTTTTGTGTCAGCAATTCTTGGTGACGACGTAAGGCTTCAGCTTGTCTTTACGTTTCGTTATCGAGGAACCGCGTTTTTTGCAAAACCCCATTTTGTGGCAAACATACCAGTTCCCAACGAATTTCGCCCAGATCAGCATCTCATTCAACAGATACCATTTGAAGTGTCAGATCCGTCGGTGATTGATCAGTGCCAGCTTGACGTCGATCCGTCGCTAGAGGATTTGTCGCTAAAAATCAAAAAAGACGGGACGAATGCTTTTGTTGAAGCAAAAGTTCCATTCGCAAAGATTGCCAAGTCAAAATCAACGGGGAAAATTCGACTTAAGATTAACGACAAGATTGTTAGTGAAGCAACCGTTACATTTAAGAAAGAAACTAGCATAGGATTGTTTCCCGACTGGGTTTCATTTCAACGCGATCCAGCTACTCAAGAGTACAAAGGTGAACTGATATTGAAGGTACTGGCAGGTACCGTACCGATCGAACACGTTGAAGTTACTGCAGAACATTCTGATGATCTTGAGGTAGAAGTTCGCCTAGGAAAGATGTCGAGTTCAACAGGCCGAATTTACTTGCAGCTTAAAAAGGGTTCGGTTCCTACGAACCAAGATCTTATCTTGCTTCGAATTTCGACGCCGCTTAAAACCGAAGAGCAAGTGATTTCGGTCCTCGTCGTTCCATGAGACTCACGAAGCACGTCTTCCTGCTTGGTCTTCTTTCCAGCAGGATCAACGCTCGCGAAATCTTCCATCACGTAAAATGGGCGGATCTCGACCGCACCAGCCCAACAGCTTCCTAGTGGAACAATATAATTGGGCGCCAAGCAAGGCTGAACCTAACGTAGACCGTAACAAGTCGCTTTGGATGCACTCTGCATAGAGTGCAATGTGGGCTTGGATTGTTTGATGGGGCAATCGGGTTTGAGCGTGGTTTGCGGTAACTGCGCTATCGCTTGTTACGGCCTACATGTTTGTGGTGATTGGGTGCTTCGAACCGTAGTCCTTGCCTGGCGCCATTTTTTCAATAAGGCTACAAGGTAGGTGCCAGGCAAGCCTTTCTTTTGCACGATGATTTTCCGTTCGAATCTACTCCTTCCAATGAATGGATTCAGGGCGTTTTCCGAAAACACAAATCGCTCTTTGGCGTCATCTACCATACGACAGTGCAAGCCTAAGCTTTTGTAGATTCAAGGGGCTCAAAGACCGAGGAATCGCAACCTGCCGAGTTTACCGGCGACCGCATGCCAGCGAGGGATGTCTGTCAGCCGCAGGTAGCTTAGCGGCACCAACTTTACTATCATAGAGATGTCTATCTTTAGATTTACGTCATCGCTTCCGATTCTGCGAAATTCTTATGAACTCCAATGCTGGTGTCGCTGCAAACTTGGCAGATCTCTTGATCGACTTGGGAAATGTGCCGCTCTCTCGAGTGCGAATGGAACCGCGCCCCGGGACTGCGACGGAGGAAGATTTGCTCCTTTGCAATTCAAACGGCGCGAGATGCGAGCTAGTGGATGGAATCTTGGTGGAGAAAAATATAGGTTGGCGAGAGTCATTGATTGCATTGGCATTGGGCAGATTGATCAGCGCATTTGTGTTGGCAAGAAATCTGGGACTCGTCACTGGTCCTGACGGCATGATGCGAATTCTCAAGAGTCAAGTTCGCGGTCCAGACGTCGCGTTTATTTCTTGGGAGCGACTTCCTGGTGGAAAAGTCCCAACGGATAGGGTGCCTGAGATTGTCCCAGACTTAGCCGTGGAAGTCCTCAGTGACGGTAACACGTATGCCCAGATGGCTCGCAAGCGGCGCGAGTATTTCCATGCGGGTGTCCGTCAAGTTTGGATGGTCGACATCAATCAACGCACGGTTGCCGTCTACCATGACATTACGAAGTACGAAGTTCTCAATGAAACACAATCATTAGTCGGCGGTAATGTTTTGCCTGGATTCGAAATCTCGTTAGCGGAACTCTTCGGCGAACTCGACCGCACCAGCCCAACAGCTTCCTAGTTGAACAGTATAATTGGATGCCAAGCAAGGCTAAACATGACGTAGGCCGTAACAAGTCGCTTTGGACGCAGTTACTGCATGAAATCTAAGGTGGGTTTGAGTTGTTCGATGGGGCAATTGAGTTTGGGCGTGGCTTGCCGTAACTGCGCTATCGCTTGTTACGGCCTACATGGTGTTAATGGAGTCGGACGATCATGGCCAAGAATCTTGGGAGGTTCGTTTTGCGGACTGGAAACAAGGTGACGACGTGGATGTGTCGCTCCTGGATGAGGTCAACTTTACCGAGGAAAAGATCAGAAAATCGATCGACTTTCAAAAGGTCAAGAATGCCTTTGACGAGTTGCCGAAATAGATCGAGGTTGGAAAGAGTTCAATCGCTAGAGTTTGGCGAATTTGCGGATATCGCAAGCTAGCGTTTCGCTTGGCTGTTGCGGTCAAACGGTTTGGGCAGCTATACTGGACTGCGAAATCCATATTCCACGGAATTGGGTTGCTCGTACCTCTCTTCACCAAACCCCCTCAATCTCTTCCAGCCGTTCTGGGATTCCGACCAGGTTGCCGTCAGGTGGCTAATTCGGCAGATCATTTTCGGTTCTTGGACGACCCTTATCTTTTCCCACCCATTTTATGACTGGTCTTGAAGACGACTCCACGCGGCGACAAAGCGATGGACGTCCGAAACAAAATACTCGCAAAGAGGAGTCGCTCTCACTCTCCGAGGAGCTGTACAAGGTAGCTCGCAATTCCGGCGCGACGCCACTGATGGCTGAGCGTCGGGATTCGTTGGATTTTGCGACGCTTCAGAAGATGACTAGCGACGAATTGCTAGCGATTGCAAGTGTCGAGAAGATTGCGGATGCGTCGCGATTGGATCGCCAGGAACTGATCTTTCAGGTTTTGAAAGCTCGAATGCTTTCGTCGGGGATTTTATACGGCGAGGGGACGCTGGAGATTTTGGCAGACGGTTTTGGTTTTTTGCGATCCTCCAGTCACCATTATGTTTCCTGCCCGGACGATATCTATATTTCTCCGTCGCAGATCCGGCGGTTTGGGCTCAGTACGGGCATGACGATTTCGGGGCAGATTCGGCCACCGAAGGAAAATGAGCGTTACTTTGCTTTGTTGCGAGTGGAAGCGATCAATCACCGCAATCCCAATGATGTTCGCGCTCGAAAGCCGTTTGATTCGTTGACGCCATTGCACCCAACGGTTCGCATGGTGATGGAAACGGTACCGGAGGTGATTGAGACGCGCGTGGTGGATCTGGTCGCACCGATGGGATTTGGTCAGCGAGGCCTGATTGTTTCGCCACCTCGATCGGGCAAGACTGTATTGCTACAGAAACTTGCGAAAGCGGTTTTACAAAACTACCCGAGTGCCTACGTCATTATTCTTTTGATTGACGAGCGTCCTGAAGAAGTGACCGACATGCAGCGCGAGGTGCGAGGCCCGAATTGCGAGGTCGTTAGCAGCACCTTTGACGAGCCCGCATCGAGGCATATTCAGGTGAGTCAAATGGTTCTGGAAAAAGCCAAAAGAATGGTGGAGGACGGGATCAATGTTGTCGTGTTTCTCGATTCGATCACGCGATTGGCCCGCGCATGGAACGGGGAATGTCAGCAGTCCGGCAAGTTGCTCAGCGGCGGCCTGGAGGCCAACGCCATGCAGCGTCCCAAATCATTTTTTGGAGCGGCTCGAAAAGTAGAGGAGGGTGGTTCGTTGACCATCCTTGCAACCGCATTGGTTGGAACGGGAAGCCGCATGGACGATGTGATTTTCGAGGAGTTCAAAGGGACAGGAAATCTTGAGATAGTGCTCGATCGAGCCATGGTGGATCGTCGAATTTGGCCAGCAGTCGACATCAATCAATCGGGCACACGGCGCGAGGAATCTTTATTGGATCCTTTGGAGCATCAACGCATTTCGGCTTTGCGCAAAATGCTTTCGGAGCTGAGTGCATCGGATGCGATGGAGGCCCTGGTGGCCAAGCTGGGCAAGACAAAGTCCAATGCCGAGTTCTTGCTGGGGATTCGTCCTGCCTAATCCAGTTTCCCATCCAGCCTTCCCACCGGCCCACACCACAAGCCATTCTGACTTAATTTTTGACCTAGATCGGACCTAGAAATGACGCTTCAGTTCAATCCTTCTGCTTCGGCGGAATCCAAGATGGGTGACGCAAACTTGATTGCGATTGTGGTGTCGCGGTACAACGATCACATCACGAACAGTCTTTGCGACGCAGCCGTCGCAACTCTTTTGGCCAATGGGATTCGGGATGACGAAATCGTCGTGCTTCGCGTTCCGGGGGCTTGGGAACTGGTTTATGCATCTCAGCAGATGATATCCCGGGACAATTGTCGCGGTGTGATCGCATTAGGGGCTGTGATCAAAGGTGAGACGACTCATGATCAGCACATCAATCGAGCGGTGAGTATGGGGTTGATGCAGCTATCGATCGACACCAAGAAGCCGGTTGGATTCGGGTTATTGACGGTGAATTCGCTAGAGCAAGCCATCCAGCGGAGCGGTGGAACGGTTGGGAATAAAGGAGAGGAGGCAGCACAGGCGTTGTTGGATTGCTTGAAGCTTTCTCGTTCTTTGGAAGACTTTGGAAAGTCTGGTGGAGATCGATAATGCGTCCTGATTCGACGGAATTTGCTCCGTTTTATGCCGGCTACGTATCGCTCGTTTCGGAAGGCAACATTGAAGATGCTTTGAGAGAGCAAGTCGCGGACATTGAGGCGTTTTGGCGTTCCATTCCCGAGGATGTGGCCTCGGTGGTGCATGAGCCGTATCGATGGAAGGTACGTCAAGTGCTGGAGCATTTGGTCGATGGCGAGCGGATTTTTGGTTATCGCTTGCTTCGGATT
>JBIKLJ010000290.1:0-5403 GCA_044359895.1 Pirellula sp.
TCGAAATGCCAGACCGCACATCACCAAAACCAGAGCGAATGAAGTCAATCGACCGGCACCAGAAAAGTTGCTCTGAATCACTTGCAAGTTCGTAGACCCGACAAAACCATACAAATAGCTAACACCAAGCAAGAAGAAACTGGAAGCGAAGGCACTCAGTAGAAAATACTTGATCGTCGCTTCAGCTCCTGCATTATCACCCTTCACTATACCCAACAACACATAAGTTGGAATGCTGATCAATTCGAGCCCCAGGAACAACGAGACAAGATCGTTGGATGCTCCGACGACAGGCACCGCACCAATCATGATCAACAGCCCGCCGTAGTATTCGCCCAAATGGGAACTGGGTGCAGTGGACCAAGACATCAACACCAAGATCAAACCACCTAACAATGCTAATCTCTCCGAGGCCAGCGCCGCATCGTCGAACCGAAACATGCCTTGCCCCAGCTCGACAGGTACTACCCTCCAATAGCCAAAGACACCTGCAACCACCAGCAAGGCTAACGAGATAACCGCCATGTAAGTTCGCTGGCCGTGCACATCCCGATTCAATCCTGTCTTCAACAACAGCGAAGCTGCCATCAGTACAGACCCACCCAGAACAAGCGTCAAGGCGGGCAACATGAGGGTCAGCGACGATTTAATGGTTTGTAGTGTGTCCACGGTTTACGCCAAAATCTAAAACTAGTTGAAGGGGTGTCTGCCTGCTACCAAGATAACCTCGGAGCAATTGTGTTGATGGGGAAGCCAAACTACTTTGTTTGAGCAAGCGTATCGACTTCCGGGTGAATCGCTTTGGAACTTGGCTCCGAAATCCGAACAATTCGTTTCACATCTTGCTCGAACAAGTGAATCGAATCTTGAGGACGGACGCCGATGTACAGACAAACAAAAGCCATAGCCAACAGTGGACCGAACTCGCGTACCGATAGGTCTGTCGAAACCAAAAGAACGTTTCTTGGTTTGGTCGGCCCCGAACTACCAAACAGAACTCGTTGCACAATCCGCAATCCGTACCATGCGCCCAAGACAGTACCGAGCACTGCAATCGCAACAAAGATCCCTGATACGCGGATCATTCCTGTCATGGCTAGCAGTTCTCCAACGAAGCCATTCAAGCCCGGTAACCCAGCCCCCGCAAGCGTGAAGAAAACCAGGAAAACGCTCAGTTTTGGATAAAGGGATGCGAAGCCCTGATCCTGTGCGTCCAACGAAACTTTCCCTTGTCTCTGTTCGAGCATTCCTAGCAAGAGAAACATACCACAGGTGATGATGCCATGATTGAACATCTGGATCGTTGCACCCGATAGCCCTTCGCTATTCATGGACATGAGCCCCAAAGTGATGAAACCGACGTGACTGATGGAGCTGTAAGCCAATACCTTCCTCAAGTCCGATTGGGACAGAGCTACCATCGCACCATAGACAATGGCTAACGCCCCAAGCCCACCAAACAACATCTGTCCCGTCGTTGAAAGAGCCAATGGAGTTAAGGGGATCACGATTCGAATGATTCCAAAGACTCCAAGTTTTGCGACTACCGAAGCTATCAACGCTGTCGTGTTCGGGTGAGCTGCTGCGTAGGTTGTCGGCAACCACGTGTGCAGAGGCAAAATGGCCAGCTTGATTCCGAACCCTAAAAGCAACAGAAGAACGATCCAACCTTCTTTTTCCATCAGCATCGGGATTGCCGACTTGTCGCCACCCGCCGAGGCGTTGATCGCGGACTGCTGGGTTTCATTGGCTATCGCAGACAACGCTTCCAAGGAAACGGTAGAAGCTCGATCTGGCGTGTCGGAGTGCAATGCGATCCCAATCAATCCCAAGACCATCGGAACGCTACCTACTAGGGTATATAGCAAGAACTTACGTGAAGCTTGTTGCGACTCCTTTTGGTTACCCCAACCATTGATCAACAGGATCAAGGGAAGAAGCACTGCCTCGAAAAACAGGTAGAACGAAAGCAGATCCATCGAAAGAAACACACCGAGCAGCATGGACTGAGTTAGCAACAGTAATGCCAAATAGCTCGCCAATCTTTCCTTGATCTGAATCGTTGCCATCACCATCGTTGCAAAACCAACAATTCCGGTAAGCAGCACCATGAGCGCACCGATGCCGTCCGATCCGAATTGAAGCTGCCATTGGACGGGATGCCCCCCAACGGAAACTGGCAATCGAATTTGCAACCATTCGGGAGCAAAGCTAACGCGTGCATGAATGGTGGCATCTTTCAGTGCGTTCTCAGCGTCAGTTGTCCCTAAGACCTGGAACAAAAGCAAGATGCTCAGTCCAAGCACTAAAGCCGAAGCGCCTAAAGCCAAGCCGACCATCGACTCGCCTTTGCTGCCAAAGATAAAAATCCCAATGCCAATAAACAGTGGGAGCAGAATTAGGATTGGTATTAGAAGTGTCATGTGATGGTGTGTTGCTATCGAGTAGCGATCCAGACGGCAAGTGCCGCGATTCCTACGGCTGTAATGTACGAGTATCCTGGCAATCGTCCGTTTTGAACTCGTTGTCCAAGTAGACCAAACAAGCGAGGGACAGAAGCAATTTGCATCGCAAGACTATCTACCACATTCGTGTCGAACCAGCCGAGCAATCGTGAGAACCACTCAAGCGGAGCAACGAGCAAGAAATTGAAGACCCAATCGATGTACAATCGATTGCGACCAAAATCGGCGAATGCGACCCAAGCTCCCGACGAAGCCGTACTGGGCCCTACCTTGGAAAGTCCATACCCAATCCCGACACCAACAACTGCCAGTATCCCAGACACTACCATCACCCAAAGCTCTTCGTGGTGCTCTGAGTGTGCGTGCAGAGCAGGGGTCTGACCCAAATAATTGCCCAGCACATGCGTTGGACCTAACGCCAAGCCAGCGACTACTGCTCCAATGGCAAGCAGCAACATCGGCGAAAGCATAACATTCGTTGCTTCATGGGCGTGATGTCCAGCCTCGTCAGGAACCTTTTCATTCCCATGAAACGTTCGGAAATACGCTCTGGATGTATAAACCGCCGTCATCAATGCGGTCACAAATCCTATTCCAAGCAGAATCGAAAACTGATTTCCGTACTCGCCGTCTTTGCTCGCATCTGCCAGCACCGCCAAAATCCCGTCCTTGCTGAAAAATCCAGCCAGTGGGGGAAGACCCGCTAAAGCCGCAGCCCCAATCAAAAACAGAATGTTTGTCTTGGGGAGAACTTTTCGAAGACCGCCAAACTGCCGCATATCGATAATGTCCCCCATCGCATGCATCACGTTACCGGCGGACAAAAACAAAAGTGCCTTGAAGAACGCATGGGTCACCAGATGGAACATGGCTGCAGTTACAGCAACCACCATCAGGTCTTTGATCGCTCCGGCACCAAGTGCCATAAACAAATAACCCAATTGGCTTACCGTAGAATAGGCCAGTACACGCTTCAAATCATCCTGAAACAACGCCATCCAAGCTGCAATGAACGCGGTGATGCCACCAAGCCATGCGACTGCACTGAGCACGGCCGGGGTGGATTCCGTTAAGGGAGATAACCGAGCCATCAAATAAACCCCCGCGGTCACCATCGTTGCCGCGTGAATCAAAGCCGATACAGGCGTCGGACCTTCCATCGCATCCGGCAACCACACGTGGAACGGGAATTGAGCGGATTTACCGATCGCTCCAATCATCAATAGGAAACCAATGGTGGTCAGCAATTCTGGATGCTGAGTTGCCATCAGTGGCACTGCACTAAAAATATTCGTGAAGTCCAACCTTGCAAAGAAATTCGCTGCATCTACCCCTTGGGTTTGACCCATCGTGTACGCGAGCAACAAAATGCCAAATAAGAAGAAGCAGTCAGCAACTCGGTTTACCAAAAATGCTTTGGTGGCAGCCTTGGCAGCGCTAGGCTTCCTAAACCAAAAGCCAATCAGCAAATAGGAACAAGTACCAACACCCTCCCAGAACGCATACAACATCAATAGGTTGTGGGAAAGCACCAACATGGTCATCGAAAAAACGAAGCCGCAGAAGACCGCATAGTACCTTGCAAAGCCAGGGTCATCATGCATGTAGTCTTTGGAGTAAATCGCGATCATGGCAGAAATCGATGTCACGACTACTAGCAACGACAAACACAGCGTGTCCACCTTCAATGAGATGTCTAAAGTAAGCCCGCCAACATTCAGGTAACGATATCCTTCGAAGAGCGTGTTTCCGGATTCCCCTTGGGCGCCAAAAACCACTAAGCAAATCGTAAACAACGCCGAGAATACCAGCGAAATGATGGCCGGCAAATGTGCAATTTTACGATCCCCTCGGACGGATAGAATCGTGCATGCAATGCACCCCAACAGAGGCGAAATGGGAACCATCCAGGCGAAAAGACTATGCATGAGAAGAAACCTCGTGCGTACGTGTACTGACCTTGTCTGCCGTTCCTGATTCGTTGGCTTCAAAATCGGATGGAACTGGACGCTCCAAAGGATCCAATCCAGCAGGCGTTAGAATCGGAAACTCCATTGCCGCGTCGCCAAAGCGAACCGGCGATTCGGATACCTTCGGAATGATGGTCTCGCTGAGATCATCCCAAGCTTTGACATCCAAGGTTGCTTTGCGGCGATACAACGAAACAACCAATGCCAAGGCAATCGCCGCTTCACATGCGGCAATCGTTAACACCATGATTGCGAGAATTTGCCCCTGATAATTTTGGTGATGTCTTGCAAAGGTAATCAGATTCACACTGACACCCGACAGCATCATCTCAAGCGACAGAAACATCAGAATCAACGACCGTCGGCTTAAGAAGCCAACAAGTCCTGCGCAAAACAACACCCCACCGAAGACAAGCAAATTTTGAGTGATCGTATCATTCATGATAAATTCTCCGCTGGTCGTTGGGCCAAAGCAATCGCTCCAATGGTTGCGACAAGCAAGACAGCGCCCGCAAGTTCAACTGCAATCAAATAATCCGTGTACAACGAACGGCCCAATCCAGCCGTCGTGCCCGGCACCGACATCGACTCGATCGGTCGCGTTTTCAAGAAATCGCTGGCAGCCGTCGACCGTAGCTCTTCAGGCAAAACTGCACCGCTATACGGACGGGAAGCGTCTGAAGAAGCCAACTTGATGCCTTTCTCTCCGGTGACGCACATGGTAATCGTGATTAGCAAAACAGCGCCGATCGCAGCAGCTAAGACTGGGTGCGTTAGCTGAACGTCATAGGTTCTTAGCTGCGTCTGCTGAGCAAACATCAAAACAAACAAGAAGATAATGATCGTGGCACCCGCATAGACGATCATGGTCGCCGCTGCCAAAAACAGGGCCGACTGCATGAACATGATTCCGCATGTGGAAAGAACCGCAGTCGCAAACCCCAACGCTGCATACACTGGCTCGCGTG
>JBIKLJ010000291.1:0-5395 GCA_044359895.1 Pirellula sp.
GAGGATTGTAATTCCAGATTTTGCCCATGGCCGACTTGTGATAGCCCTTGCGCACTTCGGAAGACAGCTTGTCGTACTGACCGGTGTGAACGTTGGTCAGCTCCAGCGTCAATTCGTAATCGCGTTGTGTCGAACTGTTTCGCTTGGTTGTACCGCTAGTAAGTGTTGCGTACAAAAAATAATCGACGGGTGCGCCACCGCGTTGCAACACGGCTGTAAAGAGACGCATGTTGTCAGGGACCATCAACGCGTCCGGACGCATTCTTGTTTCGTGCAAGGCAGCATCCACCATGCGTCGGCTAATCGGTTGGAACGAATTGGATTCCAAGATCTGCGAATCGATCTGGTTGTACAACTTGTCTTTGAAGTCACCAATATCTTCGGCGCTTTTGTTCTCGATGCCAATAAAGCAAATGGTCTTCTTGATGGGCAACCCATCCTGGCCGACCGGACAGTCTTCCGTCGGAATCTGCTGCCTCGCGAGCAGTTTCGCAACGGCTTCGTCGACGAGAGGGTCGAAAACTTCGGCCCCAGCTTCATGGCTACCCACCAAGTTCTCGGCGCTGGGCTTAATCACGTGCCCGTATTGATACCCCCGGCAGCCAGAAAAACCAGCAGCCGCAAGCAACGATAAACCTGTAAGCCATTCTCGACGCAACATGGGATTCCTTTCCCGTGAAACTATTTCGAACCGTGCTGGAATTGTGCAATTCCTGCCGCTGGCCGACAAGAGGAATATCCAATCCCTTTCCGAATATCGGCTGGTTTTCGTCTCGTCGTTAAACGCTTCCCGCAGGCCCGACAAGTCTGTGATTTTGCAAGCATTCCACGAGAGATTGCCCCTGGCGCGGATTCTTCATAACCCGAAGCGTGAGCGAGGGGCGATCAATCTCACAGAATCTCTCGCTTACGCGTCGGGTTATGAATAATCCGCGCCAGGAGCCAGTCGACAAAAGTAGCGGGAACGCTCCGCCGTGTCGTCCGCAAGCTAGCTTTTACTGGAACTTCGCATAAAAAACTTCCGCAAAACAGCACCTGAAATGCAACCGTCACGATTGGCTTTTCTTGGCTGTGGTAGCCAGGGGGCTGCCAAGGTATCCTATTAGAGGTTTCGTTTTGCATTTTTTGCAATCCTCTCCCGACTTACATCCCACTCAAAAATCATCATTGGCTTCGGAATGAAAAAGCTCTCAGCAGGCGGCGGTTGGCAAGCAGTTCGATACACTTTTAAAAAGGGGATCGAATCAGGCGGGATTTGGAAGCTCTATAAGGCTCTGCGTTCCCGGAATGCTTGCAAAACCTGCGCGCTTGGGATGGGTGGACAGCATGGGGGAATGGTGAACGAACATGGGTCGTTTCCCGAAGTTTGCAAAAAATCGGTGCAAGCCATGGCTGCCGACATGCAGCCTGCGATCACCGCCGATTTTTGGGCGAAGCATTCGATCGAGCAGATGCGGAACTGGTCTCCCAAACAATTGGAGACAAGCGGTCGGTTGATTCAGCCGATCCTTTACGAGCAAGGGGCAACCCACTATCGCACGATCACTTGGAACGAAGCTTTCGACCGAATCGCAAATCAGTTGAAGAAGCTGGTTGCGGACCAAACGTTTTGGTACTTCAGCGGGCGCAGTAGCAATGAAGCTGGATTCCTTCTTCAGCTCTTGGCTCGAGTTTACGGAACCAATAACGTCAACAATTGCAGCTTCTATTGCCATCAAGCTAGCGGCGTAGGACTCCAAACCACGCTGGGAACCACAACTGCCACGGTCGTGCTAGACGATCTGGACGATTGTGACACCATCTTTATCATCGGTGGAAATCCGCCCAGCAATCACCCCCGACTGATGACGACATTGATGCATTTGCGCCGTCGTGGTGGAAAAGTCGTGGTGATCAACCCCATGCGTGAACTGGGCTTGATCAAGTTCAAGGTTCCGAGCGATCCACTGAGTTTGTTCTTTGGAACGAAGATCGCAACGCATTACATTCAGCCGCATATCGGCGGTGATCTTGCCTTGCTGACCGGCGTTTGCAAAGCCGTTGTGGAAATGGGGCAACATGATTTCTCTTACATGCAGCATCATTGCAATAACGTGGACGCATACCTGGATGGGCTCGCCAAAACACCATGGTCGGAAATCACTCGAAAATCTGGAGTCGAGGAAAACGAGATTCGGGAAATCGCAGATGTCTATGCGAAAAGCAAAGGATCGATTTTCTCCTGGACGATGGGCATCACGCATCATACCCATGGCGTCGAGAATGTTCAGGCCATTGTGAATATGGCTCTGCTTCGCGGGATGATCGGTAGAAAGGGTGCCGGGGTTATGCCCATTCGTGGGCATTCGAACGTGCAAGGAATCGGCTCGGTCGGTGTGACTCCGAAACTCAAAGACGAATTGTTCGATAACTTGACGAACAAATTTGGCGTGAAGCTGCCAACGACAAAGGGACGCGATACGCTGGACTGCATCGAAGCCGCAAAAACGGGCGAACTGAAATTCGCACTGTGCCTTGGCGGAAATCTATACGGCGCCAACCCAGATGCCCAATTCGCCGATGATGCATTATCCGCCATGGACATGCTGGTGATGCTCAACACAACTCTTAATACCGGGCACGCTCGAGGCTTAGCCAAAGAAACCATTGTCTTGCCGGTACTGGCTCGGGATGAAGAACCGGAGCCTACCACTCAGGAATCCATGTTCAACTACGTTCGGCTAAGCGATGGCGGTCCAAAACGCGTACCTGGCCCAAGAAGCGAAATTCATGTGGTCGCTGAGATTGGCCGACGTTTGCTTGGCGATTCAGGCGTGATCGATTGGAATGAAATGCAGAAATCCAACACCATCCGAACGTGGATCTCCAAGGTAGTGCCCGGTTATGAACAAATCGATACGATTGGAAAGACAGGGCAGGAGTTTCAAGTGGGAGGCCGGACTTACCACGAGCCTAAATTCAAGACCAAGGACGGACGGGCTAGCCTATTCGCTCACTCCTTGCCAGAACTAACTCAGCTTGGAACAAACCAGCTTCGGCTCATGACCGTTCGAAGCGAAGGTCAGTTCAATACCGTTGTCTACGAAGATTACGATCTGTATCGCCATCAAGAACGACGGGACGTCATTTTGATGCACCCCGATGACTTGAAGCGACTTGGCTTGCAGCACGATGACTTAGTGACTGTGGCAAGCGATACAGGACGCATGCATAACATTCTGGCACGCGGTTTCGAAGAAATTCGCGATGGCAACGCTATGATGTACTACCCCGAATCCAATGTTTTGGTATCCCGAGCGGTCGACCCTCAATCTCGAACACCCCAGTTCAAAAACATCCTGGTGACTGTATCCAAGCAATTGGCAATCGTCTAAAAGACCGCATTCCAGGTATCTTCCCTACAAACCTCACAAACCGATCGACGATTCCTGATTCGCTCAGGAAGTTTGGTTGCTGGTGCTCATTCGCGTTCTAAATTCCAATGTGGAAACTCTATCTCGGAGTTTCACCTTGTGGAAAATTGAACACCTTGAAACCAGTCGTCTCATCATGTCGGCACCCAAAAAAGAAAAAGCGGCACCAGCAAAAGACAAAGATCCAGGGGCCGGTGGTCACGGCGCTAAGGCGGACGGAGCCAAACCTGCTGGCGGCGGAATGAAAGGCAAGATTGTCATTGGGATCTTCGTGAGCCTGGTTGTCATCGCAGAAACCTTTGTGTTTTTCTTCCTGGTTCCCTCAGGCGAAGAAGTCGCCGCCTTGGCCGAAACACGCTTGATCGCAATCGCTCAAGAAATTGACTCGAAAACTCAACAAGAACACACTGTCGACGAGGATACCATTGTCGAGTTCGATCTTGGAACCCACGGTGTTTCGTTTCGTCCAGCAGGAGCCGACAAGAACTATAAAGTCGAATTTCGCTTGTTTGGTACATTGCACAGCAGCGATCTAGAACACATGCAAGAATTGTTCTTGGAACGCGAGCTTCGCTTTCGCTACCGAATGATGCTGGAAATCCGAAACGCTTCCATGCAAGAACTGGAAGAAAACCAACTGGGCTTGATTCAACGGCGCGTTTTGGCGACAAGTACAGAGCTATTGGGCGAAGCAATCCTTCTAAGCGTTGGATTCGCCGATTACCAAGTACTTGAAGACTAAATTCGCTAGCAAAACACGGAAGTTTCATGTCGGACTCGACTTCTACATCCAACGCAACCGCCAACGCTAGTGGCGGCTCGCGAAGCTCCCAAGATTCCGAATCCCTCTTGCAACAGGCTGAAGTTGCGCTCAAGGAAGTCGAAGACTCTCTGCGCGGCCCTAAGGTCCAAAAGTACCGACTCGAGGAACTGATCGGCGAAGGAGGTCCCCCCGAAAAAGTCTCGATGGATCTGCTCCGAGACGTAACGCTCGACCTGAAAATCGAACTTGGACGCACTCGGATGCACTTGGACGAAATTCTGCAGCTTCGCAAAGGATCGGTTGTTACCTTGGATAAACTAGCAGGCGACCCGGTCGACATTTATGTCAATGGTCGACTCGTAGCTCGAGGTGAGGTTCTTGTTCTGAACGACAACTTCTGCGTTCGAGTTGCGGAACTGGTAGGCAGCGATGCAATCCAATAGTTCGCTCTATCAAATTTTGCTAAGCGTCTTAGCCTCGCTTGGCTTTGCTTCTTGCTACGGAAATGCCTTGGGCCAGTTCAATTCCGATCCAAAACGCTCGGGCGGGATGACGAACGAACCAGCTGTCGTAAGACCTCAAGGGCATCGCTTGCAAACGAACTTGAACGGCAAACCAGAATCCGGGCTTCCTAGCAATTCGTTTCAGCCTCGAGCTCAAGATCACCAGGCATCGCAAGCCCCCGAACCATTCAGCGTTCAGCCTTCCGGGCAACGCGTCTTCAATCAAAACGCCCCTGAAGCGATGGTTCAGCCCGCGAGCTGGACAACCGAACCGGTTAGCCTGAAAAAGGATGCGGGCAAAATCGTCGAACCAATCGAACTCAAGCCTTCCAGCAAGGAAGCATTGAACAGTATCAGCAAGCCCAAGAGCAGCTGGGCAACCGCTCTTTCGATGATGTTTTCGCTAGCGATTGTCTTATGTCTCTTTTTCATTATCGCTTGGCTGTTCCGACGCACCCAGCCAAACTCCGTGGCAAAGCTCCCCTCAGAGGTGGTGCAGGTCATGGGCAGAACCGCGATGGCACCGCGCCAACAGGTTTACGTTCTGCGATTCGGAAGCAAAATGCTTCTCGTTAGCCACCAACCTGGACAAACCCAAACGCTCGGTGAGATCACCGATCCGGAGGAAGTTCAACGACTGGCTGGACTTTGCGAAGCGAATCAACCCAACAGCATTTCGCATTCGTTCCGCGATGTGTTGAGGCAAGTGGCAAGTG
>JBIKLJ010000100.1:0-18325 GCA_044359895.1 Pirellula sp.
GAATCGAAGATGTAGAGGCCCTGCCTTGGTTGGATCCACCTCGCCCCGAGGCAGTTCGCGAAGGGATGAATGTATTGCGCGAGTTATCCGCGATCGATGATCAAGAGCGGCTGACAGAAACGGGCCGCAAACTGGCTCGATGGCCGGTGAATCCAAGGGTTGGGCGAATACTGATTGAAGCCGAGCGGAATGGGTGCCTGAACGATGCGTTGATCATTGCCGCTGCGATTGAAACTCAGGACCCACGGGTCCGGCCGCCTGAAAAGGCGCAAGCCGCCGACGAAGCTCATCAAAAATTCCGAGACCCCAACAGCGACTTCTTGAGCTATTTGAGAATTTGGGACTTCTATCAAAAGTTACGCGAGCAATTGGGGCGGTCGCGTCTTGAAAAGGCCCTTCGCGAATCGTTTCTTTCGATGGTTCGTATTCGTGAATGGGCCGACGTGCATCGGCAATTGTTAGAGCAATGCAACGAGATGCGATTGTCGACCGGCAAGCGCAAGCTGAATCTAGCCCCCATCGACATTCAAAGCTCTGCAAGTGCGGACCGCCGGCAAGCGGCAATTAAGCAACAGTCGTCAAGGCGCTTTCAGGACAATTCGGTTTCCGAGCCCGCGATGGATGCTCCGTCAAACGATAGTAAAAAATTGCCCGATGGCTATCAAGAACTCCATCAGTCTCTGCTGTGTGGGTTGCTTTCGAACATTTGCATGTTGGAAGATGTTGGTAAGTACAAGGGGGCTCAATCGCTGGAGGTGAATCTGTGGCCAGGGTCGGGAGTGAAACAATCGCGGCCCAAGTGGATCGTGGCTTCGGAATTGATTGAGACAACGCAGCGATACGCTCGGACCGTTGCCAAGATTGAATTGGAATGGATCGCTCGGTGTGCGGCTCATATGATCAAGTACACCTTCGATGAGCCGCACTTCAGCAAGAAGCAGGGGAGCGCGTTGGTGATGCGCAAGGGAACTTTGTTTGGCTTGCCCGTGTCACCTAAATTGGCGGTTCCGTTGGCACCCATCGATCCGGTGTTGGCTAGGAAGTTGTTGATCGAGGATGGACTGGCTGAGAATGAGCTGGTTTCTCGGGCAAGTTTTTGGCAGCACAATCAGCGGTTTTTGCAGGAGGTGCAGCAGCTGGGCGATAAAACTCGGCGGCGCGATCTGGTAGTGGATGCGTTTGTATTGGCTGATTTTTATCGGAACCGAATACCGAGCAGTGTGGTCGATCGAGTGACGCTGGAAAAATGGGATCGAACGGTTTCCGCCCCCGGCAAGGGAAGCAAGGGTACAGCGGAGACTCTAGATACAACACCCTATCTCAGTTGGGAAGCCATTGCGGTGGATGTGGATCGCAATGAAGTGGCGGAGCGATTTCCGGAGAAGTTTTCGGTGGGTGTTAGTCAGTTGCCTTTGCGTTATCGGTACGAACCGGGGGATCAGGCGGACGGTGTGAGCGTGCTGGTGCCAGGAACGCTGGTGCATCAGCTAAACGAGGAGCGGCTGGAGTGGCTTGTGCCAGGCATGCTCGAAGAAAAGCTAACCTGCTTGATCAAATCGTTGCCTAAGCGATTGCGACGTCAATTGGTACCTGTGCCTGATACGGTTCGTCGATTGTTGCCGAAGCTGGCCGATTGCGAGCGGCAACAGTTACCGTTTTGGAAATCGCTTTGTGAGATCCTAACGCAAGATTTGCGAGAAGCCGTTAAGCAAGATGATTTTGATTTGTCGAGCATTCCAGAGCATTTGAGGATGCGAGTGGAGCTGGTGAATGAGAAAGGGGAATCGGTAGAAGCGAGCCGAAACCTGGTGGAATTGCAGCAGGCACAAGCGGCGATTGCGGTGGATTTGCCGGCTGCGATTGCGGGCCCGACGCCTCAGTATGCTTGGGCTCGGAAGGCCATGGACAACTGGGACATCGACACTTTGCCCAAGTCGGTCGTTGAGATGCGAGGGGGAGTTCGCATGAGTCGATATCCGACCTTGGTAGTAGATAAAGGGATCATTCGAACGTCGATTGTGGATCATGAGGTACTTGCCGAGCAGCTGCTGCGTCGCGGGGTGGTGATGCTGTTGTCGAAGATGGAGCGACGGGAGATTCGAAGCCAGATTCAATTCTTGCCCGAGTGGTCCAGCTGTACACTTCGGTTATCCGATCGATTCGGTGGAGATCGATTGAGAGATCTTGTAGGGGACTTGATTGCGAGGCTTGCATTCGTTGACACTCAGTGGCATCTGGAGCAATGCAAGCCTGTCATAAGAACTCAGGTGGAGTTTGACATCGAGCGATTGAAGCGGATCGAGCGGATTGCGGGCGCTGCAGCGGAAGTGGGGCGATGGTTACCCAAGCTTGCCAGCGCGAATCACAAGGTTCGCGGTTTGCTGGAGAAATCACCGTCGACTTACCAGTCGAGTGTGCAAGCGATCCAGATGCAGCTGAAGGCGTTGTTTCAAGATGCGATGGTGTACCATTGGCCGTGGTGTTATGTACGGGAGTATCCGCGATATCTGGAAGCGATCGCCGTTCGATTGGATCGGTTGAAGACGGTGGGAGTCAGCAAGGATTTGGAGATCGATCGATCGGTGCAAGGGTATTGGGACGAGTATCAAACTCAATTGGCAAAGTTGCAGCCGCCGGTGACGGTACTCAAGAGTTTACCGGACTATGTTGAGAACACGGCGCCATCGGGTGCGTCGCAAGTTTATGCGGCGGGAGCATTGCAAGAGTATCGATGGCTCATGGAGGAGTTACGAGTCTCGTTGTACGCGCAGCAATTAGGGACTCGCGTCAGCGTATCCCCCAAGCGATTAGATAAGTTAAAGCAACAGTTGGGTTAACGACGGCGAGATTGGCGTCGAAGTTCGGTCTCGCTCAAGATTTGATCCATGGACGAGGCAGCTACAGAATCGACGAAGGGAGCGTCTGAAGTGAATTCGTGGCATTCAAATCAGAGGCTATCGATCTGCCGGCTGGCCGAGACGGTGGGACGTCAAAGTCAACTCGGTTTACCCATTGGTCACCCCGCGTGATGGATGCATTCCGCGACATGGGTTCTTGTAACAAGCGGCCTTGTGGATCTTTGGTGATCCTTAGGAAGCAAGAATGTCGCTTCCTTAGAAGAGGGTTACTTGGTCGTTGTGGGCGATATTGTTCGCGCCAATCTGAACCCGGTCGAGCCTAACAGGTAGGATGAAAGTCGCTTTCGCGACGGAACATTGGAAGGTTGTGGCGAAGCGCTGAAGCGCGCGTCACGAAGGCTGCAATAGGTTCCCTCTTCTGAATCCACGTTCCCGCTATCTACGACGAAATATTTCTCTAAGGATCGCCATGGCGGATCGTAGAAATCGTCGCACCACTCGCTTAGGTTACCACCCAGGTCAAAAAAGCCCCAAGCATTTGGACGCAGTTGTGCGACGGGTTGTTGTTGCAAATTCGAGTTGATGGATGTCCATTCGTAGTATTGAGAAAGAGCGGGATCCGATCCAAAAGCCCATGGCGTCGATGCATTGGTGGAATTCGCGTATTGCCACTCGGCCTCGGTAGGCAGTCGATAGCCTGTACGATTGAGGTAATCCACTTCCGGAGTGATGGGAAGGCCGTCTTCGTTCCATACATTTTTATAGCACCATTGCGATTCTGGGATCCCTTCCAGTTCGTTCAGCCATTGGCAGTATCGAATCGCATGTTCCCACGAGACGCCCGTTTGAGGCATTTCTGGAGCAGCCAATCGCGATGCTCGTTCGGTTCGATCCTGATTCAGCCACCGTTGCACGCGTGGGTCTTTGAGAAAGTTGGCATACTGCTTTCCAGCAACTTCTGTTTCGCTCATCGCAAAGCGTCGATCGATCTTGATCCAGCGTCGCCATGTATCGCTGCCCAACAATACCTGTTTTGGGGGATCGAGAATGATCATGGTGTGTCCTAAGTTCGTGACAAACCAGTTTCGATCGGGTTGGATTTTTGAGGCTGTGTACGAGTTCTCTCTTGGAAGTTCCCATTGACGTAAGCACCAATCCGACGCATTCTTCAGACCGGCCTTGGGTGCTGATTCAGCCCAGTTTAGCAATCGCAATTTTAGGTAGCGAAAACCATCCTCACTGAATTGGGATGGGGAATATCCTCCTAAGAGCGATACCAAGATTGACTGAAGCTCTGGCGAGTTGGATTCTCGTAGCATTTCGACAAATGGCTCCGTCGGCAGTAGCTTTGCGGATTCGGTGATCAAGATAGCCTGAACACCTTTTCCCCACTTCTCAGAGAGTCCCTCGCGGAGCAAATCCAGTTCTTTGAGTTTTGCGAGAGCAAGGATCAGGTTGGCTTTGCGGCGGTCTTGTTTCGCGATGTCCGAGTCTTGCGGTTTTGGTCGTTCCCAAGCGGAGCTGACCAGCAGATTACCGTTGGGATCAACGCACACATGCACGCATGTCGGGGTGTATCCTTCTCGATCCAAGGCTGTTGCTTGGCTGGTATGGTCGAGGGATCCGGCATTAAAAATGACGCTTGTTTGGACATCATCGCGATAGCGTGCTGCGCAAGAGAAGCGGTTGGCCAATTTCTGTTTCTCTAATAACTGGAGCCATTGGGGCTGTTGTTTCAGTCCGTCGAAGTCAACTTCCAGCAGCGTTGTGTTGAGATCCTTCAGCTTGGATTGGTTGGGTGCAGCAAGCGCTCGATCGATCAGTACATCGATCGGTTGCCTATTATTGATGAGCAAGCCGAATGGGCTTTGCGCAGCGACCGCAAGAGAGCGAAGATAGTAGTCTTCGGTAAGGGCTGTATCGTCTGCAGCGGCGGCGATCTGTTGGAATAAGGTGTCCGCTTTGTCTCGATCCGATTCTAAGATCGCAAGTCGAAACGCCAGGTAGTTTTTTTCTGCCTGTTCAAACTTACCCGGTAGAATGGAATTCTCTAGCAGAGCGTGGAGCTTGGTGCTATCTCCCAAGCGAATATAGGCACGGGCGTATTGACGCTGGGCGCCGCGAAGGATTGGTTCGGAGACCTTGGCATAGTCGGTGTCGGTATGTTTGGATAGGATGTCTAAAGCCATATCTGGTCTGCCGGCTGCTGAGGCTCGGACGGCGATATTGATACTGTCTCTTGGAGTGAGTTTTTTGTTTGGATCGTCCAAGCGGTTCCAGGTGTGGTATTCGGCCCATGTTTCTGCGCGATCGTTATCATGGATGGTTGATTGACAACGAACATCGCTAGCCGCGTGTCCAGGGTAAAGATCGCCGTTGGCAGCTTCCATTCTTGTCCAAGAACTTGATTCACCGCTCTCGTTGAGCACTTTACCCCACAGTATACTTCGCAGTGTGTCGCCATCTTGGGTGACGCGAACCGCGTAACGAACAGGGGCGTAGCCGAGTTCTTTGAAAATGGCTGACGATTTGTTTTGTTCCAGCGCGGTTTGGTTAAGAGTAAGCACTTGCTGAACACGATTTTGCGAGCTGGGATTCAATTGCCACAGCCCTAGCCACAGAAAAGATGGTTCTTTCCTTGGTGGTACTGTATCGTTTGGCTCGGTTCCATTTGCTTGTGAATCCTGAGATTCGGGGGTGGTGGGCATGGATCGATCGTTGTCGCTGAGTACCTGGTATTCCGCAAAATCAAGCATGGTTGCACCGGTCTCTTGCTGCTGTTTGAGCTGTTCTTCAAGTTCGTTTGCGGTCATCCCTGGCAGGAACTTGATTTCCGTTTCCCCACGAGCCCATGCGATAGCGGCAAGCTGTTCTCCATCTTTAACAAATGGTCGAACCGAAGTTGGATAAAAACCTTCGGATCTCATTCCATCGATTCGCTTTTGAATTTCCGAGAGTGGAACGCAGTACGCCCAAGCGCTATTGGACGCGGCCGCCCCCTGCACGTCCAACAATCGATCGCGAATTGTCGTCGAAGCAGTCGGGTTCGAGCTGGCTGGTGTGCGCACCAAAGAGGTCAGCTTTTCGCGCAATTCTATGGCAAGCTTTTCTCTGGGAATGTTCGATTCGAGGACCTGCCGGATTTGCTCGAGGGGAGCCCAAAGCAAAACGCTTCCTAAACGCGCGGGGTCATCCGAAGCCAGCGAGGACACTAGGGCGAAGTGATTCTCGACCGGCGCTCCTTCTTGATTCGCTTTTTCCCCCATGGTGACCAAAGGCGGTAGCAACACGTTTCGGATCGGTTGAAGCATTTCAGGCCAATAGGCGATCTGAGTGCTGCGTTTTGACACAAGCATTTGGCAAAGATTGTCTGTCATCGAAGGCCAGCTCGCATGGTCGGGATTGCGCTGCGCCAGGATGGCTGCAAGGGGAAGCGCGAGCGTGCGTTGCTCCAACGCAAAGGCTTTTAGCTTTTCAAACAAGGCTTCATCATCGATGGAGCGAATGGGTTTTAGATAGAGTGCGATTCCCAGCAGATTGCGATCTTCTACTCCTTCGAGTTCCGGTAGCAGCGATTCCAGACGATCCGGTTTCGAGGCAATCATCGCCAGTCCAACATGCAACGATTTTCGGTGGTTCGATTGAGCATCGGTTTGAGTCGAATCTTGTTCTGCTGTTAGCAATTTGGGGACCACCCACGCTCGATGCGGTTCGATGGCTTCGAGCACATCCACGACGTCGCTGGTATCTGCTTCCACCAATCGAGTTACCAGGACACGCGAGTGCCAATCCTTGTACAGCCAGAAAGCGAAAAAGGCCGCTGCCAAGCACGTCGTCGTGAATAGAGCTGCAGATCGTCCAATTCGCATTTCTGCCGACCGCATCATTTTGCGATCTGCTTGAGTCCAGTGCTTTGCCGAAGTAAACCAGCGTATCGCCAGCCATTCCGAAAGCGTAGGCAGTCGTTTCTTGTTGGGCATTGCGTTCCAAGAGGAGGACAAGTCCCTGAGTTGTTGCTTCACTCGCCCGGATCTTGTCTCGGAGTCGCTGGATGCCAACCATTTTCGGGTTGTTGGCACGAGGTAATCATGAGTTAGCTGGTAGGCCGGGTCTGCATTGGTGGATCCGCTGGCGCTGGCAGTCGAGCCCAAGGCGCTGCTGGTTGGTGTGATTAGGCGGACTTCGGTATCCAGAAGTTGCAATAGCCTGAGAAGTAATTCTTCCGTAGCAATACCTTCGAGTTGCCCCAGCAAAGCACTTTGCGTGCAAGCCGATGGCTTGATAACAGCTTCATCGTTCGGCAGCATCATCTGAAGAACTTGGCGGACAATCGGTAGATTCGATCGGAGGATCGGATGAGCGCTAGCTCCGTTTAAACGTTCTTCCAAGAACGAGACCCCCAAACCTTGAATGCCACCTAGATTACGAAGCGTGCTAGTTGTCCAGGGCTTATCCTTGATCATTTCCGACAAAAGCGCAATTTGAACGGGCGCCAGCTTCCCAATCCGTGCCAGCTCCTCCGTTGCATCATGCAAAAACGCTTCTTGGTCACTGGTAATGGAGTCGCGAAGGGTACCATAAGCCCGTCCAAACGCAGCCAAGACGCGTTGGGCGTGCGCAGCACCAAAAGGCTCCATGGTGGCAAAGTTATGATTCTGCAGAAGCAGCTCTTCAAGACGGTCCATAAACGAAGAAATGCCAAGCATGAAGTCATCGCGAACCAGCAAGATAGCTTGTACGTTCACGCCATCGCATTGCCGCAGGGCTTCATGAAGCTCCGTGGTTGCATCTTCACGGTGATGGTTTAGCCACTGTTCAAATTGATCAATAATCAGTACAAGCTTTGGCCCCTGGTTACGCGTGGTCCGTTGGCGGACTTTGGTCATCACTTTGTGAAGCGAATTACCATCGTTTTCCATGGACAAGTGATGGCGGATCTGTTTTAGCAGACTTGCTTCCAGTTGGTCGGGCTTTGCTTCGACTAAAACGACGGTGGACGCATCCTGGACTAACGGCAGTACGGCAGCCCGCATCAAAGAGGACTTTCCGCTGCCGCTCGGCCCTAGTAGAACACCGACTCGAAACGCATCGCGTGGATCGCGACTGAGAATACGACTTGTCCAGAAGCTAACGCAGTCCGGAACGCCGAAACGGTCGCGTGCACCGGGTAGAAGATAACTAAAAAAATCGGAGTCGCCGGAGTCGAATGGTCTCAATCCATGCGGCACTACGGCGATGTTTTCAAGCTCTAACGATTTGGAGGAATGCGCTCGTTCGCTCGGTGTTCCGCCGGCAAGAGCCTTCGAATCTTCCACGGACAATTTCCCTGCAGCAGGCAGAGCAGCTTGCACCGAATCCGCATCCCAATTGTGGAGATCGTCCAATAGGTCTTTGGCGGTACTGTAGCGATCGGTGATTTTCTTGGAGAGAGCCTTGAGGCAAATACGTTCGAGTTCCTTGGGGACCTTGGAATTTAATTGACGAAGAGGTCGAACTTCCACGTTCCGAATACAATCCAGCAAGTCATCTTGGTTGTCGGCACGAAAGGGCCGCGAACCTGTTAACAGTTCATAGAAGACGACGCCCAAGCTGTAGATGTCGCTACGCCCATCCACACGGTGACCTTCGAATCTTGCTTGTTCGGGGCTCATGTATGCTGGGGTGCCGACGAATCGAGCCCCTTTGCCAAAGCTTGCTTCGGACAATGCCAAACCGAAATCCGCCAGGACCGCGTCACCTTGAGTGGTGGTCAGGATGTTTCCGGGCTTGATATCGCGGTGCATAACACCGCGATGGTGCAGATAGTCCAAGGCGCTTGCCAGTTGGCTAACAATCCGCACCGTATCGGTAATCGAGCAGTTCCCTTTCATGAAGCGTTGCGAAAGGCTACCACCGTCGATCAGCTTCGAGACGATGTAAGGTTGGCCCGAAAATGTTTTCCCAATATCAAAGACGGGTACAATGGCAGCATGATCAAGTCCTGCGAGGACTCGCGCTTCAATGAGCCACGCATCGATCTGCTGCGAGCTTTCAAAGCGAGTTAGTAATTTGAGCGCTACAAAACGATGAAGTGCTGCGTCTTGGGCTCGGTAAACAATACCATAAGTGCCTTGCCCTAACTTTTCGAGAAGCCGATACCTTCCAAGCTGGTTGCTTGCCGGCCCCGCGCCCGCGCCCGCATTCCAAGACAAGTGCGATTCCATGGAAGCTGGGAGCGAAACATTGGAATCCGAGGTTGCGGAAGTGGGGGCTGGAAACTGGAGTTCTTTTGTTTGATCGGCATCTGAATCATCAGCTTGGGACATGACACCACAAAACCTGAAGCAATGAGCGAATAAAGGGGCTAGCCAAGGTTGTCCAATCCAGGATCGCAGTTCGCGAACTGGAAACGAAGCCCAAACGGAAACACTTCAGGGAACGGATTTGGCCGCTAGTAACCCCATGGTAACAAAAAATCGTTTAGGCAACGAATTCTTCTTCGGAGTCGGCTCCGGGGCGTTGCAATTGGCCCGATTCTTCGAGAGAACGAATCACATCGACGATCTTTTGCTGGACTCCTTCGACATCGCTGACTTTGACTCGTCCCAAGAACCCCATTTCTTCTTTTAGGATTTCTGCAGCTCGAGTGGACATGTTCTTCATCACTTTTTCTTGTAGCTGCGTGCTTGAGCCCTTGAGAGCCATGGCCCACTGGCTCGTTTCGACGTTCTTGAGCACCGCTTGAATGTCTTTGTCGGATAGCTTTTGAATATCTTCGAAGACAAACATCAGTCGCCGAATTTCCTCCACCAAGCCGGGGTTGTCTTTTCCTAATGATTCCAAGACAAGTCGTTCGGTGGCTCGATCGGTGACATTCAAGATTTCTGCAACCGCGGGAACTCCACCTGCTTTTCGGAATGTATGGCTCATCACCATCGACATTCGAACCTCCAAGGCGCGTTCGATATCCGAAATGGCTTCGGGGTTGGTTTGTCCCATTTCCGCGATTCGCTTGATAACCGACAATTGCTTTTGCTGAGGTAGCCCGTTCAAAATCGCAGCCCCGATCCCTGCCGGGACGTGGCAAATTACGACGGCGATGGTTTGAGGATGTTCTTCCATGATGAAGGAAAGAACGTTTTGTGGGTCGGCTTTTTGCAAGAATCCGAACGGCAAGGATTCAAGTGTCTGCTGCAGCATGGTCAGCATGTCTGCGGCATCTTTACCAAGAGCCTTCTTCACAAGGGATTTCGCGCGGTCTAAGCCACCAGCCGAATGTCCGAGCGAGCTTGGTTGGCCTCCGAAGAATTCGTTGATGATCTCTTCTTGGACTTGGCCAGAGATGGCGTCCATCTGAGCAATCGCGAGCGACACCAGCTCCACTTGTTTCGGGGGGAGCTTGGCCAGCAAAATTGCCGCATCGTCCTCTTCGAGGGCCATGAGCAATACGGCTGCTTTTTGAACTCCATCCGTTATTGTTGCAGTCACGGGCCTTATGCCATCCCCATCTTGAGTCAGTTCTTGAAAGGTCTTTACGGATGTCGACCCGTTTCCTCACCCCTTGCAGACACTCGGCATGGAACAGCTTGTTAGCCCAACTTTTTGTTCCCGAGTGGACTCGCAGGTAAGACCGCTAAGATTGGTTTATCCAGGGCAATCGGCACACTCCCCATTGACCGTTGTTTTCGTCCACGCTGATTTCCAGCCAGTTCAAGCGATCGCCGATCGTGGTGTAGAGCTTTTGCTTCAACTGAGTTGCAATCCACCAGGCGATTTCTTCGGCAGTCGTGTTGCCAATGGGAAGCAACATGCAATCCTCTTTCGGGAACACCCAGCGTTTGGCTCTAAACCGGACCACCACTTCGTCCGCTTCTTCCGCGACCAGAATGAGGGGATGCTTGGTCGCAATGAGCATGTGGTGATCTAGCTGTTTGACGAGCGCTTGAAGGGCATCGCGAAAGGCGATGAAATCGATGACATAACGGTTCTCGTCGAGCCCTCCCTCAACCTCGGCCTTCAGACCATAATTGTGTCCATGCAAGCATTCGCAGATATCGCCTGCGAAGGTAATGAAATGGGCGGACGAGAAAACCAGTTGCTCTTTTTGGAGCTGAACTCGAAAGGTGGCTGAAATAGTCATGTCGCTTTTCTAAAAAAGATGTTGTCAAAAATGGTTTTGGGATCGATATGGAATCAGCGGGAAGGTGCGATGCTTTTCATGAGGACTCGTTGCGATAAGGAATCGAGTCCGACGATTGCAACTTCACCTTTCCAGTTTTTGCGCCATTCCAATGTCTCTAGCTCGTCGGCACCAGAAACGTATAAAGCAACCTTGATGTTTCGTTGAACATCCATTGCATGAAGCCATGCGCCGTCTTCTTCCAAATCGGCTTGTCCCGATAAAGAAGGAGTGAGCTCGTCGCTTTCTTCTCGCAAGTCCAAGGTAACTTGGAATGTTTGATTTTCGATAGCATCCAGCACATCCTCCAGTCGCTTGGTGTCGCCATCCGATTGCAGGACCTGCTGCAGGACCTGCGTCAGCCATCGATCTTCATCGCTGGCTGGTGTGTCGTTGTTGGTCGATGTGAAGCTGGTGGGTGAAGGGATGGGCGAGACGGGGTCCTGCAGTGGTTGCAATTGCTTTGTAGGCTTGACCACAAAGGGAATTTCTTTGACCCAATCGGGCCATTTGGGGATGTCGATTCGGAACTCGCTGGACCATAGGATTTCGTTATGCGTCAATTTCAGCGTTGGGTGGGCAGTGGTAGGGACTGGGAATTTGAATTCGAAACGTTGCCGTTCGCCCGATTTTAGGGTTCCCGCGGGGGCGAGTTCGTAGACTTGCGAGACCAAGGGATGGGTATGGGTTTTTTGTTTGGTGCCTGATCCGGAAACGCATTTTTCGGTGCAGGTTACGGTCCAAGTGATGCCTTGGATTGGACTGGTGGACTTGGGGGTGAATTCACAAAAGCCGGATATGGATTCACCAGCTAGGACCACGGCCGGTTCGGTTGCGAACTGTACCTTTCCAGTAATTCGGCCTGGAATCACTACTTGAAAGAGCCAATAGACGAGGGAAATGATCGCGACCAAGGGCAGCAGCATCATCAGAATAGGAATGAAAAGTAGAAGCACGGCAACCGCGATGGGAGCAAGAATCAGCTTCACCCAAAAATTGTTGACTGTAGGTGTTGCGGGAGCGGAGTTCTCGGGGGCTTCGATTGCGATGACGGTGAACTCAGCCGTTTTTTTGGGATCCATGGCCCAAGGTAACTTTGCTTGTGCCTCGACAAAGTGGCTGACATTGATCAGGTTGCCATAATGGGTAGGTGGCCAAGCGGCGGTGTTCAGTTTGAAGGGATACTGATATTCCTTGCCCGAAATCCAATCGCCATCGAATAGAACAGCGGTGTCCGTTTGGCCTTGAGTCACATTGCCGCGTCCATGTGTTGCCCAGAAGCATCGCACCACCAGTCCTTTGCATCGGACATCGTTGTCCGGAACCACGATGACTTTGCCAGAAATGGGTTCGCCCCCTGTGTAGAATCGTTTGGATTCGTCGAAATCAATTCTTATTCGGCAGGTGGCCAAGGTCGTTGCTCCAATGCGTAGGCTTGAAATTGACTGTAGAGATAATGCTCAATCCCTCGCATGTCAGAACCAAATTGTTCAAACAATCGTACCGCAAACGGCATGGATATCGATGGGACTTGCCCAAGCTGATGGCGGCTGGCTTCGATTCGATGGTTTAGGATCGTGAAGATGGCTGATGGTGTCACCAATTCGGCCACGAATACGGTATGAACCGTAAGGCCATGGCTTTGGAATTGTTGGGTATGGTCACAGTGACTTCCCAAGACAAGTGGTCCGCCAGCACGAGCTAGTTGGTTGCGTTGCCAGTTTGACAAACGCTGAGCCTCATCCACGATTAGGGGCCTGGAGTCCGGCAAAGGTGGCGAAGGGCCATTTTCCGGAATGTAGATAAAGCGAGCTGTGGGAAGTTGTTTGGCAAGGGCTAGCAAGTGAGTCGTTTTTCCTCGGCCGCATTCTCCGACAAACTGAACAACTGAGGATTGGTTGGTCAGAAGATTTAAGCAGGGGCCGAT
This sequence comes from Pirellula sp., assembly GCA_044359895.1. Taxonomy (GTDB): domain Bacteria; phylum Planctomycetota; class Planctomycetia; order Pirellulales; family Pirellulaceae; genus JBKCUI01. Next base: position 12,944 of record JBIKLJ010000100.1, read on the forward strand.
GTCTGCGACCGCAAGATCCGCCCGTTCCTCGCGAGTCAGTTCACCGAACGGGTTTCGGAAGAGATGGTAGCGATGGAATGGGGATTTCTGCATTTTTAGGAAGGCGTTTCGTGATTTGCGCTTTCTTGGTCGGCGTTCCAAAGTCAATTCAAATCGAAACCCAACGCTATTTGGCTGATGCCACTTGGTAAGAAGCGTTGGCTTATCCTGGCATGGCCCGTGCGAGTTCGCTTGGAGCTAGGTTCGCAAGCAATGTTGGTTCGCCATAGAGATACCGCTCACAATTGCCCCCACGATCCCGACGAAGCCTTGGTCGGTACCGCAGAGGAAAAGATTGTCGAGTCGAGTGGTGCCATCCAATTGCTTGTCGGGTGCGCCGTAAACCGCTCCGTTGTCGTGCGAAGTGAAACGTCGAATGGTTTTGGGGGTAAAAACATCGGTGTCGATAACATGCCTGCGGAAGTCGGGCATGAATCGTACCGCCGACGCAACGGATTCGTCGTACCAACGTAGTTTTTCGTAGGCGTACCTTTCAGGAGACAAGTCCGACCAGCGTTGATGGTCTGCGATGGTGGTCAGTCTGACGAAGCCCGCGTCGAGTTCCCCGTCGGCGCTCGAATACAGGTAGTTGTTGGGCGAGCAGATAACGCCTGTTCGCACGTCGCACAATTGGTTGGATGGTTTTGTCCAGTGGAAGGTTTCTGAATCGTTGTAGAAGACGATGGTTTTGTCGAAGCCAAACTTTTTCGGCTGGCACTCGAGCACGGAAATCGATTCGATGAAAGACAATTCGCCAGCCATTTGGACTTGGGAAATGGATTGGTCGTCACACATTCGCATGGTCTCGATAATGCCGGCGCTGGAAAGGACGCGTTTCGCGGTGAGCATTGTTCCGTTTTCAAGTTGGACACCCGTTGCGTGGCCATGGTCGACACAAATCTTCGCGACTCCGCTGCGTAATCGAAGCTCTCCGCCGAGTTCTCGGAAACGTCGGACCAGATGTTTCAGGATCAGCCGAACACCTTTGAAAGGTCTTGCGAAACCTTCCAGGAAAATACTTCGGAACATGATACAAAACTGTCCCCAGTCCATGTCGTGTTCGCGTGCATTTCCGTACCACATCAACGGGCACAGAAGCATTTCGATGAGCAAGGGATCGCTCAGGATCTCGCCCAGGATCTTTCGAGTCGACAACGCAAAATCGTCTTGAGTTAGATCGTCGTAATCAACAAGCTTGTTCAGAAGATTTTGGAAGGCGTCCTTTTGATGTGGGAACTTGGATTCGACTTCGGTCAATAAGGTTTGGATGTCGTTGGTGAAGTCCAGGTGGATTCCTGGAAACGCGATCCGAGAACCTGCTTGCTCTGCCAGTTGGAAGTCGTCCCAGCGAAACCGAAGCTGTTTGAGCAGTCTCGCCAAAGGGCCTTTTTTTGCCCCTTTTTCGGTAAAGTTGGTCATGGCGTGGAGACCCACGTCGTAATTGCGACCGTTGACCCGGTAGAAAGAATTGAGGCCACCGATCGTCCAGTGTTTTTCGAGAACGCAGACACGTTGGTCATAGTGGGCCAGTCGGATACCGGCCGCCAGTCCGCTCATTCCTGCACCGATAATGATGGTGTCATATTCGTTTTGTTGATTCATTCCGGCATTATCTTTGCAAGTCAAGCGGCGCCCAGGGCCCAAAATCAAATGGTGATTGACAATTTGATGGGTTGCAGATACGTTCTTCGGTTCTTGCGCAGATCACGGGCGGTAGTGAAACCGGGGGCTCTCATTCACCACCACCCCCAACCTCAACTATCAACCCAATAGACAATAGCGGCATGAATCCTCAAGAACTGCTTCGAATTGTTGATTCGTTGCATCGCGAAAAGCAGATCGACCCCGAACTGGTCATTCAGGCCATCGAATCGGCGCTAACTACAGCTTGCAAAAGGCAATTCGGCGAGGATTCCGATGTTTCCGTATCGATTGCTCGCGATGGTGGATTTATTAAAGCCACCGTAGGTGGGCGGGAATTGAGCGAAGACGAGATCGGGCGAATTGGTGCTCAAACGGCCAAGCAAGTCATCATCCAGAAGCTCAAGGAAGCCGAGCGTGATGCTCGGATGGACGAGTTCTACAGCCAGGTGGGGCAGCTTGTCACCGGTATTGTTCAGAGAACCGAACGGGGAGTTACTATCGTTCAGCTTGGCAACGTAGAAGCAATTTTGCCGCGAAGTGAGCAGATACCTGGTGAGAGCTATCACAACGGGTCTCGAGTTCGCGCGGTTATTTACGAAGTGAAGGCGTCCGGGAATCGGGTCAAGATCATTCTGTCTCGAACGAAGACGACTCTGATTCAAAGACTTTTCGAGCAAGAGATTCCTGAGATTGCTGAGGGAGTCATTCGTATCAATGCCATCAGTCGGGAGCCTGGTTATCGAAGCAAGGTTGCGGTAAGCAGCAGCGATCAGCGAATCGATTGTGTTGGTGCATGCGTTGGTATGCGAGGAAACCGAATCAAGAACGTGACGGGGGAGCTTGCTGGGGAGCGAATCGATATTGTTCGATGGAGCGATGACCCGATGGTGCTGATTCCGAACGCGTTGCAACCGGCAGAAGTGGAGCAAGTGTTGCTTTGTGATATGATTGGGCGAGCGATCGCGTTGGTAAATGAAGAGCATTTGTCGCAGGCGATCGGTCGATTTGGCCAGAATGTGCGGCTTGCGAGCAAGCTGTGCAGTTGGGATATTGAAATCATGACGGCTCCCGAGTTGGAGCGTCAGATCGAGCGAGCCATGGAAGGATTCATGGAAATTGAAGGCATGACCGACGAAGTGGCTCAGCAGTTGGTGGAGCAGGGTTACCTGTCGTACGACGATTTGTCTGTTATTGAGCCGGATGCCTTGATGGAGATGGGCAACTGGAGCCAAGAGGAGGTGGACGCGATTGTTTACCAGGCGGACGTGAAGGCGGAAGAGCAAGAAATTGTTGAAGAAGAGCGTAAGTATCAGGAAAAGTTAGCTAAAGAACGCCGGGCGACGGAAGAGCTTGATCGGAAAGAGGGGCGTTCGTTGCCTCCGCCGCCGGTTGCTGCGGCTGAGCCTGAAGTTGCGAATGTTCCAGAGGCTGAATTGCCTTCGGCTGACGATACTGCAAAGGAAGACAAGCAAACTGACGGAAACGTCTAACGTACGAGTCATTGATGCGTTATCATGTTTGGTCGGTTTTTGAGGTGACTCAAGTGCAACGGTTGTACTCGAGAGTGATTTTTGTTTCGGCATGCGGTGTGTCGAACAGTGTGCGTGACCCGCTTCATCAGCGTGGGGGCGTTCCATGAAATAATTAAACGTAGAAACAGGCGAGCAACATAAGCCGAGCCGATCGGTCGACTTGCCTCGTTTCGTCGGGCTTATGCCCAAGGAATTTTGCTCAGTGGCAGTACGAATTTATTCGCTGGCTAAAGATCTAGGATTGGACAGCAAGGAGCTGGTTGATCTGTGTGCGCGCATCGGCATTCAGGGTAAAGGCAGTGCGCTCGCTAGCCTTGAAGATGAGGAGATTTTACGCATTAAGCGTCATCTCGAAGAGAAGTCGGCCCCCCCGGCGGCGCCCCCGGCGCAGGCGGCTAAGCCAGCTCGAGAGCCAGTCACGGACACGCCGATTCGTGATTTGAATACTCGGGTGGGTGGTGCAAAGCGCGACCTGGCACCCGGTCGTCCGAAGGCGATTGTCAGTCCGAAGGTGGTGCAGGATCAGGTTGCAGCCCCAGTTGAACGCAATGAGCCCGCTCAGGCAGAAGAGCAGGCGCCGGTCCTCGGCGTGGATTCTGGTTCATCCGAGACGAGTGTATCGGAATCGCCGTCAGTGCCCGATTCCGACTTGAAGGAGTTCCCTAAGGTTTCCGATGATTCTGCCGACGACAAGTCGGCTCCAGAGCGTAGTGGTACTGAAGGGCTTTCTCGACGGGATTTTTATTCCCCTGCGGCGACCAGTGGGCGCGTGCGTGTTCTGGGTGGTGCCCGACCTGGTGAGAATAAGCCAGCTTCGGACAAGCCGAAGAGAACCCGCGATCCTGTGTTGAATATCAAACTTGCTGGGATTCCGAAGTCCGGAGCGGCAGGCCCTCAGGCGAAGGCGCCTGAGCAAGCGACACAAAAGCCAATTGTGAAGTTGACGCCTGATGTCATCCAGGGTGTTCGACGGGGTATGGACAAGCCGGCGGAGAAGCCTGCGGCGCCGGGTGCTCCTGCTAAGTCAACCACTCCGCCTTTGGGTGGGGGCCGAGCGTCGTTGCCTAGTCAAACTCAGCATGCCGGTCTGGCAGGCTTTCAGGCCAATGCGGAAAACAAGCTGAATGCGAAGAACAAGAAGCCTGTCATTGAAGAAGAAGCGCCCGTCAAAAAGAAGGGGCTAGCTGGTTTAGAATCGAGTCGTAAAGACCGCGGCCCGAGAATCAAGACCTCTCGAGATCTTGCAAACATTGAAGAGGAAGAAGGCGGGCGGTACATGAAGGGCTCTCGGCGTCCCAAGCCAAAGCCCACTGCTGCTAGAAAAGAAAAAGTCATTCTTGCAATGCCTTGCACCATCCGAAGCTTTTCGGAGGCGGCGGGCGTTACAGCGGCTAGAGTTCTGCGATCGTTGATGACGATGGGGACCATGGCCAACATCAATGCATCTCTCAACCAGGATCAGGCGGAATTGATCGCGGCCGATCTAGGTGTAGAGCTTGAGTTCAAGCAAGCAGAAACGTTGGAAACGAGCTTGATTGGTAAGATCAACGACGAAGAGGATAATCCAGACGATTTGGTAACTCGGCCGCCGATCGTGACGTTCCTTGGTCACGTTGACCACGGCAAGACCTCTTTGCTGGATTACTTGATTGGTACCAAGATCGTCACGGGCGAAGCGGGTGGGATTACTCAGCACATTCGTGCATACCAAGTCAAGAAAGACGGACGAGCCATTTCGTTTGTGGATACGCCAGGTCACGAGGCTTTTACGGAAATGCGAGCGCGGGGGGCAAACGTTACCGACATTGCGATTTTGGTTATCGCGGCGGATGACGGAATCATGCCTCAGACGGAAGAAGCGATTTCGCACGCAAAGGCGGCTGGGGTACCGATTGTCGTTGCCGCGAACAAATGCGATTTGCCCGGTGCGGATATCAATCGCGTGATGACTCAGATGACAGAATATGGTTTGACACCGAGTGCTTGGGGGGGCGACGTCGAAGTTGTGCCAACGAGCGCGATCACTGGCGAAGGCATGGATGAATTGCTGGAGACGGTTCTAACGGTTGCCGAACTGCACGACTACCGAGCCAATCCGAAGAAGGCAGCTGTCGGGGTTTGTTTGGAAAGCGAGCAAGCTTCCGATCGAGGTGTTATTGCCAAGGTG
>JBIKLJ010000292.1:0-5391 GCA_044359895.1 Pirellula sp.
TATGTCGGAGAATGCCGCCGGAAATGCATTCTTCGAAAAAGCACTGGAAGAGCAGATTGGTGGCGAGCAATTGTTTCGGATTACGATTACGTCCTTCTTGGATGTCTACAATTTCGATGTGCGTCGCGTGATGAAGTGCTGTACCCATCATGTCCTTCCGTCTGGGCACATTATTCCCTTTTGTGCTTACAACGTGTTGTATCGTAATGGGCATGTGGCCTTACCCGCACTCAAGATACCTTCGACTCAGGTACATGGATGACTGATTTGGGCCGGTGGGGCTACACCTTGATTTTGCTGGGGTCGTTGGCGGTTGCTTCGTTGTTGGTTCAGCGTCGGCAAAGCAAACTTTCGTTGTCATTTTCGGAACGGTGGGCTATTCGATTAAGCGCCTTTTTGGGGGCCATGTTGGGGGCGAAGTTACCATTCGTCATGTCCAGCGGATGGGACGCTTTTTACAGCGGTAACGCTTGGTTCATGGATGGAAAAACCATTCTGGGCGGGATTTTTGGTGGCTATCTGGCGGTCGAATTCGCAAAATGGATCTTTCAAATTCGCGTGAAAACTGGAGACAGCTTTGCATTGCCCATCGCGATTGCTGTTGGTGTAGGTCGAATTGGTTGCTTCATGGCAGGGTGCTGTTTCGGAAATGTAACGGAAGTTCCATGGGGAGTCCATTTTGATACCGCAAGCGATCCGCCCGAGGTGCTGCGTCACCCGACACAGCTTTACGAAGTTGCGTTCCATTGGATCGCTGCTGTTGTTTTGCTTGTCGCAGCGAAGCGAAGATGGGTCGAAGGCAATCAGCTCAAAGCCTATTTGATTGCCTACCTGGCGTTTCGATTCTTCACGGAGTGGTTGCGCCCTGAGTCTGCGATTTTGTTAAACTTAACGAGCTACCAAATTGCGAGCGTGTTGCTGATGACGGTCTTGATCGTTTTGTGGCGATGGGATCGTAAGTTGGTATCCCGGCAAGAACCCACGCTAGAGCCTTTGCGCAACGACCTCTACAAACCCCTGATTGACTAAGAATAGGGCCTCTGCCGAAATGATGGATGAAGCAACAAAGCAATTGGATCTGGAACGGTTCATCGCTGGACGCTGGAAGGAGTTTGATGGTGAGGTCCGAGCCACGTTGCTTCGGTTGATCTTGATTGTTGTCTTTTATTCGATCCAGCTAGTTCATTATCTGAGCCTCACCGAATGGTCCGATGCGGACAGGATTTTTCATCGTCAGGTCACTTTGGTGGCAGCGGGTTGGTTGTTTGTGTCATTGGCGGTGTTTATCTCGCTCAAAGGTGGCTTCATGCCAGCTTCGCTAAAGTATATTGCCACAGGAATTGATTTGGCGCTTGTGCTGTTGTTGTGTTGGCTGGGGCATGGTCCGGCTAGTCCGTTGGTGAACGTGCTGTTTGTGGTGTTGGCGATGGCGGCATTGCGTTTTCGAATCCGGCTCGTATGGTTTGCGACCGCAGCGGCTGCAATTGGGTATGAAACTTTGGTAGCGTCGGTCGATGGCAGCTGGTTCGATGCTCAACACACGACACCGGTTTTAGATCAAGCGATTACCTTATGTGCTTTGGTTTCTTCCGGCGCAGTGTTGGATCAACTCATTCGCGGTAGGCGAGAGACAAGCAGGAGATCAGCATGAATGTTCCACCGATAATGGCTCAGTCCTGCGAACACTGCGGGGCGGAGTACAGTGCGAATGCAAAGAAGTGCTGGATATGCTATCAAGACCGCCCGCCTAATCCTTATTCTGTGGATGCTCCGGTTCCTGCAAGTGCAGTGGTTTTTCCAAACGGAAAGCAGTTCACGGAACACACTCCGTCGGCGTGGGATTCCTCCCTGATGGCGGTGCTCATTCTTTGCATGGTGTTGGCGGTCCTTATCGGCATTGGCATGGTGGTTCAGGACCGAGGAATGATCATTCCGTTTGGGATTTTTGTAGGGCCAGCTTTCGCGATCACGATCATAAGAGGGATGATACAATCTGGGACGCGAGTGCGTCCGGGAAGCTTATTGTTGACCTTTTTCTTGTCGCTGATCGCGACCCTATTGGTTTTGTTCCTTCTCGCAGCTGCCTTAGTTGGAATGTTGTTTTTGATTTGCCTTTCATCGGGCCTAAAATGATTTTGGCTCCGGCAAATAATTGCGGTTGAACATTTCGGGAATTACGACAGATTAGTGCATTGTCTGGCTAGATTTTTAGGCCTGTTCCAGGAATCCACACAATGAGGAGTGCAATCAATCATGAAACCGATCGCTGTTATGAAATCGGGTAGAGGGAAATCGGTCAAGGCAATTGTGCTTGCCAGCCTTGCTTCTTTTGTTTTGGGTTCGATTCATTCGCCGATCGTTCGAGCTGATGAGGGCATGTGGTTGTTCAACGCCATTCCAAAGGCTCAACTGAAGAAGAACCACAGCTTTGAACCTACACAAGAGTGGCTTGACCACGTGATGCTTTCTAGCGTCCGATTCAATTCTGGCGGGTCTGCATCTTTTGTGTCGTCGCAAGGATTGGTGCTGACCAACCACCACGTAGCATCGGACACTCTGTACAAGCTTTCTACCCCGGAACACAACTACAACGAAGATGGATTTTTGGCAGCTTCACAGGCGGACGAAATCAAAACACCCGATTTGGAATTGAACCAACTGATCTCGATCGAAGATGTTACCGAAAAGGTAAATGCTTCTGTCAAAGAAGGTATGACGTCGCAAGAAGCCAGTAAGGCTCGACAAGCCACGATGGGGCTCATTGAAAAGGAATCCCTCGATGCAACAGGGCTTCGAAGCGATGTGGTAACGCTTTATGGTGGCGGGCGCTATCATTTGTATCGGTACAAGAAGTACACCGACGTTCGATTGGTATGGGCACCGGAAGCGGGTTCCGCATTTTTCGGTGGCGATGCAGACAACTTTGAATATCCACGCTATTGCTTGGACGTGACTTTGTTTCGCGTCTACGAAAACGGCAAGCCGGCCAAGATCGATCACTTCCTGAAGATGGACCCCAGTGGAGCCAAAGAGCAGGATTTGGTATTCGTCTCAGGTAACCCTGGCCGCACGCGACGTATCTTCACTCATGATGCCATCGAGTATCAACGTGATCTGGCCATGCCACGGACCATGAACTTGTTGCGACGCAAAGAAGTATTGATGCAGCAGTATGCTTTGGCTGGCCCAGAACAGCAACGTCGATCACGAGATGATCTGTTCGGTATTCAGAACTCTCGCAAGGCAATCACGGGTATGTTGTCGGGACTTCAAGATCCCGAATTTACCGCCTCTAAGAAACGCGAAGAAACGGAGCTCATGAGTCGTCTTGGTCAGGATCCAAAGCTTGCCCCGCTCACCAAGGCATGGCAGCAGATTCGCGATGCGCAGGTCAAGCGTCGCGAATACCTAACTAAAACCTCAACCCTACGCAGTCAATTGTACGGCATCGCGGAAAAGTTGAATTTGATGGCTGGCGAAGATCGCAAAGCCAGCGGGGACCGATACCGAGAATTCCGAGACAGCAATCGCGAATCGCTTCAACAAGAACTTTTTTCAGAAGCTCCGATCTATGAAGATTTGGAACGCATGCAATTGGCAGATGAATTGGCTCGGTTGATCGACGACCGCGGTGGAAACGATCCGTTGGTGGTCGCTGCCTTGGCAGGCAAGAGCCCCAAGCAGCGAGCGGCCGAAATCATCGCCGGAACCAAGCTGATGCAAGTTGCCGAACGAAAGAAACTAGCCGAAGGAGGTTCGGGTGCGATCGCGGAATCCAAGGATCCCATGATTCTATTGGCGAAAGCCATGGAGCCCGAGTATCGAAAGATGCACGATGTGATGGATGCGATTGAAGAACAAGAGCGTCAGGCCTATGCCAAAGTGACTGAAGCCAAGTTCGCAGTCGGCGGCGATTCCGTCTATCCCGATGCTACATTTACCTTGCGACTAGCCTATGGCAAAGTCTTGGGCTACGAGACCGATGGCAAAAAGATTCCTGCTTGGACCACCTTGGGGGGCGCGTTTGAACACGAAGCCCTGCACCTGAACAAGGATCCTTGGGTTCTTCCCAAGAGCTGGAAAGAAGCCAAAGGGAAGCTGAAGTCGGATACTCCGTTTAACTTTGTTTGTACAGCAGATATCATCGGCGGGAATTCGGGATCGCCTGTGGTCTCCAAAGAGGGTGCGATGGTAGGAATCATCTTCGATGGTAACATCGAGAGTTTGACTGCCGATTTTTACTATACGGAGAAAGTTTCGCGAGCTGTAGCAGTTCACATCGCAGGTGTGTTGGAAAGCTTGCGAACGATTTACAATGCCCCTCATCTTGCAGAGGAAATGGGGCGCTAAACCGAATCGTTCCTTCTGAACCGCGGGCGCTAGCCGCGATAACCGTATTTGGCAGGGAAACCGTAACGCGGCTAGCGCCCGCGGCTCAATAGGATCACCAGTGAAAGCAAGAATAGCCGACACACGAATGATCCAAACACTGAAGATGAGCTTGATGAACGATCCCAATACTTCACCTGATGAAACAAGCGTTACGTCTGACAGCGCTGAACCACAGCAACTGACGGACAGTCAGCCGACCGCACCGAGCGCGGAAGATATTGCCACGGCATATCATGAAGCGGGGCACGCGATTGTAGCGCTTTCATTAGGGAGGTCGGTAGAGAAACTTTCGATCGTACGGAATTCCATACGATTAGGAGTGGTGCAACTGGGCAAAGGACGGAATGGACGAAAGCAAGATTACTTCGAAACCGAAGCATTGATTTTGCTTGGTGGCTTGGTAAGCGAAGCTCGATATACCGGCCATTACAATTGGGGCGGAGCCCAACAGGATCTAAGGTCCCTGCGAAGGCTTTCCTTAGCCAGGGTGGATACCGAAGCCAAGGCAGAGCGACTTGAACGGCGGCTGCTGGATAAGACCTCGCACCACTTAGACCAGGACGGTCACTGGGAAGCCGTCGAAGCCGTGGCCGCCGAGCTGATCAGGTCGAAGCTAATCAGCGGTCGTGCTGCCAGGCATCTTTTCGAAGAATGCATGCGCCGCGTTGACTGAGCGCCGTAGGCCGTAGATCCAGTAGGCCTTAGATCCAGTAGGCCTTAGATCCAGTAGGCCGTAGATCCAGTAGGCCGTAACAAGCGCTAGCGCAGTTACGGCATGCCCCGCACGCCCCCAATTGCCCATTCGACCTTGCGAATCCCTCCTAGCACGCCAAGCCGTAACTGCGTCCAAAGCGACTTGTTACGGCCTACACCGACTTGTTACGGCCTACACCGACTTGTTACGGCACACTATTGGCTACCCCAATCTCTCTGCCAGCAAATTTTCGGGAACTGGACTAGAGTTACAACGTCTACAGTTGCATCAAACCCCACCTGAGA
>JBIKLJ010000101.1:0-18233 GCA_044359895.1 Pirellula sp.
TGAACCAATCGAATTGGCGGCCCCTGTTCGATTTGCTTCGCTCATGCATCGCCCCGGTTTTCTTTGTGTCCGGGCCAAGCGGTTATTTCTTGGTGGCTTTGGCCACTAAGAATAAGGGGACAAGAGCTGGGATTCGATCGACTACTTGCACTTCGAACTGCTTTGCTACTTCTTTCAATACATCGTAGATCGTTAGGTGATGGTATTCGCCCGTGAAACCCACCATCCTGCGCCCGATTCGATAGGCCAAGTTTTCCGTGGGGCCAGTCACCAGAAGTTGACCGCCTGGCTTCAACATGCCATGAATCTGATTCAGGATTGCGTCGAGCGATTCGAAATGCTCGAGAACATCCAGGGCCAAGACAACGTCCACAGATTCCGGCTTCAAACCAGAGCGTTCCATCGAATCCACGATCGTGACCGCGTTTGCAGTTTGCTGATGCTGGTCATCCCATCGCTGCATGAAGTCAATCGCTAGCTCTGGAACCAAGTCCACGCCTGTTGTGTTGTGAAAGTGTTCGCGTAGCAAGGGCAATGCCAACCCGAAGCCACAGCCGAAATCAACGCAGGTTCCTGGTGTATTGGTCGGAACATGCTGCAGAGCACGCTTCAGGCGTTTCCAAAAAAGCCATCGGCTCAATCGCAGTCCAGCAAAGTAAGCGGGGCCCGCCTGCTCATCGACATTGATTCGCTTGCGGTTGGCATAAACGGCCGAACCGATTTCATGGGCCGCTTTCCAGTACGACTTACTCGCTTTCATGCTTCGTCGCCTGCTGAAAAACCGTTTCGTCGGAAACTGTTGTCTTCAGTCTCCACCGCTGCGGAGTCCTAGGGACATTGCCCACATCGAATGCAAAGAAGGAAAGCAAAGCCTGCCAGCCAAGGATGATGGGTAGCGCAGCAAACATCACTGTACCGGCCGATGCAAGCTGGTTCAGCTCGTTCCCTCGGACCCAATTGAACAGACCAAAGCAGGTTCCGAATCCAATCAAACCAAGACTCAATATCAGATTCAGTGACGCAATGTTGAATTCACGAAGAAAGTACCCGTAGAAAATTCGCTTGGCAAAATTGAGTCCATGAAAAATTGGAAACTGGCCCATGGCGGCAAGGATAGACAGGTTGCTTTTCTCCAAGCCGTACCGTGATTTCATGGGTACATCCACGACAACTGCACGAAGCGTGTATAGACGAAAAAGCATGTCCGATTCAAAGAAGTATCGTCGGTGAAGTTTTTTCCAGGGCATGCGTTTGGCGATGTTGGAATGGATCGCAATAAAGCCATTGGTGGGATCGAACAGGTTCCAATAGCCTGTGGAGAGTTTGGAGAAGAAGGACAGGACGGCGTTGCCAAACATCCTAACGATAGGCATCGACTGGAGGTCTTCTAGTTGAAAAAAACGATTCCCCTTGGTGTAATCTGCCTGCCCCAATTGAAGCGGTTCGACCAGACGTAAGATGTCGCTGGGGTCCATCTGCCCGTCACCGTCCAACTTGACCACGATATCTGCCCCATGATCCAATGCAAGCTGGCATCCGGTGATAAAGGCTTGGCCGACACCTTGATTGATGTCGTGTTTTACCACGAAAATTCGAGCATCGTTTGCCATAGCGGCCATCGCCGCGCGGTCGCTGCCCATCTCGCAGCCATCGATGACGCAGTAGATGGCGGACACTTCGGGACCGATACTTGCAAGAACTTTCGGCAAAAACGGAGCCACCTTGTAGCAAGGGATAACCACAGCGATCCGGCTATTCCAAGGTGAGGTGTTCATTCGAAAATTGTTTTCATGGGGATGGCGTCGCACGAGACTTCTACGTCGAGGGTACTCGACGAATCTGGAGCGAGCAATTTGCGTTTGCAATTCACTTTGCGTTCGATCCAAAGCACGGCTAGCTAAACGGAAAAATCATTACATTCCGAACGATCGATCGTAGTCCTGCCTGGTCGAAATGGTTCAACGATTTCGTTTGCGAAACAATCTGTTTCCCCGAAAAGCGAAACTACCATAAACGAGTGGGGAGGCCAGCTTGGCCATGGGTGTACTGTTTTTACGAAAGATGATGGTTGGAATGCTGGTGCCGGAGTCTACAAGCCAAAGGGCTTTTCCAAAGGTATTCGCCACCGTTGCCGCTTCGTTGACCGTGGTGCTGTCGTGCATCGTCGTTTATTCCAACACCTTTGCGGTCCCGTATCTTTTTGACGATTTACCTCGCATCCGGGAAGAGATAGCCATTCGTACGGTATGGCCGCCAAGCGTTGCGATGCAAAACTCCAATCGACCGTTTGCGCAGTACACCTTCGCGATCAACTATGCAATGCATGGCTATGATGTTTGGGGCTACCATGCGGTCAACCTGGTCATTCATTGTCTAGCGGCATTATGTTTGTTTGGGCTGGTGCAAAGATCCATGCGGCGATCGAACGAAACGGTGCAGCAAGTCGCCTTTCTTGGTGGTTTCACCGTAGCCTTGCTATGGGCGGTTCATCCGCTCCAGACGCAAGCGGTAACCTACATCGTTCAACGGCTCGAGTCGCTGATGGGGCTTTCGTATTTAGCGACCCTGTATTTTTTTGTTCGATCACAAGATTCAAAATGCGTTACCTTTTGGCTTGGCTGTTCCGTGTTCGCATGTTTCTTTGGGATGGGGTGCAAGGAAGTGATGGCTACAGCCCCATTGGCAGTCCTCTGGTTCGATCGAGCATTTATCGCATCCAGTTGGCGAGAAATGCTTTCGAAACGCAAGTTCTACTACTTGCTGTTGCTTTCGTCTTGGAGCGTTTTGGCTTGGTCCATGCTGCATTACCAAGTCGACTACCGCGGGGGTGGTTTGCTGCATGTTCCTGGGCTGACACCTTGGACGTACCTGCTGAGCCAATCGGGTGTGCTTGTGCATTATCTGTCGCTAGCTTTTTGGCCCAGCGGTCAATGTGTCTATCCGAGCTGGCCAATCGCTCAATCGATTTCAGATGTTTGGCCAAGCTTGCTATTGTGTCTAGGGTTGTTGGCAGCAACCGTTTCTTGCATGTTCCGATATCCTAAGCTCGGATTTCTTGGCGGGATCTTCTTTCTGATTCTGGCGCCAACGTCCAGCGTCATTCCGATCAAGGATTTGGCTTTTGAGCATCGAATGTACTTGCCTCTGGCGAGCGTCGTCACCTTGGTGCTTATCACTGTACTGATATCGATTCAGCGGCTCAATTACCTTCGGGGTAGCTGGAGGTTCGTGACGACTTATACGATTGCGTGTGCAACGATCGCCCTTCTGCTTGGAACAGCAACCTACCAACGGAATGGCGTTTTCCAATCTGAACTATCGCTATGGCAAGATACCATTGCCAAAGCACCTAATAATCTCACCGTGATGACGGGACTGGCAACTCTTTTTGCTCAAGAGGGAAACAGCGAGCAGGCCAAGATCCATTTCGAACGCGCGCTGAAAATTGCCCCTGAAGACCCTAAAACCAATGCGAACTATGCCGGCTTTCTGATCGATCAGAACCAGCTGGAGCTGGCTGGTGAATGTTTGGAAAAAGCGTTTCAGAGCGATCCCAACCACCTTGATGCGATCACGAACATGGCGCATCTTCAGAATCGGCTCGGGAATTTTCAGGAGGCGATCAAATATTACGAGGTGGCCATCCTGGGGACGCCTCAGGACGAGGAATTGCAGAGCAGTCTTGTCGCAATGCATCTTGGGGCTGGGGATATTAGGAACGCGATTGCCATCAGCAAGTCCAATCTGGAGCAGCGACCGGTTTCCGCCAAGGCGCATCTGGACTACGCAACCGCTTTATCGGCCGCTGGGCGAAATTCCAACGCGATCTCTTATTGCGAAAAAGCGATCGCCCTTGATGACCAACTCGCAGCCGCTCATGCTACTTGGGCGATGCTAGAGCCGAGCCTAGAGCGAGCTGTCGCGAAGATGGAGAAGGCGATCGAACTGCAGCCCCATTCGCCAGAGTTCCACATGGCCATGGGCAATCTGTTATTGGCAACCCAGCCCGCTAAAGCCGCAAGTTCTTTCGAAACGGCCCTTCAGGCAGACCCAGACAACATTGAGGTTTTACTGAAGATCGGTTCGGCTTGGGAGGCATGTGGCTTACCAGAAAAGGGGCTACCTTTCTTGGAGAGGGTGACAGTGTTGTTACCAGATTGGAAGGAAGCCGAGCAGATGTTGGAATCGCTTCGACGCAGAATTGCGAAGCCCGATTAACTGCAGAAAGATGTGGGCACTGGTGTCTACTTGCGGTGCGCAAACTTCAGCGATCGAGCTTTCACGGCTCGGAAGGCACGCAGTAAGTCGTTTGCATCGCGATAGCGTCGGCTGGGACGCATTTCGAGCGATCTTCGGATCACCGCGATGAGGTCGGGATGTGCTTTTCGCCGAAGGGTAGCATAGCCCGTTGGGGGCCAATCGAAAGGCCATTCGGGTAAGTGCCCGGTTAGGATCTTGTACGCAATGAGGCCAATGGAGAAGACGTCGGACCGAGCGCTGGGGCGGCCCATCGCCTGTTCTGGAGCCATGTATCCGACAGTTCCCGACCCCGAGGCAATCATCGTTTTGACAATCGTGCGCTGAGCAACTTTCGCGATCCCAAAATCCATCAATTGCAGTCGCCCATCCGGCAACAAAATCATATTTTCGGGTTTGATATCGCAGTGAATGATTCGGTTGCGATGCGCGTAGGCCACACCATCAATCATTTGATCGATGTATTGCAGAGCTGTGTCGAATGCGATTCGGTTCCGCAATCGATCCCCCAAGGTCTTTTCCCCCAGCTTGCAGGTGATCACGAAGCGCCCATCGATGAAGCTAGCGTCCTTCAATGGAAGGATGTTGGGATGATCGAGTTTCGCGACCAAGCGAGCTTCCCGTTGAAACGTGTCCAGCATACTAGCTGTGACGTTGTACTGGTGAGGCATTTTCAGCGCGACACGAACACCTTCGATGGTGTCGAGGGCTTGGTAGACAAACGCAAATCCGCCTTGAGCGATTCGGCGTTCGATTCGATACTTACCGAGCCGTTGACGCACACGCAAACTGGAATCGCTTCGTGTTTTCGCCATTGCACTAAAACTCTGTGCGATCATTTAGATGAAGTTACCGGATACGAGAAGTGATAAGCTAGGAAGCGTTTCGGCGACTGTCTAACTGAACGCTCCGAGCAAACCACTCAAGCGTATTCTATTCCTTACCGCCATGGTTTGCGCATGACTTCATCGGAAAAAACGAAAGACTTATCGGCAAGTTGACTAAACGGGCCATGCACGAAAATGCAGAATCCAACGATTTTTTCGATTCTTCGACCGGGAAGAAACCGTGTTAAAGTGGGTTGATTGTGGCGACTTTTCCGATAAAACGGGATTTTCGCTTAAGTGAAGTTGCGAAGAAAGCCGAAGATCTGAGAGACGTGGTACGAAAACAGATTTTTCTAACGAAAAGCTCCGGATTGACGATGACCAGCCAATTTCCTGAAAACTCCATGGGTTTGCGTGAATTTCCCTCCTTGGATTGCGCCAGCAACCCTCGAATTGCTTGGCTTGCGATCCTGCTGTGCCTGAGTCTTTCCAGCGGGTGTGCCGCACTCTTGGGAAAATCCAAAGGTCCCTTGGACAACTTGGATACGGGCGGACTCAAACAAGCTGGCTACACGTTCGGTGAATACGGCGCCAATAAGCCACTAAACACCGAAGACGGCAAACCTGCGATCGTCTTGGAAGTCAACAACGGAAAGCGACATTTCGAAAAGATCCCGTTGGTGCCCGGTCAGTCGATGTTCATTGCGGACCTGATCCGAGATGCGAAGCTAGACAAAAAGATTGGACGATTGCAAGCGACCGTTCTTCGACCCAATGGCCCCAACAAACCACCCATTCGCATGGACGTAGATTTCGATGATACCGGGAAGCGTGTCATGGAGGGCCAGAACTATTCGCTGCGACCAGGCGATCATATTGTCATCAGCCATGACAACCGAACTCCGATGGGCGAGTGGTTCAATGATTTGGTCCCTGCTGTTGCCAAGGGTAGAAAATAGACCTCCATGGAAATTGCACCGGCTGTTGAAAGCAGCTACCTCAGCATCGCAACGACGGTTGCGGGTGTTTTCCTGGTAATGGCGATAGGAGCGTTGGCTCGCTATGTCAAATGGTTCACGAGCGAAGTCGATCGGTCTATGGCGGGTTTTACCTCCAACGTGCTCTTACCTGCATTCTTCTTCCATCGAATCATGACCGATTCGAAACTGTCCAATAGCCTAGAGGCTTGGGTTCCCAGTCTTTACGGCGCAGCCCTGACGGCCTCGGGGTTCCTTGTTTCTGCGGTAGTGGTTTGGAGCGTTGGGCGTTGGTTTGGTGTTCAAGAAGAGGATCAGAAGCGGACTTTCACGCTTTGTTCTGGGCTCGCCAATTATGGTTACATCCCAATCCCGTTGGCCGAGGCATTTTATCCGGGTTGTATTGTGACGTTGTTGGTTCACAACGTGGGGGTGGACGTCGCGCTTTGGAGTGTAGGCCTGTACACGATCTCAGGTTTAGGCCTTAGGAAATCTTGGCGGCGAATTGTCTTTAGTCCCCCGCTGGTTTCGGTGGTTATTGCATTGATCATTCGTCAATTTGGAGCCCAAGCTTACATTCCCAAGCCATTGCTTCACATGACGGAACAACTGGGGCGATGCTCCATCCCTATGGGATTGGTATTGAGCGGAGCAATCACCTTGGATTACGCCGGTAAGGTACGCTTGGCTGAATCGGTGAAGCCGTTCTTTCTTGCGGTCTTAGTTCGAATGATTTTATTGCCAATTCTGTTTTTGATGGTAGCAAAGTGGTTCGCTGGATCGCGAGAATTGCAAGAAGTGCTCCTGCTGCAAGCTGCGATGCCAGCCGCGACCTTTCCGATCGTGATGACGCGGCTTTACAATCGAAGCATTGAAATGGCACTGACGGTCGTAGTCGGCACCTCGGTTCTTGGAATCATCACCATCCCGATTTGGATGGTAATTGGGGCGCAGTGGCTAGATCTATAGGAGTCGGTGAATCACATTACTCTCGTTCCAAGGCTCTGCCTTGGAACGCACTGCCTTCGAGGCTCCGCCTCGCATTAGGCATGCATTTACAACTCAGGAGGCAGGAGCCTCCGGTGCATTGCATCCCCAGGCGGAGCCAGGGGACGAGTGCTAAACAGGTCATGAGTAACGCGGCTAGCGCCCGCGGCTCAGTAATTTGCCTGCCCAAACTACAAAGTGAGTGCCATTGGGCTAGCGCCCGCGGCTCAACTGGAATGGTTCAAGGGCGTGTGGAGATTGGCCGCTTGGCGTCGCCCAAACCAAAGGAAAAGACTACAATCCTCGTTTCATTTTGGATCTCCAAGTCGACGCTTTCTCCCTCTGCCATTTTTTTATGGGCCAGCCGAACCAATCAACCTGTTCTTCGCAAGCAACTTGCGGGCATGTTCGCGTGGAAATCGGTTGGATGCTTGCAATCGCTTTTGCTGTTCTGGGAGTGATATCCTCATTTTGGGATCTGGAAATCTCTCGATTAGCAACTTCGATCAAGATCCCTGGAGACTTGCGTAAAGGGATTCACCTGAGTGAAGCGTTCGCACATTTCTCGGGTGTCGTTGCGATCCTTGGTACGCTACTGCTCGTTGACCTCAAGAACCAATCTCGGTTGATCCAAGCGTGCCTCCTGGTGACCACCAGCGGAATCGTTTCGAATGCTGCCAAGTACATCATTCCAAGATACCGCCCTCATTCGCTTGAGGAAGCGTCGATGCCAATCCAATCGAGCTTGGACACCTGGGGCGTTCCTTGGTCGGGATCGTGGTTCGAAGAAGCTGTTCGCAGCTTCCCGTCAGGGCATTCTGCAACTGCAGTGGCGTTGGCTATTGCGTTGTCAGTCATCTACCCACGCGGTCGATGGGTGTTTGTCATAGTAGCATTCATGGCTTGCTTGCAAAGACTGGTATCGGGCGCTCACTTCTTATCTGATATCATGGCGGGATCGGGAATCGCAGTCCTTGTATCCTTAGGGTTTTATCGCTTTGCATTCCGCGACACCCATGCAGTAAAGACGGTTGAATGAGTCTGCTCTACCATGACACAATAAAGATCCCGGTCGAGGCGCAAGGCGGTGCCGTGACCATTGGTAATTTTGATGGAGTCCATCGCGGTCACCGTGCCATTATGAAGCAGGTCCGTGAGCTTGCGGATCGAATTGGGGGGCCTGCGATTGTATTTACATTTGATCCGCCACCTGCTTGTTTGCTACGTCCTTCGGAAGCTCCCGAAGCCTTGACCAGTATGGAGCGAAGAGCCCAACTGCTCCACCAATTTGGAATTGATCATGTCATCGTTTATCCAACAACGCTTGACCTGTTGCAACTTGAGCCAGAAGAGTTCTTCGCGGCGATTATCGTGAAGTCCCTTCATGCAAAAGCGATCGCAGAGGGCGAGAACTTTCGATTTGGAAAACGGCGACGTGGAGATGTTACCCTTTTGAAGCAATTGTGCGATCAGAAGGGAATCGAATTTTCACTTCTCCAGCTGGAACAAGAAAACGGGGATTGGATCTCAAGCACTCGCATCCGCTTGGAAATTGAGGCCGGTAATATGAAGGCCGCCAATCAGCTGCTTGTCGAACCTTACCGAATCTCAGGAATCGTTGCCCAGGGGGATCAACGCGGGCGAACCATCGGCTTCCCAACGGCCAATCTTCAAGCGATCCCCATGCTTTGTCCTCCTGTCGGCGTGTATGCCGCTCGAGTTACAAAGTTCGAAGCCGCTCAGCCAGGCGACAACGCTAGCAATGCCGCTGCAGTGGGTAACGCCGATCCCGTGGGGTTGCCGGTAGCCCTGCATATCGGTCCCAACCCAACATTCGGGGTGCCTGGTCTTAAAGTCGAAGCCCATATCGTGGGCTTTCATGGCGATCTTTATGGTGCTTCGTTGGATATCGAAATACTAGACCGTCTTCGTGATGTGCATCGATTTGCCTCGAAAGAGGAATTGGTGGCCCAATTGACCATCGACGTCGAGAAGACGAAAGCGGCGGTTGCTAGCATTAAATTGCCATAGGCTCGGTCTTCTTCGGTTCGTAGTATAAGGCCGTCTAAAAGGCTGAGCGAGAATTAGCACGCGCGTGCTGTAGCTCGATTTGCCATCATCCTTTCCGTCTTGGCCGGTAGCGAGATAATTTTTGCATGCGTAGGGAGTTGCCTTGTTCATGAGACGCATGGATGCGCTAGTTTCAAAACCTGGGGGGTGGCTTCGCTGCGTTTGCATCTTCGTAATCATTGTGCTGTACTTTGCCGACCATGAAGCTCAAGTCGCATGGGCTCAGTCTGCTCAGCCGTCTCAGTCTGCTCAGTCTGCTCAGTCTGCTCAGCCTGCTCAGCCGTCTCAGACTGCTCGGACGCAGACGGTTCCAAGCACTCGGACTCAGGTGGAGCGGACCGAGGAGAGGAATCGGAGCGAGCCGACCTCGGAAATGAAAGCCCTATCGAAGCCTCTGTTATTGAACTTGCGATTGGTGTGGGGTGCCGACGAAGTCGCAAGCTATTCGGGTGTCATTCAAACGACAGCTTCCAAATTCATTTGCAGAGAGCAACTTGGAATCGACCCTTACGATCCTGGCTTTCTTAAGAGTGCAGCCAACCAACCATGCAAGTTTCACGATCCTATGACCCGATTTGGTGGTTGCGATATCGTGGTGGAAGGGCAACCGCTCGATCAAATCACGTGCCAAATCCAATGCACCGAAAAGCAAACTGGCAAACGTTTCGAGAAGAGCTTCGTATGGACATTAGAAAGTTTGAGAGACGCGATTCACGTTGAAGAAATCGGGCCGGGCAACTGCAGAATCTCAGTGAGTCGCGTTCCTGGAGATTCCATTCGATTCGCAACCGAACGCACCCATCTCATTTACAACGCAGAGGAGCCGCTCGCTTTTCAACTAGAACCTTACGCGTTGCCTTGGCGTCAAATTCAATGTTCGTTCGAATACACGATGGTGCGACTTGAAGACGATGCCGAAATGTTGCGGCAAACACGTCCCGTATTTCTAGATGATTTCGGAAATGCAGAGGCGAACCATGTCTTGATGACAGCACCGCGTGAGCCCGGGGTGTACGAACTGCGCTGTCGAATAGAACCAAAGCGGTTGATTCCCAACCTGCTTGGCAAGAAGACAACCGTCGAGCGAACCATTCAATTTGTCGTGCAAGATAACATTCGTCCAACCGAAGCCAGCAACAACGAAAACAGTAGTATCTTCAACGGTAATGACGGCGATGGCGATGACGCCCCCCGAGAGCGAAAGAACCTCACTGCAAGAAACACGCTTCCAACCTTGTGGCATCCCATTTGGGATACGAACGTGAGCAAGATGACTCTGCAAACGCTGGGGGACGTTGTGCAAAACGATGGACGCATTCCTAAACGCTTCCCCATTCTTGATGCTGCCAAAGCGTTTACAAAACTCTCTCGCGATGTGCAGCTAGTTAGTTCAGCATCCGAGCCTACGAATGACCTTGAGCATGCAGATTCGCTTGAAGCGCGGCTTGTTATTCCTTCTGGAACGGTCGGATGGACTCACTTGAAGGGCTTGAGTGTGGGGCAAATGCATCGTTTTCAATTGACGATCGACAGCCGACATCCAAGGCTTCGAGTGGTGATTCGAGAGGATGCTTCACAGCTCAATGCGTCTGGTGGTTTGGCTCCGTCTGGCGCTTTGGCTAGTGCACTGGATGAAGCGATAGAGTCTTCGCTGGAAAGTTTGCTTCCATCCGAAGTCAACCGAGGAGTCAACCGAGGAATCAACCGAGAAGGCTCGCCAGCAACTCATGTGATTGAGTTGCTGTTTTGGCCGACTTCCGAAAGTGCAACCCTTTCCATCACCAATGAATCGAGTCGTCAAGCGGCGAACCTTGTCCAGTGTTCGGTCGATCGCTGGAGTGACCAGGATGCAAGAGACTTTCAACGATTCAAGCATCAGCCCGAACAGGGGAAAGGAAACCTTCTCGAGATCCATGGTTCCGATCTTCGGAGCCTGTTTAGCTCGGGGCGGTTTGCAAGGGGACCTTATGATGATTGGGTTCAGGTCTTGCACTTTGCAAACTCCCTAGCCCACTACTGCGTCGACAATCGATTCGATACCGTCGCGATGGTGGTCGATAGCGAAGGTAGTTCGCTCTACCCATCGCAGCTGAACCAGGGAAATCGACGTAACGATACAGGGGTTTTCAGCAGCAGCGGTCGCGATCCCATTCAAAAGGATCAGATCGAATTGTTGTATCGTGTCCTCGGTCAGTATCGCATTGGTTTTATCCCTATGCTTGAGCTTTCAGGGCCAATCCGTGATCTAGAAGTCGCCATGGAAGAGATGGACCTTCAGGATGTTATGCAAGGTGACGACACGAATAAAAACCTGGCTAGTGCCGAAAAGCAATCTTACAACCCTGCATCAGCACGGGTTCAAAGAGCTTTAGCGGCCTGCGTGGAAGAGCTGCACCAACGTTATCAATCGCATCCCAATTTTCAAGGCTTAGCGATTCGCTTGAACAGTGCGTCTCATCTGTCCCCTTGCATCCCCTTCGAACAAGCCAACAAAGCGATTAAGGAGCGATTTCAGGCTGACATGCTGATGAAAAAATCGAAGATGAACCTGAAGGAAACCAATCAAAACTCTGCGATGGTTCAGGTCGATTTTCAAAACTGGATGATGGAAAATTCGATTCGCTTTGTGCTGCGTCTCAGTGCTAAAATCGAATTCATGTCGTGTTCGGAACAATGGATGGCTATGCTTCCGCAAGAGAGACTGAACGATCCGAAGCTGCCCATTCACAGTCCGGTCCTATTGCAATCGGCCGCAGATCCTTCCACGTCTCCGAAGCGAATCATCTTGCAAAACTGGAACACACAATCTCCAAGCTCAAGCTCGTTTTCGCTTTGCGAAACTTCGCAGCAGCTTATGCGCAGCACGATTGCGTTGAACGATTTATGCAAGGACTTTGAAGGCCAGAACGCTGCAGCAGTCCCCCATCATGACGGCGGCCGATCTATTTCCAAAGTGCGAGTCTGGCAATCGACAGCCTCGCATGGCGACTTGCTAGTCTCCAATGCAGGATCGATCGATGAAGTGATTCAGGTGGAATGGGATGTCGCACCGGAATCGTTCGAAGTGGTGACCGAAAAGGAATTGGATGGTAGCTGGATCTTGGCAACGGACGATCGTGTGCAACGATCTGCGGAAACAGGCGATTGGGTTGTGAAGGCACCAGCGGGAGATGCGTTTCGCATCCGTTTGGCCTCGCAACACTCCTCTCATTCCCTTGCAACCAAGACATCGCATGCTCAGGCTGTTTCGTGGAAGTCGTTCGATCCGATGATCAGGCAATCGCTCAACCATGCACTCGAAAGATTCGAAAGATCGCTGAACAGAATGAACGATCCGGTCCGCCAAGAGGGGCTGCTTCGAAATTCTAGTTTTGAATCCAAAAGCATCCTGATTCGCGGGCGATTGGATGGCTGGGCGACTTCGCTGGATTCTTACGCAACCATCAGCATCGATCAAGCTTCCGCAGCGGCGGGTGAGTGTTCGCTGAAGATCGATTCTCGCAAAGATAGTTCGTCCGCCTGGATTCAAAGCGATTCGTTTGTATTGGGCGCGTCAGAACGGCTGCTGATCGGCTTGAAGATTGCAGCCAATCAATTCCCAGCTCAGGCAACTTTAAGTCTTTCTCGGATGGAAGCCGATGGTGAACGTTTTGTGCTTGTTGCATCGCGCGATCTCAGGCCTGTCCAGCGCGACAGTTCGAATGGTACCAAGTGGCACGCCTTGCAGTTCGATCTGAGCCAGGAACTGAACACATTGACGGACAACACTCAGCCCCAACTATTTCGAATTCAAATCGAAACGAAGGGGGTTTCGCAATTCTGGGTCGACGACCTTTTTGTGTCGACGGAATTCTTAACTGCGGATGAACGTCGCGAGATGCGATCGGAATTGTTCCTTGCGAAAGCTTCTATGACGAACGGGGATACGCAACCCGCAAACCAGATCTTGACGTCTTCCCGAGTTCGATTGCTTCCATGGGAAGTTGACGATCCTTCGGCCGCGAACCAATCCTCTCCATCGGCCGCAGACAATTACTCTGGCGAACTTAACAGCCCGCGCCCAAACATGACTCCATCCACTTCGGCACAGGTTCCAGCCAAGCCTTCGTTTGGGCGGCGCATTCGCAACCTTTGGGGGCAGCGTTCTGAGCCCGAGAAGTAACGTAGGTCTCGTAATTCGATGAAGTATCCCTCATGAATAACGTTTCGAAATTTTTGGATCGACGGATCGTTGTTGAAGCGGATCTCGATGAGCTCAATCACGTCAACAATCTTCAATATCTAATGTGGACCTTGCAGGTTGCGTCGTCGCATTCGAAGCATGTCGGCTGGCCATCGCAACGATACCGTGAGCTAGGTTCCACTTGGATCGTTCGATCGCACCAAATCACCTACAAGGTTCCAGCCGTGCTCCATGATGCAATCTTGATCCAAACTTGGGTTGCAGACTTTGACCGCGTATCGTCCATTCGCAAGTACGAAATCATCCGTGAATCGGACGGTTGCCTGTGTGCCACCGCAGAAACAAGATGGGTCTTTGTGAATTTGCAGACCCTGAAACTGAGCCCCATTCCGCCAGAGGTTAGCACAGCCTTTGGCTTTTGATGCTGCCGACTTTGGTTTACGGGGCAGCAGTTGGTCGACGAGCAGGTTGCGGGTACAAGCAGCAGTTCCCCGGACACAGATCGTGGCTCGCGCCGTAGGTTCCAACGTACGGTCTTTCCGTCTCAGGTGCCATTCTCTCTTCCAGGAGATCCACAATCATTTTCACGAAGGCTGGATGAGTGCCTACCGTCGCAGCTCGAACGAAATGAATCCCTTTTTCTTTGCACAAGTCAGCAGCCTCGTGGTCCAAATCGAAAAGGACTTCCATGTGATCGGAGATGAAGCCAATCGGGATGACAATCACGTGCTTCAGATCTTCTTCGGTGTGCAATTGTTCGATACGGTCACAAACATCGGGCTCCAACCATGGTTGTTGTGGTGGTCCTGATCTGCTTTGAAAGACCAGCTCCCATGGTCCATGCTTGACTGCTTTGCAAACCAAACGAGCCGACTCGCGGAGTTGTTCTTCGTAGCGTGAGTTATCTGCCATCGACTTTGGAATGCTGTGCGCGCAGAACAAAACTTTAGTTGTGCTTCGAACTTCTTCGGGGATTTTTGCAAGAGCTTGCTCGAGGCAATCCTTTTGTGCAGCGATAAAATCGGGGTGATTGAAGCCCTTGCGAACCTTTTCAATAAAGGGGGCTGCATCACCAACGGCAGCTTGCGAAGCGGCGATGTTTTCACGGTACTGCCGGCATCCGCTGTAGCAGCTGAACATGGACGTGAAAAATGCGATCGCCCGTTTTCTTCCGTCCGTTGCCATCGTCTGCAACGTGTCAGTCAACATCGGGTTCCAATTTCTGTTTCCCCAGTAGATAGGTAGGTTTACCCCTCTTCGATTGCATTCGGTCTGTACCGCTGCGATCAACTGTCGACATTGCTCATTGATCGGACTGATTCCATCGAATTGCTTGTAGTGTTCAGCAACCTCCAGCATCCGCTCTCTTGGCACGTTCTTACCGCGAAGAACATTTTCGAGGAATGGCATCACGTCCTCCATTCCCTCTGGCCCACCAAAGGAAACCACCAAGATGGAATCGACGGGAACTGCTTCGAGCGGCGGTGGAGGGCTGGTCGGTGCAGCGGGGACGGTCGCGACTAACGGGGCAGCGGCTTCGGACGAATTGGGACGGGAAGGAATCGAAGACATGGTAATGCGTGCACCAAACGAGAAAACGGATCAACAAATGTCGACCACATCATAGCGTCTTGCCAAGTGCTACCCCAGCCCGGATCTGCGAGTTGAAAACGGCCAACAAGCCCAACGAAAGAAACGCTTAGGCAGCTTTCGCGGAAAGACTTCTTGGAAAAATTTCTAGCGAGCGTCAGGGGCTTTCGCATCCCCTGGTTTTTCGTCTTCAGGATTGCTTGGACTCGTCAGGTCCATGGAGGCTTCGTCGAGTTCCTCTTCGGAAAGTTCGTCGGAGACTTCCTCCTCAAACTCCATTTCGATTTCTTCGACCTGCTCGTCGCTCAAACCTTCTTCGGATTCGTCGTCTTCGGATTCGTCATCTTCGGATTCGTCGTCTTCGGATTCGTCGTCTTCGGATTCGTCATCTTCGGACTCGTCATCTTCGAATTCGTCATCTTCGAATTCGTCATCTTCGGATTCGCTGTCTTCGAATTCATCGTCTTCCGACTCATCAACGACTTCGTACGAGTCCAATTCGGAATCTTCTTCAAGTTCGGATTCGTCATAATGAGCTTCGTAACCTTCGGCTGCGGTTCCTGCGCGTTCTTCTGCCGCAATCCCTGTTCGGCTGGAGCCTCGTTCGCCCAAGTCATCGCGCTCGTCATCGCGAGCTCGAGGCTGCAGATAGAGCTTGATGGGGATTTCACCGAATGGCAAATGGTCGCGAAGAAATGTCAGCAGGTATCGTTGATACGGCGCTGGGAATCCTTGGGGTTGATTGCAAACCAAAATGATCGTGGGTGGCAAGCTGGAGATCTGCGTTGCGTAGTAGATCTTGGGGCGTTTCAATTGAAACAACGGTGGTTCGTGACGCTCGATGGCCGCCTTGACCAATCGGTTCAATTGACCTGTCGAGATACGCTCGTTGGCTTGCTTGAATAGCATTTGAGCATGATTGAGCAACGTTTTGACGTTTTTGCCTGTTTGCCCAGTGATGAATCCGATGGGGCAGTAAGTCATCGTCGGAAAGGTTTCGCGAATGTATCGCACCCAGCGTTCGGTCGGCAGCTGGCCGGCCAGTTGATCCCATTTGTTGACAACGAAAATGCATGGTTTGAAGTTGTCGGAAATGTAATGAGCGAGTTGCTTATCGACCTTGCTCATTTGTTGCTTGCAGTCGAAAAACATCAGCACCACGTCCGCTCGGCGAATGCTGCGTTGGGCTCGGTGCATCCCGTACCAATCGATATCCGTCTTGACGCTCTTGTTGCGCCGTAAGCCTGGCGTATCGATGGCCATGAACTTGTGGCTGTCCATTTGGAACATCACATCGATGCTATCGCGGGTCGTTCCTGCGACTTCGCTCACAATGCATCGTTCGGCTTTGGCCAGGGTGTTTACGAACGTGCTTTTTCCAACATTGCGTCGCCCCACGATAGCGATCTTCATCATGGGTGGCTCAACTTCCGTCGGGATGGAATCCAGTTGAGGGATCCGCTGGCAAATCAAATCGAGCAATTCGTCTTTATTGCGATTTTGCTGCACGCTGATTCGGATCAACCAACCTCGACCAAGCCGATGAAATTCGTCCGCGTTAGGGTCCAACGAGGGGCTATCCGTTTTGTTGGCGACCAGCAGGATTGGCTTATCGACCTTGCGCAAACGCTCGGCCACTTCTTGATCCAGCGGCAACATGCCCGAACGGCTGTCGACAACGAACAGCAAAATGTCGGCATCTTCAATTGCGGTTTGGATCTGAGACTCAATCTCGTCGGTTAGATTATCGACGTCTTCGATTCCCATTCCGCCGGTATCGATCAGTTCGAAATGATGCCCGTTGTGTTCAATCAGGGTTGTAAGACGGTCGCGGGTAACGCCGGCGGTATCTTCGACGATGGCCAATCTGCGCCCCGCGATCCAATTAAAAATGGAACTTTTGCCGACGTTGGGACGGCCTACAATTGCGACGCGAGGAATAGGCATTGAGATACTAAAGCGTTTGAGAATGTGAACGTGGATCGCCTTGTATCGTAGCCTCAACCCGGTTTTTGCGGGAGTGTTCACTTGCCACCATCCTGCTAGAATCGACTCTTTCGAGCACTTTTACACCACGAACAGCTTATTTTCGCTTCCATGAGGCTCCTGGGTCGATGCATTTAGATCAATGGAAAACTGCTGGGGAGCAATTGCTGAGGCACTGGAACCGTAGCGGTTTGAGCTTCATACCTGCAAGCAATGCTCAGGATGTGGCTGCCGCCAAAGACTGGTTGGAGCTGCAGGAAGCTCAGGTCTTCACCGCAACCGAACCTACCAAGACTACTGGCGAAGCGACCGCAGCCACGCACGAGAGGACCGAAATTTCGCGTTTGGCTTCAGCCTCCCAATCAACTCAGGCGTCTGCGATGGTTGCCCCTTTGACGGAGCGACCGGAACCGGCGGCCGTTTCCGCGGATGCGCCAAGTGTTCCTGGTGCGGGCTCAGACTCTGTTGCTTCTCGCGGTCCCGTCAGTGGTGCTGAACTTCCCGTCTTGGGCACTTTTCAGCCTTGGGGAGCAGCCTTGGATTTGCCAAGCCGAATGGCGAGGCTCGCACAGTGGGATCAACAAGTCAAAGCGTGTCGAAAATGCGAAGAGATTGCTTGCAGGCGTCAGCGGACAGTATTCGGTGCTGGCCCTTCGAATGCTCGTATCGTGATGTTTGGAGAGGCGCCGGAGGCCGAGGAAGATCGCAAGGGGGAGTCGTTTATTGGGCCGGCTGGGGAACTGCTCGACAAGATCTTGATTGCGAGTGGGCTAAAGCGCGAGGAGGTCTATATTCTCAATGCGCTGAAATGCCGACCGCCCAATAGTCGAACTCCAATGGAGGCAGAGATTGAAAACTGCCGCCCTTTTTTCGAGTCCCAGTTGGAGATCATTCAACCTGATTACATCGTCTGTTGGGGGTCCATTGCGGCACGGGCTGTTCTGAAAAGCACTGAAAGTATCGGCAGGCTTCGCGGACGCTTTCATGCCTACCAAGGAGCAAAAGTCTTGGTCACCTACCCCCCGTCGTATCTTCTTCGAAATGTGGACGCGAAGCGTCTCACATGGGAAGATATGAAAATGCTGATGCGGGAGCTTGGTATCCCGGTTGCAAAGAAACCGGGAACCAAGTAGACCATCCAGGGACTACATCTGGGTCTCGTAACCTTTGCGGCTCTCGCGTGCCAAGAAGGAATTGGCCTCGGAGTCCCCGACGATCTCTCGCTTGACAGGATCCCACTCAAGAGCGCGATTCAGCCGCATCGCAATGTTGGAGAGGTGGCAGATTTCGAGCATCCGATTATGAGTCCAAACATCGGAAATCGGTTGTTTCCGAGCCTTCATACCCTCGATGAAG
>JBIKLJ010000293.1:0-5340 GCA_044359895.1 Pirellula sp.
ACAAAACTAACCCAACGGCCATCGCCACTGATAGAAGCCATCATGGAATTACCATTAGGGACAGTACCACCTAAACCACGGCTCACCCAACGAATTTCATTAGTGTTTAAATCGAGTACATAAACATCCCATTTGCCATTCGAATCTTCTGTGCCAGCAAATGATAGATTTGTTTCGAAAATAAGATGCGTACCGTCTGCACTGAGAGAAAAGTGGAAATTAGAAAGATCCAGTTGCGACTGGCAAACAAGAATGCGAGTGATAATATTGCTTTGCCGATCAAACAGGAAAATATCAACAAGCCCATTATCGTCGTTCGCCACTAGATTCGAGGCCTGCGAAGCAAACGCGATGAATCGTCCACTCGCACTCATGCTTGGCAACCAACTGTGCCCATTGCTCTTTGCACCGTTCAATCCAACAGTGATGAGCGTGTTAACTCCGGATTCGTCGTCGCGTAGATACAAATCTCGAATATCCGTACTCTGCAACTGACTGTCTTCCATTCCAAAGCTGGTAAACGCAAGGTATTTTCCAGTGTGGTTAATGTCAACCTCTGTACTTCGCCCCCAAGCTGATGCGTTCACGTCGGATTGAGTTGCCTGCTTTGTGATGAGTGAAGTTTCGAATGACGAGAAGTCCATTACAAAGACGTCGGTGTTTGAATCATCGTCACCAGCAACAATTCGATTCATTTCTGACATGTAAGTAATTACATCGCCTGAAAAGTCGATTGGGCAGGCCGCATAGGTTCCATTTCCCAATCCGTTGATGCCTGTAGGTACGACTCTTTCAAAAGTACCGCTTATACGATCAAAGCGTATAAGATCTCCAAGATTGTTGGTGTCATCTTGCAATAAATTAGTCGCCCAGCTGATAAACACTATATAGCGACCATTTCCGCTGACCATGGGAAATTGGCTCGTTCCGTTGGCAATCTCGCCACTTGATTTGGGAGTTATCATTGTCGTTTGCGACGTAAATACATTATAAATGAAAGTGTCACTTCGGCCCCAAATTGCGCCAGCTCCTCCGCCTGTTGTATCCCCAGTCACAAGATTATTCGCTGCTGACGAGTAGACAAGTACTCCGCCGTCGAAGGAGAGTGAGGGGAATCTGCTTTCACCATTTCCAGCGAATCCGTCCAAACCTCGGCTTACAAGTTTCGTTGTTCCCATCAAGCGATCTCTGAGATACACGTCGGAGAAATCATTGTTATCCCCATCATCAAGGTTGTTTGCGGCAGTTTCCCAAGCGACAAATCGGCCATCGCCGCTGATGTTTACCGCATACACTGTAGCGCCGTTGGCTTGCTCACCACTACTCGAAATGCTGATACGCTCAATACGTCCTGTCGCAATCTCGTAAACGAAAGCATCTCTTAGGTCGTTCGTATCTCCTGGAATTAGGTTACTGGCGTTCGAATTAAAAGCGACGAAACGTCCATCTGAGCTGATGTACGAACCGCCGCTGCTTCCATTCGCATTACCTCCATCGAATGCTCGAGAGATGAGCATTGTCGAATTGTTTAATCTATCTCTGAGGAAAACATCAGACCGTTGATTGTTGTCATTCAGATCTAAATTGTTGGCGACAGAGTCGAACACCACGTAGCGACCGTCAAAACTGGTCGCTTGCTCCGATACATTGCTGTTACCGTTACCCTTACTGCCAAAGCTAGAGATACTGACTAATTCTAGTAGCTCCGATTCTCGATCAAATATGTAAATGTCTCCATGTCCGTCGTTGTCAACGGGAGACATTGAACCGTAGGATCTAAAAACAACGAACTGTCCATTTCCGCTGATAGATGGTGTCTGCCCCCTTTCGTCGAATAGTCGTCCGTTGTTTCGTACAGCATCTCCAATTGCGATACCCTTGGCAATGTTATCAAGGAGCGTCGAATTCACAACGTTTACTATACCTGATGTAGAAGTAAGTAACCCGCCACCTCCTTGCTGATTCTGAAGTGGATAACTTTTCGCATCGGCTATATTCCGCTCTAGAGTGCTTGAATTAATATCGGCAGTAGCACCATTGGTGACAAACACGCCTCCGCCACCGATTGCTTGGTTATTGTCAAGCGTCGACCGGTAAATACTGACGTTTCCGTTCCAATGAGCTATCCCGCCGCCTAATGACATCGGACCGCCCATGGCTTCGTTGTTCTTGATCGTGACGAGATCTAGCGACAGGTTACCGGAGTTTAGAATTCCGCCACCGGAGTGATTGGTCGGTGCTTTGCCACCAGTGAGCGTTAAACCAGTCAACGCAACTGTCGCTCCCGGATAAACTTTCATCACCCGATCGATGCCGTTGGCGTCGATGGTAGTGCGGGTGACGCCTAAGCCGACGAGGGTCACGTTGCCGCGCAGGTCTAAGTCACCCGTTGAGCCGTTGGACCATTGAAGGCCTGCGGGGGCATCGTAGCCGGAGCCGGGAGGTGGTACAGGAAAGACCACGCTCGGATCGATCACCGGCGCAATGCTGAGTACATAACGTCCCTCAGGCATAAAGATTTTCACGGGCTGCGGGGCAAGTGCAGCGGCTTCCATTATCGCGGCTCGAAGACTTGTACGACCTAAAGAATCGGCTGCGATTCCGTTCCCAGGATTGACATCAACACTATCTAAAGTTGTATTCACATAAAAAATACCAGGGGCTGCGATGCGAACCGTGAATTGCCCAATGTCGGCTTGGCGAGATGGCAAGCCACTTGTGGATCGTGCTGCATCCGCTTGCACTGTGATAGAGTAATTGCCGAAATCCTCGGCGTCCCATGAACCTCCTACCGCGGCTAAACGATAGATGGCCGTCACCTCGGTGTTGTTCGCATTGCCCGTGGATGAAACAAATGTCGTCGTGAGTGTTTCATCCAAGGCCGCTTGCCTCTTTACGATGATATCGTTGTTGCCCAAGCTGGTCCGATCGACTCCCAATCGATTGGTATAGCGAACCGTAATGAGATGATCTGTCCCGCCAGCAGTTATGATATTCGCAGCACTAACCAACTGCACCGTCGGGGCAAACACATCGGCTGCTAGCGATTTGTTGGCGTTGAGTCGACGACCGCTTCCTACACTGGAACCAAGAACAGGCAGGGTGTCCCCAAATTCCAGCATCGCTCGTTTTACTTCGTTGACCGTAGCACTTGTTTGCAACGACCACACCAGCGCCGCCGCTCCTGCAACGTGAGGCGTGGCCATACTGGTGCCGTTGGCTTCGCCGTAGCGGCCGCCCGGTAAGGTGCTACGCACGCCAACTCCTGGGGCAGCAATATCCACCGAACGCAACCCAAAGTTGCTGAACGGAGCCAAGCGATCCGTTGCATCGCTGGCCCCTACGGAGATAACGTTCTCCGATTCATAGCTCGCTGGATAAAACGGATTGCGATCGTTGTCGACGCCACTTCCCAAGATGTTGCCATTACCTGCTGCCGCCACGAACAAAATCCCCGCGTTACCAGCTGCGTCGATCGTATTCTTGAGCAACGGATTGAAGCCCCCAGGTTGTCCCCAACTGTTGTTGAGCACTCGAACATTCGTTTGAAACTGCGATCGCATCATGGTCGCATAGTTCACAGCCGCAATCGCCGATGCCAAGTCCCCTTGGTTGGACTCGTCCAGAAACTTCAATGACATAATCGAGGATCGCCAATTGACCCCAGTCACACCCCGCGCGTTGTTACCAATAGCTCCAATCGTTCCAGACACGTGTGTTCCGTGTCCGAGATTGTCCGATGGATTGTTGGGGGCGAAGACTTCGTTCGCATCATCCCGGAAATTCCAGCCGAAGAAATCGTCGGTGAATCCGTTCCCATCTGTATCCCGACCATCTGCCCACAAGGGATCATCTAAGAGATCGGCGGCATCGATGTAGCTGTTAGCGTTGCGATCTCGAACTCGGGAGCTGTTCGCTGATGCATTGAGGTCGTAAAACGTGATCAAACCATCGCCATCGGTATCGACTAAAGACGTACGCAGTGCATCGGGGATCTCGCCTTGATTAAGCCAGATATTGAGATAGAGATCGGGATGTGTAGGATCGACACCGGAATCGATCACACCGACGACGACGCTAGTGGAACCGCGTGTGACATCCCACGCTTCCGGTGCATCGATGTCGGCGTCGTTGGTTGCACCGAACTGACCGACGTTGTGCAAGTTGGTCATATTGCCAAAGTCAGAATCGTTGGGCAATACTTGTCCGCCGACTTTGTCATTGGCTGCAAACGTGGCGACTCGGGAGTTTCCAGCCAAGGAGGTTTCCACTTCGGCAACCGACCGCGATAGGCTTCGCACGTGCAGCATACCGGGCATCCCAAGACCAGCCACGATTTGGAAGTCGATGGCAGATTGCGAAAGGAGCGATCGGGCTGCTGGGATGGATTCCAGCGACCGAGTTGCATCGGCAGATAGCCGGACTATCCAATCGTGGGTTTGATACTGGCGTGGGCCGACGAACTGCTCAAACCATTCGTCGACCTGTTGGCCATTGGCTAAAGCGTCCGCTTGAAGGGATCGGTTGTCGACTCGGGCGTACCAAGCGGCAGCGGGCTGTTCGTAGTCCAATTGCAAATCGGCGGCCAGCAATCGGCGAGCTTCCAGTTGCTCCAGGATCGGGCGAACCTGAATCAGGCGGCGGTTCTGGTGGTTCAGACGATGTCGGGCGGGTTTGGTCATGTTGGATTGAGGCCGATATTCTGGGAATTCAACGATGCGTCGCACACGCATTGTAATTCATTGCAGTTGAAAGTTGCAACGCATTGAAAGCGACAGAAACTTGGAAACCAAAGGAAAAAATCAACATTCGCTTTCCGCCGGGCTCGTCCCGGTCGGAAGCAACAACTGAAAGCTACAAGAAATGCAATGACCCCAATTTGCTTGTAGGCTTTGGGCCTCCGTCGGGCTCGCCCCGGTCGGAGCCTGCGTGATCATTCGCGGTGGCAAGTAGCTTCCAGTTGTGCGCTACGCCGAGTCAAGCTCGACGGAAGCGGTTGCAACGAAAGCTTGCAAATGGATACGCACTAACTTAAAGCATCAACCAACAGTCAAAAATCAACATTCGCTTTCCGTCGGGCTCGTCCCGGTCGGAAGCAACAACTGAAAGCTACAAGAAACCCAATGACCCCAATTTGCTTGTAGGCTTTGGGCCTCCGTCGGGCTCGCCCCGGTCGGAGCCTGCGTGATCGTTCGCGGTGGCAAGTAGCTTCCAGTTGTGCGCTCCGCCGAGTCAAGCTCGACGGAAGCGAGCGAGTTGTATCCTGGGCAGTCTTGCCAAATGAGATATCCAGAGCCCCACCAGGGACCATCCGCAAAACTCAAGAAACAAAAAAACCCT
>JBIKLJ010000102.1:0-18145 GCA_044359895.1 Pirellula sp.
TCGATCCCACAAAATCCGAACGCATTACCTTCAGCGCTACGTGACGATGCAAGGACTCCTGAAACGCCAAATAAACCGATGACATACCTCCCACGCCTAACCGGTGCAGGATGGAAAAACCAGCAATAGACTGGTTCGTCAGGTCGTTCTGCGCTGAAATACTGCTCATTCGAGATCTGCCTGTTTGGTTCGCCGCCGTTAGGATTGTTTCCAACGCATCAATATTCGCGACTGTTCATTCGACTTGACGTGGATCGAAATCTGTCCATCGATCACCGTTAACGACTCAAACTCACGGCCCTGCGAGTCAACTCGCCAAGCTTCTGCGACGTCGCGAAAAAACGAAAGTCGAGCGGAACCGGATTTGGCCTGTGTCTCACAAAGCAGGATACAGGCATCGCCAACTTTGCCAGCCAGTAGACTGGCTTTCTGTTCCTGACACTCGCTGGCATCAATCGCAGGAGCAGGATCCACGAACGACATGTGAACACTCGGTAACGAGCATTGGGCTAGCCAAGCCCCCTCATCGACGGCACTCGAACCCATGGCCGAGTCTCCAACAATCCACGGGACGTCGCAAAAATCCATGGCACTCTCATACGGACGCGGCCAATCGATTCCAATCGAAAAATGTCCCTTCACGTTTCCGTCCGGTCCGATTGGCACGTCGGAAATAAGAAACCGACTGTCCGATCGGCGGTGGAAACTGAGTCCCTTCGATGCAATATAAATGCGGTGCTCCGCGTCATCGATCTCAATCAGTTCCACGGTGGCTTGAAGCGGACCTTGCAGCTTACCTTTAACACCATGTTGCCAAGCCGCCAAAGTAGCCCCTTCGTTCAACCAAGCGGTTCTCCAAACGCAAGAGACAGACTGAGAATCAAGATTTTCACTTTCGACGACAACGTCAACCGATCGAGCACCTTTCCACAAGGTGTATCTTGTCTTCAACACCACCGTTTGCCCCGTGGATAGCTTCGCTTCGCCAGTCATCTCGATAGAACCCACTACGGGAGTGTCTCGGACGATGCGCAGCTGGATGTTCGACAATGTCAAGCAGTCCGTATCATTCCACTTTCGTTTCGCATCCGATCCTCCCTCAACCAACGATGGCATCCCGCTCAAACGACTTCCTCGTTTGTTGGCAATGTACATCGAGCGAAGATGGCCACGCTTGGGGTCAATCTGAAGCTCCATGTATTCGTTGGCCAAGGTCCAGTCGGTTCCTACGATTCCCGAGCGTATGCCCGCAAGCCGTGTTAACCAAGATGATTTGCTTGGCTTGTCAGAGGAAGTCGAACTAGCAGAACGACTGCCGCTAGCAGCATTCAATCGCATGCGGACAAATCCAAACGGGGGAATGTCGACCACCGCATCGGTTCGGCCAGCTCGTGCATCGCATGCGACGATGCGCTTGCTGGAACTCGGATCCACTTCCCCTTCAAGTCCCTCCAGAAACAACCTCATCGGATGGTTTCCTGGATTGATCAAAAGATAACCCCTCCCGCTTTCCAGCAGATCGGGCCGTCCAGTCGATCTCGGCCCATTGGAAAGAGTTGCTTGAATCTGCTTTAACAGATATTCCCGTTGCTCAGCGATCCTAGCCTCAATGCCAACCTGGATCTCCGACTCCAGACCCGCATCTAGTTCTTCCAAAATTGCGTTGGTTTTGTCAGCAAAGCCTTGCTTCGATTCGAGTGAATCATGAGTCGCCGTTTGAGCTGCGATTTGATCCCACAAGTACGAAAGCGATTGCATTCGTTCCGTACGTACCCGAAGCTGTTCGTACTGCATCATACGATGATGTTGCATCGCCTGCTGATTCGTTGCACCATGTACCGCAATCTTGAATGCGTTGCTCGGAAATGTCGTGCTCGAATAAGGCTGGCTCGTGGTTGCGAAATAGTGATCCACGGTTTGATAGGCACCCAGTGCAGGTGATCGAGCAATCAGTTTTAGCAAATCCTGTTGCGGTTGAGACGGCAGTTCCGGCCAATGGGCCAAGATCAGTGTTGGAACTTGGTGATAGTCCAGCTGACCTGCTAGGCTCACAGCGAGATCCAGATAGCTATCTGCACTACTTGCGTCCAGCACATGGCTTACCAAAGCATCGACGCTTGACCCCTCATGACTAGATTGCCATTTGATTTTGGCTTGGTCCCCATCAGGAACCACTCCTTCGGACCATGCATGCAGCATCACATTTCGAAAGCCGAACTTGGATAGCCAGTTCGGTGCGTTCGCAGAAAAGCCCGGTCCAAATCGGGAAAAGACACTGGGCACATCCATCCCCAATGCGTTGTACGCTTTCTGCCCTCGCCGCATCTGTCTCCACTGAGCCTTGACCGAACCACGGACCAGCATCTGGTCGCTCTCCAGTCCGCCTATGACCGCAAGGTTCTTTGCCGACATCTTCTCCCGAATGACTTCCCATGCCGCCGGATTGCGATCTTGAATTTCTTGAAGCAAGCTAGCGCACGCAAGGAGATTCGTTGGATGAGTCGACTGAAGCTGCTGATCGAGCGCACTTTGCAAAGTCGACGGCGCCAACAAAATTACTTCGAGCAAATAGGCTTGTTGTGAACAATAGCGATCGCGTTCTTGCGATAACGAATCAAAGCAAGCTTGCAACCAGCGTTCCGTCTCCGTCTCATCGCCAGCCATCGATGCCTTGGCTGCCGACAACGCTTGTTCGGTGAATGCGATCCAATCGATGTTCCATGAGTATCTCAGTTTGCGGGCCAGTATTTGAATCTGAAGGACCGCGTATCCCAAAGCATAGAAGTCATCGCACAGCAGTGGCTTGCCACCGGAAACATCCGACTCTAAATTCAATCCGCTAAGAATTCGCGCCACAAGCTCCGGACGAGAATGCGATTCGGAATCGATCACCAAACATGCACCCAATTGAAGTCGTTCGCGTTGAGGCTGGTCCAATTTCTTTCGCGATGCTTCCGGACACAGGATCAACGCATGTTCGAGATCCAACGAGTTGCCATCGATCTTCTTCCATTCAGGCACATTGCCTAAACCGACCAGCAATCTCGGGTCCCATTGACTTGTCCAAGCCGTCAGAAAATCCAGCGCGAGCGGATGCCCCATTCTTTTGGGAAGTTCCTCGAGAGCCGTGCTGGGAATTACGAAGATTGATCTTTGCAGAGAAGTCATTGACCTAATCAAGTACGAGTGGAGAAACTTGCCCTCCATAGTAACACAAGCACTTTCGACTTACGACATCTATTCCTGAGGCTCGCCCATCCCCACCGCGTCCGTCTTTTCATAACTCGGTCGCGTTCCAGGACCAAGTCAACTCATTTCAATAAAAAACGCGTGGCAAAACCACGCGTTGGATGAGACGAAAACACTGTCTGAGCGGCAGATCGCAGCTTGGAACGTCAAACTATTGAACTTTAGCGTCTGTTTTCGCAGGAGCCATAGCGACCAAGGCTGCCTTGTACTTTGCACGAGCCAAGTTCAGGCGGGCGGAATACTCGCATTCGGTTTCTTCATTGTCGACGACAAACAGAGTCTTTAGCTTCTTTTCAGCAGCTATTGTCTTGGCTTCGACGGGGCAATGGCAAGTCTCGTCGCCAACCTTGTAAGAAATCGCAACGGAATCCATGGCCTTCTTGACTTTGGAGGCAACTTCACCTGCCTTGACGGAGCAAGTCATCGATTCGCCAGCGATAGTTGTCGTGCCGGAAACTTTGCAAGTGCTTGGGGTAGCAAAAGCGGAAACGAACTTCTCCGTTTGATCGACTAGGCCAACAAAAGCCTTCTCGGAGGAATCAAACTTCTCGTTGCCAACGACATACATCAGCTTCGCCTTGGTCGAAGCGGCAACCGCTTTGGCGGATTCTTCACAGCACATGGATTCTTCGCCAACCATGTAGGTCATTTTAGGCAACTTTGCCAAACCTTCGGTAACGCAGCAAGTGTTTTCCGTTGCACAAACTCCGTCACACTTTCCTTTGGAATCGTCGGCTTGAACCATCGAAGCGGTCGTTGCCAGGGCCAATGCCATCAATCCAAGTTTGAAACACTTCATTCGAAACGATCTCCCATTAAGTGAACTTCAGGACACAAATACTATCTGGTATGCACAGTTGGCTAATTAGTACAATTCGACTAAACGGTACAATAGGAATGACATACGCAGTCTTCTTCAATTCGGTTCAATTCTGCGGAACCACCGCAAAACGCCTCTTATTGTACCGCTAATACTTACGATAATCAATGATTCTGCAAAGCGTGCGGCACGCTTCCAAAAGGCCGAGTACGACGGTTTTCTTTCGTTTCTTTTTATTCGACGGGATGTTTTTGTGGCAAAATTGCATCGAATTTTGGTAACGGGCGGTGCCGGCTTTCTTGGCTCTCACATGTGCGAACGGCTGGTGGACGAAGGGCACGATGTAATTTGTTTAGACAATTTTTTTACGGCACAAAAATCCAACGTTGCCCATCTTCTCCATCGTCCCAACTTTGAACTCATCCGGCACGATGTGACGTTGCCGATTTTTTTGGAAGTGGATCAGATCTATCACATGGCATGCCCAGCAGCGCCCGGGCACTACCAATTCAACCCGATCAAAACCATTAAAACGTCCGTCATGGGCTCGATCAATATGCTAGGGATGGCTAAACGCTGCGGAGCAAGAATTTTGCTTGCCAGCACAAGCGAGATCTATGGCGATCCGCTCATCCATCCACAGCCGGAATCGTATTGGGGAAATGTCAACACCATCGGCCTTCGATCCTGCTACGACGAAGGGAAACGAGTGGCGGAGACGCTTTTTATGGACTACTACCGATCGAACAAAGTTGACATTCGAATCGTTCGGATTTTCAACACGTACGGACCACGTATGCACCCCTACGATGGTCGCGTTGTTTCCAACTTTGTTCGGCAAGCAATCCAAGGTCATCCAATTACCATTTTCGGTGAAGGGGAGCAGACGCGTTCCTTCTGCTACCGAAACGATCTGGTCGAGGGGATTTTTCGATTGATGAACAACCAAGAGAATTTCATTGGCCCGGTGAACATCGGGAATCCAGGTGAATTCACCATCCGAGAGTTGGCTGAATTGGTAATCGAAATCACCGGCAGCAAATCCACCATCGAAAAGCGACCTCTACCGCCGGACGACCCCAGCCGGCGTCGTCCCGATATAACCCTTGCCAAGAAACATTTGAACTGGGAACCTCAGGTCCCGCTTCGCGAAGGATTGAAGAAGACCATCGAATGGTTTAGTTCGGTTGATTTCGAGGACTACCGCCCACCGACTCCTAACTATGTCTAATGCACGGTTAGATTTGTCGAACACACTGTTTGGTTTCGATCGTTGGATGGACATCAAGGCGGATTCAATCCATCGAGCCGCCGGCGCCAGCGGCGCTTTACATTTCCTGCAAAAAACCATCCGTCGCGGCTAGCGCCCGCGGCTCAAGAACTAACAACATGAAATCCAATCTGACCATAAGCCCGACTGCCGCACGTTGGCAACTACGAACTCGATCCTTGGAATTCGGTCGGTGTCCGTTGGTGATGGGCATCTTGAATGTAACCCCCGATAGCTTCTCCGACGGCGGACGTTACTTCACATTCCAAGCAGCCATCGATCAAGCCAAACGCATGGAAGACGAAGGAGCGAACATCCTGGACCTTGGCGGTGAAAGCACTCGACCTTACAGCCAAGATGTCAGCGAGGACGAAGAACTCAGTCGTGTCGCTCCGGTGCTTGAGCAACTGATCGGAAAAGTATCGATCCCTATCTCGATCGACACAAAGAAAGCGAAAGTTGCTGAAGCTGCCATAGGTTTAGGTGCCGAGATCATCAACGACGTCTCTGGCCTGGAAGCCGACCCCGAGATGGTTCATGTCGCGGTCAAAACCAAAGCAGGCATCTGTGCCATGCACATGCAGGGAACGCCCCAAACGATGCAAGACTCCCCCAGCTATGTCAATGTCGTCCAAGAAATCTTGAGCTACCTGCAGCAACGCGACCAATGGTTGCAACAGCAAGGTGTTGCTGCCAATCAGATCTGCCTGGACCCTGGTATTGGATTTGGCAAGACGCACCAGCACAACCTGGACCTATTGCAAAACGCCGGCGTTTTTCATCGAACAGGCCGACCAATTTTAGTGGGGCATTCTCGCAAAGGATTCATCGCCAAGGTGCTTGGGAATAAGGATCTGGATCGTTGTTTTGGAACCGTCGGTGTATCGCTTGCACTCGCTCTTCAGAAGATTCAAATCCTAAGGGTGCACGACGTGGCAGCCAACGTCCAAGCTCTGAAGCTTTTCATGGCCACAACCAACGAATCCACCTTAC
The DNA here is from genome assembly GCA_044359895.1 of Pirellula sp. Classification (GTDB taxonomy): domain Bacteria; phylum Planctomycetota; class Planctomycetia; order Pirellulales; family Pirellulaceae; genus JBKCUI01. The sequence goes on from JBIKLJ010000102.1 coordinate 6,333, forward strand.
GCAACTGAACTGTATGCGTGACTGCACTGTGTACGTGACTGCACTGTGTACGCGACTGCACTGTGTACGCGATCGGCCTTTCGCGATCGAGCCTTGCGCATGCATGGACTTCGACGCTAACGATTCAGAAGGAATCGGATATCTCTGATTTTGAAGCCGGGCAGGGCGGACTGCAAATGCTTGAGCGCCTTGCTTTTCGAATACCCGAGCTCCGCCATCACGATCGCGTTGAGCGCATAGACTTGCAAAACACCCCGCTGGATTTTACCGATGCGCGACTGCTCGAACAAAGCATCCCCGACCGCGATTCGCCATTGATCTTGAATGAGCTGCGTCGATTGCTCCGCAGCATACCCTCGTTCGGTGAGCAGTCGGTCCAAGATGGAGGAAACGGATTTGGGCCTCACCCGAGACGACATCGCCTTGGGAATTTGGCTCAGCCACATTTTTTCGTCGTCGTTCCTCATGTTACCACCGCTCCGACCTGAAAAATTTCCAAGAGTTGTCTGGTGCTTCCGAATCCCAGGAATCTTACCTGCGTTTGCCCGAACTTGGCTGACCTATTTCAAAATCCCATCTTTTGTCGCAAGATGCTACCCAAAAAAAGGAGCTGAAGCGTTACATTAGCATGCATTCCCCCCGGAAAAGTACTAGTCAGTACAGACAAAACTACCATGAGCTTTTTATTCGCAGAACCCGACAAAACCCTAATCGTTTTTGGTGCAATCGTTCTACTGGCCACGATTCCAGTTAGCCCCTTGTTGACATGAATTCGCACGAGCTCATCACCGCTTTTTTTGTGTATGGCACCTTAAAATCAGGCCACCTACGTGGAGGGCTGTGGCCGTGCAAACCTCTGGCGATTGAACCGGCAGTGGCTCGCGCTGCCCTTTTTGATTTGGGTCCCTACCCTGCTATTACTCCTGGAAATGACTGGGTTTTAGGCGAACTTTGGAAATTCAGCCCCTCGGACATGTCTAAGACGAAAACGGTCCTGGACCAAATCGAGGGGTACCAGGAACTCGGCCAGGGAAATGAATACGATCGTCGCGTCGTGGACGCCCAATACCAAACTTTGTCGGGCTATCACACGGAAAAAGCCTTTGCTTACTTTGCTGCTGACCCGAAGGTACTGGAAATCGCTCGACCCATTCCACCCTTTGCAACCGCCCTGAATCGACCCGTCGCCTATTGGCCCGACTCGCTCTCGAAAGTTCCAGCAAGTTTTTCCGAGGAACAGTAGGCCGAATCGAACTTTTTCTCGTAGTGGTCTTGTCGCTACAATGTTCACATATCCATCGACCATTTGAGGGCCGGGTTGACAGTCTCCCCAGTTCTTTTCCTACCGCCAATCCAGACATCAAGGTTTTGATTATGCCTATTTCGCTTCGTGCATGCGGTCAATCCACTCGGCAACGCCGTCGCTTGCATTCACTTTCGCCAAGGCAATTCGTGAGGATTGCAATAGCATCTGGAGTTCTGTTTTCGGTGGTGCCTGCGTTGGCTCAAGAAACTACCACCGAACCAACGACTCAAAACGACCTGATTCCAAAATCTTTTGACGGCGAGGAAGACTTTGAAGAGGCGAGTCGACTGCGACTCAAGGTGGATTCGCTTGACACCTTGAAGGAGTTAATCGGTTTAGCCGAGTCGGCCATCAAGAAGGGACTCGATGCCGCCGACATGGAGGCGGCTAAGAAACTGGTTGCAGCCAGCTATATCCAAAAAACAGAACTGATGATTGGGATGCTTAACGGTTCCCAGCAACTGTCTCGGGCCAGAATTGAAAAGCTTCTCCAAGAATTTGTGACCGACCTCGAGCAAGCTATCGAGTACGATCCCAAACTGATCGATGCTTACTTGATCAAGACAGAACTGCATGCGAGACGAACAGAAAAGGACCTCGCCTTCGAAACGGCAAATTCGGGTGTCGAAGCTTTGCTCCCCGACGCCAAGCAGTCTGACCCAGCAGGCAAAGAAAAATTAAGCCGATTGATCATGATGCGGGCTGGGCTCCGAACAAATCCAACCGAACAACTCGATGACCTAAAGCTATCCATCCAAACCAATCCAAGCAATGTTGCTAGCATCACTCTGTATCGAGCCAACGCGATGCAACAGAGCAAAGCGGCGGAAGCCATCGAATTTCTTAAATCGATGGTAGAGCAATACCCAGAAAGTGAATTGCTCGCATGCTCTACAGCAGAACTCATGGCAATCACTCCTGAAAGTATCCCGGACGCGATTAAGCTGCTGACGGATAAGCTCAGCACAATGCCTAACTCCGTCGAAATGCTGAAGTCTCGCGCCAAAATTTACTCCGTCAATAAAGAAGCCGAACTCGCCAAAGCGGATATGGACAAGGTGATCGAACTGGCATCCGCAGATATTGAAGGACTGCTTCTACGGGCTCAAGTTCTTTTGGATGACGACAAACTGGACGAAGCTCGAAAGGATGTGGACGCCGCATACGAACTGGACAACAACCGCGTTGGAACCATTCTGTTACGCGCAGCCATCGCTTCGGCTCAAAAGCGATATGGCGATGCGATCAGCGATTACCAGTTGATTCTGAAAAACACACCGAAAGGGCAAGAGAAAAATCCAAGGTTGCTGATGCAGTTGGCGTTGCTTTACTCGCAAGACAATCGGCCGACGCAAGCCATCAAAATTTTTGATCAAGTGATCAAAACAAATCAAGATTATTGGGAAGCATATCGCTTGCGAGGTGACACACGACTCGGGCTTGGCGATCATGAAAACGCGATCAAAGACTTTGAATCTGCTCTAGAATTGGCCCCCGAAGGCGAATCGGATCGCTCGGGCATCTTGAACAATCTGTCCTGGGTTCTTTCGACAACACCGAACGACGCTCTTCGCGATGGCAAACGAGCGCTCGAGTACGCAATCGAGGCGTGTAAACTAACCGATTACAAAGCCCCCCACATTTTGAGTACTTTGGCTGCGGCTCATGCGGAAATAGGCGAGTTTGATCAAGCGGTGGAATGGTCCCAAAAAGGTGTCGAGCTAGCCCGCGAAACCAACGCAACTCAATTGGAACAGCTTGAAAACGAACTCAAAAGCTACCAAGAGAAAAAGCCATGGCGTGAAAAGACAGAAACCAAAGAAAACAAAGCACCGATCGGGCTGGGAAACACGGGCGTCGATTCCTAACCAAGCAAAGTAGGCCGTAACAAGTCGCTTTGGACGCAGTTACGGCAAGGCATGCCAATTACGATTTGACTCGTTCGATGGGGCTGTTAGTTCCAAAGATAGCTTGGTGTAATCTTGATCTGGTTGTCGACAAACAACTCGTCTGTCTACATGCTGGTGTACGGCGGGTCTTCGCCTCGGAGTTGGCAAAGAGCGTTTCCGGCAGCTCTTTGCTCCGCTTCCTTTTTATTACGGCCCCAAGCAGGCGCGTAGCGTTTGCCAGAGATTTCTGCAGCAATCTGAAAGTGCTTGCTATGGTCGGGGCCATTTTCATCGACAAGCCTGTAAAGTGGCGTCCCCTTCAAATCGCGTTGCGCAAGTTGCTGAAGCAGCGACTTGTAGTTACCACCACCGTGACCATCAACGGCAAGGCGAATCTCAGGCTCCATATGTTCAAGAATGAATGCTCCAACAGACTCATGACCGCTATCCAAAAAAATGGCTGCGACAATTGCTTCAAACACGTCGCTTAGAAGCGATCTTGGCATTCCCGTCCGCATCATCCCACGGCCTACGATGAGGCACGTATCCAGCTCAAGTTGACGAGAAATCTTTGCGCAGACTCTTCGCGAAACCACCACTGATTTTATCTTGGTTAACTCCCCCTCCAAATACTCAGGGTACGCTCGAAAAAGTCGTTCGCATACAATCATCCCAAGAATGGAATCTCCCAGGAACTCCATGCGTTCATTCGATTCGGTCCGAGTAGTAGCGACACTAGAATGAGTCAGAGCGGATAGCAAGATGGAGGGGTTTTTGAACCGATAACCGATAATATCTTGGCATCGTTGGACTTTTTCGTCTGCGCTGAGTGTGTCGTCTGGGGTAGGGATTTCGTTCATGGAAATACAGTAGGAGGAGGGCGATCGGATGCTTTCCAAAATTCTACCCGGGGATGTTATCGCAGGATATGGCACGAAAAACCAGCCCGCACAGGAAAAAGCTCGCATTCCCTCGATACGAGTGCACAATTCTGTTTCAAATGGACGAAAAATAGATGGTGAAGATCCCCGAGTTCTTCACCATTTGAGATCGGTCTATTGGATGCGGAACAGCACCTGGAAGGGAAGCCGAGATTGGTGATAGCAACAGCCACCACAATTTTGATCGTCGTTGCGTCCGTTCTGTGTGGTGTTCTTTTTATGAGAGCCCTCTGGGCGATCCGTATCAGCTTGACCCAAAACCGAACGCAATCGATCGCTATGCGGTCAGAACAAGGGCAGCTTTCCATCGAGTTAGCAGGTAAGCTACGGCGAACCTATTTTGACCTTTCAATGAGCCGCAGAAAGGTGGAATGGCGAGAGGTTTTCGTCGCAAAGGTTGAACAGGAATCCGAAGATGTGCGGTCTTTTTACTTGATTGATGTCGATCATGAGCCGTTGCCCGGTTCGCAGCCTGGTCAACATATCTTGCTGGAACGACCTGCTATGTCGGACGTTGCTAAAGCATTTCGGTGCTATTCTTTGTCCGATGATTGCGCAGAAGGATACTGGAGAATCTCGGTAAAAAAGAATTCAGAATATCCTGCTAGCGTCAGTCGGTGGCTACACGATGAAGTGAAGGTTGGGGATCGTATTCGGGTTCGCGGCCCATCAGGTGCCTTTTACTTGCGAACAGGCCAAAGTCGCGCTCTGGTGCTTGCGAGCGCCGGGATTGGGATTACCCCTATGTTGCCTATGCTGATCGAGGCATTACGGCGTGGGTTCAAAGACATCCTAGTTTTCGCTCAATATCGGGATGTAGGGCACATGCCGTTCGTAGATTCATTGCTGGACATTGCCAGCAAGTACCCTCAGGTGAGCATGAACATTTGGATCAGTCGATTTCCAAAAGGGGCGGGGAAGCCGACAGACAGTCCATTCCATGAGGGGAAGTTTCAAGCAGGTAATCTTGTCGAGAATCTGAAGTCCAAGCCCGAGACGGACTTTTATCTTTGCGGGCCAGAAGAATGGCAGACCCGCCTCACCAATGATCTCGTAGATCAAGGGGTACCACGCGCATCCGTAGCCTACGAATTGTTTCAACAATCCGAAAAATCGCTCGAACCCGTTCCGGAGATCAAGCCTCGAAATATTCACTTCAAGGTTACTGGAGCAGTAGCACAATTTAAGAAATCCCACCCAAGTCTACTGGGATGCGCCGAAACGAACCAAGTCATGATGGAAAGTGGTTGCCGCACGGGCGCTTGTGGAAGTTGCGTTGTACGATTGCTCGATGGCAAGGTGCGCTACACACGGGAACCTCAGTTCCCAACGAAGCCAAATGAGATATTACCTTGCGTCTGCGTGCCTGAGTCGGATTTAGTTGTGGAAGCTTAGACGCCTGCAGATGCCAATCAGGAATACTGTTTCACGTAGTGTTTGACGTGAAATTTGCTTTGCGTAGACTCACTGGTCATATATCTAATTTTTCCAAAGATCGGACGCTCTGGCCCCCATGCTCGGTCATACCGCCCAAGAACCCAAAAGATCCCGCTGTAAGAATTCGGATCTCGACCGTCCAGTGCATACTTGTTATTCAGTTCGATCATGATCTTCAATGCCTGTCTTGGAGATGCCGTCCAATGCAGAATTTTTTTACCCCACAGCATGCGAAGGTAGTTATGAATACGCCCCTCGCGTTTTAGTTGTATCTGGGCTGCATTCCATAAAGGATCGTGAGTCTTTGCCTGATCAAACTCTTCGAGAGAGTAAACGCTTGGGCGCTCATCGAGTTCGTGCTGCTCTAAAGTCTTCTGAGCCCAGTCTGGCAAAGATTCAAAGCGGTCGTAATTTTTCTCTCGCGAGCACATGTTAAAACCGATCTCTCGCCAAGTCATCAACTGGTCCAAAAAGGCCTCAGCATTTTCATTCATGTTCCAAAAGCCTGTCATCTTGCCGTTTGGTTTTCCAAGCTTGGCCGGCGACCATTCGCAGGCTTCGGCCAATCGTTCAAAGAGTGTGTGGGGACTAACATGCCCAAAATGCAAGTAAGGAGACAGCCAACTGCTTCCGGCCTGCTCCGGCTCGTTACGGGCCTCTGAATAGTTCGACAGCCGACTTGTAAAAAATCGATTTACCACCAGCGATCCTTGAACTGCCCCCCCTTTCTCTCCTGTCGACGCAACCCCCTTATCGATTGGCAAAGCATCCAAGGAAAGGTTGCTGATTTTTTTGGAAGCATCCTCACCAACCCATAGTGGCCAATGCTGTAGAAGCGACGGTGGCAAAACTTTGAGTTTGGGAATGGACAGATTTTTCAGGGGATTCACTTCTGGAAATTGCGGCAGGCCTTGAGCTATCTCCTTCTGCATAGCGCGACGATAGGAATGAGCGACGCTAAACGTTCGATCCATGGCCCGCATCGGCAGGATGGTGTTGCTATCCACCAATTCCACCGAACACATCAAGCGACTGGCGAATCGCTCGTACATCGCAGGATGGAAAAAACAGGGGAAGTCATCGCTAACCACGGCCGCTGCATGAGACGAAAAATGCTCAATCAGTCCACTCCCGTTCTGAGATTCAGGTTCAACGTAGGCGACATAGAGCGCATTGGATCGTTGAGTATTCGCCGCGTTGTCAACCATTCCGTCCAAAACAAATTGGTGAAAGCGATGACTTGCCCAGCGGTAATTGCATCGCAAAGCTTCAAGGATGACCAATGGCTTTTGAATCTGCTGGGCAATCTCCACCGCCCGTTGCAAAGCAAAGTTGGACTGAGTGCGTCGAAAGGCAGTCATCCAATAAAGAACAAACGATCGCGATTCATTGATCGGAAGATGGGTCAGGTTTCGAATTCGTACCGAGGGAACTGTGGTGTTCAAAGATAACTTCATGGTTTTTTTGGGACATCCGGATAACCGACCAACGCTCGGGCGAACGCATTGCTGTGTATGCTTCGAGCTTAATCAAGGAATTCACTGAGCCGCAGCCGCCCAGCCGCGACATCGGTTTTTTTACTGGATTCATCTTTAGGTGAGGCCATTATCAAACAATAGTTTGCTGTAAAGTGGTCAAGCTTGGCAAAATGGGTTGATTGGCAAATCCGTTGTCGAAAGAAATGAAAAACAAATCAAATTTCCCCAAACAAGTTTGCCGATCATGATAATCTTGAGGGCTAACCAAACCATGCTTTTCTGTTTTGATTCGCTTGATTCAGGAAGCTATCCAGATGTCACTTCGAGCTCGGAAATATCTTGCCATGGTTTTATTCGATCTTCGTTCCAGAATCGCATTGATCCTGGTCGCTTTGGCGTTGGCATCAACCGCATCGAATTTGAACGCGGAGCAATGGGCTCGAAAAATGTTTACCGAAACGCATCATGATTTCGGGGTGGTCAGCCGCAACGCGAAAACCGAACATTCCTTCACGATTGAAAACTGCTTTGAAGAAGATGTGCATATCGTTGCTGTTCGAAGTAGTTGCGGTTGCACGACTCCCATTCTATCGAAGAAAACCCTGAAAGCCTGGGAAAAAGGTGAACTGATTGCTCAGTTCAACACGCGTTCGTTCATCGGCACCAAGAGCGCAGAGATTACCTTGGTCATCGATAAGCCTTACTATGCGGAGGTCAAACTGACGGTTGGCGGAACGATCCGTTCTGACATTGTCGTCGAGCCGGGAGAGGTTCGGTTCGGAGATGTTGACCAAGGCACCTCCAAGACAGTCGACTTGAAGATCTCCTACGCTGGGCGACGGGACTGGAAAATCCTGGACGTCCGTGGAGATGGGAACTTTCTTGAAGTTCGCTTGGATCCCGTGCAACGGCAAGGTTCGCTGACCAATTATGTATTGCACGTCAAAATCAAGGACAACGCCGCCGTCGGAGAATTTATGGACGAATTGGTGGTCGTTACCAACGACGAGAAGAATGAAATGTTTACCCTGCCTGTTTCCGGACGAATCATTCCTCCGATCTCGATTTCCCCCACGTTTGTTACGATGGGTGATGTGGGGAAAGGCAAGACATCACAGCAGAAACTGATCGTGCGAGCCAAAAAACCGTTTGAAATCGACAGCGTCGACTGCGAAGACCAACGGTTTGAATTTGTAATCCCAGCCGGTGCACGTTCGGTACACATTCTGCCCTTCACTTTTCGGAGCGAGTTGCTGACGCCGGAAGATGACGGTTCTTTAAAGAAGGTCATACTCGTTCGCACATCGCTCGGAGAAGAAATGACTGCGGAGGCAACGGTTTCCGGTCGAGTCGTGAACTAGGTGTGCGAAGCCAAGTTGAATTCAAGGTGGTGAACCACCGAATCCCTACACGACAGGCATTATCTTGGAAAATCTCATCGTGGTTCGTCCGGATTGGCTTGTGCCAATCGAGCGACCGCCGATTCGCCAAGGTTTTCTCGTGCTGCGGCACAACCAGATCCAGCATCTAGGGCAAGACTTACCGAGCCAATTCGAGAACGTTCCCCAGATGCGTTTAGCTGACTATGCGATCTTACCTGGGTTGATCAACAGCCATTGCCATCTCGAGTTTAGCGATCTTGCAATGCCGATATCGGCTGAAAAATCTTTTGCCGGTTGGATTCAATCCGTGATCCGACATCGCGCGACCGCAGTCCCAACCCCTGCCGAGCGAGTGTCCTCGAGACAAGCTGCAATGGATCAGGGGATCCAAGAATCGTATGAGTGTGGTGTCCGCTGGATTGTGGATATGACCACGTCGCCATGGCAAGCGGAGTGGGTTGAGGCATCCGTGCTAGCAATCGCAAAGGCAACTCTTTCGTCGGCTAAGCACGTGTGGGCACCAACGATTCCAATTTCAGTGCAACCATGCATCGAACTGGTCGATGTGAACGAAACACGACTCGAACAAACGCGTTCCTTTGCCGTTTCGCTCTGCGAGTCCCAGGATCGACAAAAAACTAGCTTCAGCCCCCTTGGCCCCATGAACCACGCCGGGGGGGAGAACACGATTCGCCCCCTAGGCCAATTGGGGCTGGCACCGCACTCCCCTTATACCGCGTCGACCGAGCTAACACGATGGAGTCAACGCAAATCCTTCGAGCAGCATCGACTTGTCGCAATGCATTTGGCAGAATCCTTGGATGAAATGCAATGGATTGAGAAACAAGAGGGGCCTTTTGCAAGTCTGATGCGGCCGTTTCTCAATGAAAATTACCGGGCTGGATTAGGCAGTATTACGGAACGCTTGCATTGCCTATCCCAGTCATGGAGGAGCTTGGTCGTTCACGGAAACTACCTAACCGATTCCGAATTGGCCTATTTGGGTCTGGCATGCGAAGAGATGGCCGTTGTGCATTGTCCCCGTACTCATGCCCATTTTGGGCACGATCACTCCAGCAACCACTCCGATCGCGGCAATTCCAGTGACGCGGGTTATCCCATGCAAGAACGAATTCAAATGGGAGTTCGCCATTTCCTAGGTACCGACTCACGTGCCTCGAACCCAAATTTGAATTTGTGGTCCGAGGCACAATCGGTTCGGGCGACCCAACGCGGAGTCTCCTCTTTGAATATTCTTCAAATGATCACGACCGATCCGGCTGAATTTCTTCAGTTGCCGGGTGGGATTGGACGGATTCAGGTGGGTTCTCAAGCGGGGTTAACGGCTGTCAAACTCAACAAATGCAAGGCTGCCACGATCTACGATTGTTTGCTTTCGCCAGAAACAACGGCACAACCGCTTGAGAAAGTGCTTTTGGCTGAGCCAATCTCGCCAGCCGCTTCCGAAATTGAGAAGTTGCGATAAACTAGGGCTCTGCGGGACCGTAGCTCAATGGTTAGAGCAGGGGACTTAAGCGAAGGAAACCTAAGGCAGGGCGGTACAGATGCATTGCTAAGGTGACTTCGATCGGGTTGCAAGCGATTTTGCTAGTATTACCAAGCAATTGGTCCTAGCGAGGTTGTTTGTAGAATCTGTCAAATTCGGGGAAGGCTTCATTTGTTTTGGTTGAACAGGACCACAATAAATTGCTAATCCCGAGCCAAGCCGCCTTGGGCGGAAGGTGTAGAGACCAGACGGCAGACACGTAAAGTGAAGGTATGGTCCAGACCACAAACTCGAAAGAGGCGGCGAAAGCCGTGGTTGGTAAGCATAATCCCTTGGTTGCAGGTTCGAATCCTGCCGGTCCTATTTTCTTTTCTTGCATTGCATCACGATGAATTCGGGTGCGATTGAGCGAGCCCTTTTCGACCCAAACCTACCCATGACCCACCCCATCGACACCCTCCCGACCCAAGATCATTTGAAGCCTCATGCAGATTCGATCCAGGGCTTGAAGCGAGTCGGGGCTCAACTGTGGAACCGAGGCTGGTCTTTAGGAACGTCGAGCAACTACAGTGTTGTCGTTGACCGAGCCCCGTTAACGCTGTTGATCACCGCCAGCGGAAAAGACAAAGGGCATTTAGGCAGTGACGATTTTGTGTTGGTTGACCATTTGGGACAATTAACATTGCCCGGCCAGGCCAAAAGCAGTGCCGAAACCTTGCTTCACTGCACGGCCGCGCAACATTGCGGAGCCGGGTCAGTGCTTCACACTCACAGCGTCTGGGGAACGTTGCTTTCGCAGCATTTCTTCGCCTTGGGCGGAATTCGCTTGGAAGGTTTCGAGATGCTCAAAGGTTTGGATGGGGTGACGACTCATGAGTCGTCCGTTTGGCTACCCATTTTTGACAATACGCAAGACATTCCGGCCCTGCAACGGCAAGTCGTCGAGTACTTGCAAAAGAATCCGAATGAGAAGTGCTGGGGTTATCTCATCAGACGTCACGGGCTCTACACCTGGGGCAAAGACTTAGCCGAAGCCACGCGTCATATCGAAGTCATTGAGTTCCTTCTGGAATGCGTCGGGCGGACGCTGCATCGCTAGCTCCAGCTTGCTGACGATGATCTCTTCCGATTGCGGTTAACGCCCCCTCTGAGCCGATGGGCGCGAACGCGGATTATTCATGCAGTCTACGTCCGACTGTCTTGCTCATCATTGAGAACCTGGTCAATCACGATGCAGGTACAGAGGATTGGGATTTCATCAATTCCGTCTGCGATGGAAACACCATAGCTGTCGGAGTACCGCATTTCGCAGATGGTTTTACTGAGGCCTAATCGGTGTTTTTGCATCTTTGCCGATAACGGTGGTCCACGCTCGAACCCTCCAGTCTTTTACCAGACCGTTCTTCACGTACGGATCGTTCTCTGCAAAGGCGACCACATCCTTCGAATTCTCGGTGTCGAACAACAACAGGGCGCCGTCCACGGGGTCAGCAAAAGCGCCTCCGATTAACAGTTCGCCTCGGTCATGAGCTTCCCAAGCCAAACGTAAGTGTTCCTGACGAAAAGGACCACGACGTTCCAAGATGTCAGGTACATAGTCGTACATCAACAAAAAATGCATAGTCTCTTCTTCTAAGCTAAGGGGGCCATTCAACGGCTGGCTATTTTTATAGCCATATGCTGGCTTTTGACTACCTGACGAAGCTCACAAGGTTACCGAAAGTCGCTTGATACACCCGCCCATACTGCTGGCCAAAAGAATGGAATTGCCAAGAACCAATGGCTGCAAAGTGCGATAGTCTTGAGTTGGTGAATTGAATTGCCAAATCGTTGCACCATCCATGGCATTGATGAACTGTACGAGGATCTCTAC
>JBIKLJ010000294.1:0-5328 GCA_044359895.1 Pirellula sp.
ACGCGACGAACCACTGCAGCCAACGCAAACGTCGTTACCAGCGGCTGCTTGGAATGAGCTAGCACGATCGCCGCAGCGATCAGCTTTGCATTCGGCTCATCCGCATTGTTCGTCAATATGGTCGCCAATTGAATCGCGCTCCAAGTTGACAAAAGCTGCGAGGCCGAACGACCTCGCATCGGATTCATACGCATATCCAAAGGTCCGTCTAGCTTGTAGCTGAAACCGCGGTCCGGATCGTCGAGCTGCATCGATGATACCCCGAGATCTACCAAGATGGCGTCCACCCCGCCTGGGGATTCTGCAGCGATCAATTGGGCTGCGCCCGCGAAGTTCATTCTGCGAATCACCAGCGATTCTTCGGGGTAACCGTACGAACGAAGCCGTTGCTCTGTCTTTGCCAGTTCATAGGGGTCATGATCCATGGCAATCAAACGACCCTTGGGCTGAATCGCTTTCAACATCACCGTGGAATGCCCACCGTAAGCAAGCGTACAGTCGGCAACGATACTTCCTGGAACCAATCGCAGCGCCAACATGATCTCGTCGACCATGATGGGGCGATGCGTCCCCGCGGGGGTTCGTCCGTGCGATACGATCTTTACGATTTCCGCTGGATATTCTTCCGAACGAAGCTCTTTGTACTTCTCCGAAAAGTTCCGTGGGTTTTTGCCTGCGTAGCGTTGCCGTCGAGGCGGTCGGTCCGGCTGGATCTTGGGCTGTTCGCCACTGGCTTCACTCATGGATTCACTCGAAGTTTCATCCATAGATTTATCTTTTCGTTGAGGGAATGGGATATTAGGCTAACTTGCTTAAACGCCGAATGAGCCATTCCATGGAAAGAGATCCTACGATCAACGCCATCAAGATGCCCATCAACCGTTGTTGGAATTCTCGATCGGGCGCGCCTGGCAGGAAGTTCGTTTGGTCACGGGGTTCGATTGCTTGCACCAACGGAAGAATCTTTGCATCGCTCACCAACGACTCCATGCCTATCCAATACTTGCCTCCGGTTCGGTTGGCAAGCTCGCTCAGTAAAGGGTCGTTTCGTTGTGGGCGTTGGATCTCCAAGGCTGGGACACGTACAGTCACTTGTTGCGACAAGAGCTGCTGGTCTGCTAAGCCGCCAACCGGCAATTGCACTTCGTAGGTTCCGGAGGCTTTGGTGAAAAACTGCCCCAGATAAACGCCTGGTTGCGACGGATCCGGAATGGGGGCAAGATTCAGGGGTGTCGAACGCCCTGAGGGATCGATCAGTTTGGCTTGGGCCTCAGGCATAATCGTTGGTTGAAACGAAGCATCGCGAAGGACAGCTCGAACCATCACTTGCTCACCAACAATGGCTTGTTGTTTGTCCAGCAACAAGATACCGCGATCGGAATCTCGCAACAAACGTCCCTGGCCAGCCCATCGGACCAATTTGGTGTAGTAGGTATCGAAATACTCTTCCCCTACTTCGCGTAACCGCCAGAATTCGCCGCCACCCTGAAATGCAACTCGTCCGGCACCATAAAAATGAGTTGCCAAATAGATCGGCTGTTTGCTACCGATGGCTGCGGTTGGATCGGAGAACATGGCGATTGGGGTGGCACCTGGTTTTGGTTCATAACAGGCAAAGAAGCTATAAACCCCTTGAAACCGCCCCCAAGCATCTTTGCTCTCGTTCAACGTTTTTGCGACTTGAGTAAAGTCGGATTGCCAAGCTTCGTTGGTGAAGGCCAGCGGCCAAGGAGTTTCCGACTCAAACCGACCGATCGATGCCAATCTCGCACCTCGTGTGTTCACCACCAAGGGGGACAAGTTGCGAATCACTTCCGCTTTGCGATTTGCATTCCCTTGGCTACCTGCCCATTTCGGAGTCGACACGGGGCCTGCGACGATGACAAGACCACCTGCTTGTTCACTGATCCATTTCTCCAGAACATCGATTTGTTCGTTATCCAGGGCGGTCCAATCCGCGTCAAACCCAATCACACAATCGTATTCGCTCATCTCCGCCCGCGTGCTCGGGAACTTGGTTAGCATCTTTTTCGCTTCTTGCGAAACGCCCGGCCCGCTGGTTTGAAGCAGAACATGCGACTGCACTGTAGGGTCGCGGTAGAGCAAGTTCCGAACAAATTGATACTCCCGAGTTGGACCGCCAGCGACGATCAGCACGGTCGATTTCGGTTCGACGACTCGAACTTCCGTCTCGATGAAATTGTCTTGGGGGTTAGCGTCTTGCTGGGGCGGAACAGCTCGTGCCTCGTAGATCCAAGATCCGATTTCACGCGGAGCGATCTCGAACTCGACCGTAGAAATCGTGTCGTCCGTCTCCAACGTGATGGAGCGTTCTTCTTCGATCGACATGCCAATATTCTTTTGACCACCGGGTCGGCGCCTTAACTGGATCGTGATCGGCTTTCCTTGCAAACCAGACGATTGGACCAAGGCAGTCAACTTGAAGCGATCCCCCGGGAAGACTCGCTTGGGGGCTTCCACGTCAATAATACGTACGTTCAGCGGATTGCGGGCTGTACCCATTCCGACGGTATGGATAGGAACCCCTTGCAGCGACGCTTCGGAAATCGTTACCAAGGGGTCCAGTCCCGCATTGCTTCGTCCGTCCGAGATGACAACCACACCGGCCAACGGGGCACCTCGTTCTTGTTCCAAGACACTGCTGATCGCGTCCCCGATTCGCGACTCAGCACCCGTCGCAGCGATTTGAGTCTCCCAGGCGACCTCTTTCGGCGCGAGGACGGTTGCTGGATTCTCTGCCGCGCTTGCGGGTGTGCCTGCAATGGAGCCTGATGCACCCGAACCGATCGACGACGGAGCCAAAGGCGAAGGGGCCATGGGTGAAGGAGCATTCATGCTCCAAAGTCCGCTCCACGGAATCGAATCCGCTCGCAGCACTGCAGTCGCGATCATCACAAACCCCGAAACCACTGCGATCACCGAAGCCATCAGCACATACGGCCAAAAGGCGCGAACATCGCCGTATACTCGTGATAACAGCGCAATTGCCATGACCAAGCCCCCAACCGCCAATACGATCGTCCCGGACCAAGTGAGAACAGACAGCCAACGCCAGAGTTCAACTCGACTTGCTTCGCTGTCGAGTTGCCCTTCCGACCGAGTTGGTTTCATGAAGGACGCGACGACGCTTGGTCGCGAGCCTTGATCGAATCGCATCACACTCACATCATGCTTTTGTTGCAATTGCTCCAGAAGAGGTGATTTCGCAAACGACTCTTGCACGGCCGATATTCGGCTGCTGGTAGCACCCACTGGATTCGCAACATTGGAATCGTCGTCCGCTTGAGGCATGGTCATGCTTAACGAGGTATCCACCAGAACAGCAAGCCGCGATGACCTCGTGACTTTCTGTTCCGTTCGCTTCTGCAAATCGAAGAAGAAAATCAAAATGCCTGCCAGCGCTAAGAATCGCAGCAACAGCAAAGTCCACCCGATCCCTCGAGGCAGCTCCTGCCAATCCTTGCGATACCAATAAATCACATAGGAAATAAGTCCAGCAAGGCAACAGGCGAATACAAACCAGTGGATCCACTGATCCATTTGTTCAATCCGCATCCATTGATAGAAGACTCGTAAGTCACCTTGGGCTAGCGAAGCGGATAGTAGGTTGGTCGGATTATGCATTAGGTTCGTTTCGTGGTTACGTGGTACGAAGCGCTCCATGCAAGCCATTGCTCAAACATCAACAGCCCTAAAAGCAAGACCATAAGCATCATGTTTCGATTGGCGAATCCAGCTAACGAAAAATTGGTGCTTAAAGATTCCGATGTTCGATAAGCGAATTTTACGCCGCTCAGGTTACGGTTCAAATCCACGGATTCAATCTTGGCCAGTTCACCTTCCAAGGGTGGTGTGTTTCTGGCGATGTTCTTGACGATGCGATCCCCTTGCGTGGTGATTCCCCACCATTCAAAATTCCCCGCTGACAAAATCGCCCGCAAAGTTTCGTCCGAATCTGGATTCAACCCGGCGCTAAGCGAAGCTTGCAATGACGATTCGCCTGCGGGAATCGCATTCAAGCTCAAACTGGACTTGGCACCTGCTCCTAAATTGGGCGGGCAAAGTACCTGAATCTCCGGAAGCATCTCTTGCGAGGAAAAATCCCAACGCATGGGAGCCCCTGCAAAACGAGAAGTCTCGGGCGATCGGAAGGAGGAAAGGTACCCCACCAACTTGAGCGATGCTACCACGAAGGTCGGATCCTGAGGCCAATTCGTCCAGGTGCGATCCAGTGCGGTTAAGGCAAACAGCACGCGACCTTCACCCACTACGTGATCGATCATGATCGGTTGTTTGTTGCGAAGCGTTGCGACCGGTTTCCATGCCAGGGCATTTGCCTTTTCTAACATGTCTTTGGCTTCCGAGGCCGTCCCCCTTGCCGAGTTTTCAATTTCAAGAAATTTTTGAATTCGCACAAACTGGAATGGTGAATTGCTCAGGCCAAAAAAGGGCTCAAAGATAGGATGGTTGTCGGCAATCAAATCCGGAGCCGTCTCACCCGCTTTCGTAACAAGGTCCGCCGCCCCCTTGATGGAGAATGGCATCAGTGGCGTTGCATTGTCCGCACCACCAAGAGGCTTCGTCCAAGCAGAGTTGTATCGAAGATAGTCAGCCATCGACATTTGTTCGCCGAAGAAAACCGCCAAACCACCTCCTCGGGAAACATACCGATGCAGATTGTCCAAAGCGCGAGGGTCCAAGGATGGTATGGCTTGAAGAATAATGCAGGCGTAGTTTTGAAGCGAGGCAACGTCGGTGTCGCGCAAGTATTCTGGTCCTTCCCGCGACATGACCAAACCCGTCTTCGCGTTGCCTCCCGGATTCAAGGCAGACTCGAAAAAGAACGAATGCTTGCCGGTCGGGTCACCGTCTACCAACAAGACTCGAATCCCTTCCTGCAAATCCAAAACGCATCTCGCACTGTTGTCCGCTTGAAGCGGATCGGGTGGCAATTGCGCTTCGATCACATGCGAACCACTTCGCGGGAACAGCACCTGAACACTGCGCGTCACTAATTCGCCAGGCTCAATCCGATCAATTAAAACCACAGGCAAATCGGTCACAACACCAGAAAATGCTGCCGTGGCTTTGGGTTCCGCTTGCCGATCGCTGTAATCGACCGCAGTCACACGAACCGACACATTTCGAACCGGCGCGGCGCCGTTATTGCGAACCGACAAATTCAACAAGGCAGGCACCCCCGCCGCAAGCACTTCTTGCTGAGGTTGCACCGAAACCAACGTCAGGTTCTCGTGCCGGTCCGGGGCGCAATCCACAAGCTGCAAATCGGGTTCATCACCAGGCAGC
>JBIKLJ010000295.1:0-5324 GCA_044359895.1 Pirellula sp.
AATCATGGTCAAGAAAGATTGTGGCTCGACTTGGTCTAGAAAGCACCCTACGCCCGCACGGAAGACCTAAGAAAAGCGAAAACGGTTCCTGACACCTTTTGCATTCCGCCAAGTCACTACGATTCCTAGAAATACCACCGTCGGAATCGCCACCAATCCTGAAAACCGACCACCCGCTGATAAAGTGTTTTCCAATCCAATCGATCGATACGATGTGAACAATGATGGATTGGTCAATGAACAAGATGTTGTCGATCAGCTCCGATTCCTGAACGGTGAACGGTTCGAACAAATGTTCGATGGGCGGCCAGTATACTGGGACGTAGATGCGGACGGGGACCTCACTATTCTCGATCGCCTATCCATCATCAACAAAGTCAATTTGCCTGGTGTTCGAACCACAACCTATACCTATACATCAGGTGCCGATGGACTTCCGGCTGGACTTCCGCTTCGCTACACCAATCCTAGTGGCGAGACCTATGGAACCGAATACTATCCTACTTCCTCAATCGCGCGCGGATTGGTGAAACGCCAGTTCAGGATCGACGGCAATACGGAAATCAATCTTCAAACCTATGAGTACAATACAGACCTAAACCCGACCTCTGTCGCGGATCTTTACGGGCGAACAACACTGTACACGTATGATCGACTCGATCTTGTCACGGAGACGCGAGGTGTGTCAGCAACGGGCAACGCTGCCGACAGACCTCTTACTCAATATCAGTATACGGTCATGGGGTATCTAAGCACGATAACCGACCCTGCTTTGCAAACCACGAGCCTTACAAGAAACGTGGCAAGCCGAAGCGTTTCAGTAGTTGCAAACGGTTCGGGTTCCTATCCAAGCCGCACCTACGCAGCGACCTACGACACGATGGGTAACACCGTCTCAGAAACCGATCCTTTGGGACGTGTTACCACATACGAGTACAATTCCATGGATTGGAATAACAAGATCAATCTGCCAGCCGTTTCGGGAGTATCGTCTAGTCTCGAATACCAGTACAACCCGGCCGGTTACATGACGTCGGCCAAAGATCTCTTGGGCGCAATCACCACCTATGAGTACTCGACGGCTGGCGACACGCTCAAAGTAACCAAGCCCAATCCGAACGCCTTAACGCAACCAATCGTCTATCTGGCAAGCTATGCATCGCCTGGCGTACTGAGCACAACCACGGATCCACTCGGGCTGGTGACAACGTACATAACCGACAACTTTGGAAACATGGCGGCAGTAAACTACCCTCGCATGATTCCGTTGCCACGCAGCGCAAAGGAAACGGTTTCGTATGACAGCTCGGGGCGTGTGCTCGCCACTACCGATATCATCGGCCAGTTCCAGCTGTTGACCATCGACTCGATTGGCCGAGTTACCAAAGCAGAATCGATGGATCCAGACCGTACCGGACCAGCCGTTCGACCAACCTACACTCTGTCAACTCCGCAATTGGTCGGTACCAACATCGTGCAAAACACGACGGTCCCCGACGGCCGAGTTTTGACATCCAGATTCGACTTGCGAGATCGATTGCAAAGCGTTCAACAGCCACGGCTGAATCAAACCGCTGGAACCATCACCACCGGCTATCAGTATGACAATCTTGATCGAACTATCTCGGAAACGAGTGCTACCGGGGCCGTTACCCAGTATGGATACAATCGCTTCAACGAACTCACCACAGTTACCGGTGCTGATCCAATCTCCGGTCAAGCCAATTTACAGTACCAAACTAGCCTAATTTACGATGCTGCAGGAAGACTGACTCAAATGCAGGCACCGAACGGAGCCATTAGCCTATATGGTTACGATGCGCTCGATCGGCAGACGTTCATAAATGAGCCTGATCCGGACGGAGCAGGACCATTGACCGCTACCACCTCTAACTTTGTATACAATCTAACGGCTCGCACGGTCGTCCGGTCCGGTTCGGACGGCGATACGCAAACAAGTCGATTCGACATCCTTGGGCGGACAACCTCCCAAACCAATGGGGACGGGGGCACCACCAACTACGCGTACAATGTTGCTAGCCAATTGACTCAATTGACTGACCCGGTCGGTAACGTTACCAGATGGGGCTACGATCAAATGGGGCGTGCGACCTCGGAAGAACAGGTTGGTATTGGAACGCGATGGTATTCCTATTCGATAGATGGACTTTTGGCCAGTTATACGAACCGAGTCGGCGAACAAATCGAATATGCCTACAATTTAGGTGGGCAAGTGACTCAAGAAACGTGGGTTGCCTCCAACAGCAGCCCCGCTAGGACTCGCAGTTACGAATATAACACGTTGTCGCGATTGACCAAGATTTCGGATGCTAGCAATAATCAAGTTTCTTGGACCTACAACACGGCGGGCTTGGTCACCAACGAGACAACTTTGATCCCGCTCGTGGGGGGGACGATGTCCACTGCGGGGTCGCATCTAATCGACGGAGGTACCAGTTCTAGCATTAGCACCAGCATCGCATCTTCGGTCAATTATGGGTATGATATTTTCGGTAGAAACGTATCGACTCAGTTGTCGGTCAATGGTGTGCTTCAGTACACCGATGCGATGGGCTATGATCTTCGCAACCGAATGTCCAGCTTGGTGCGGACCGGTTCGGGGAACGCGAACGAGAATATGTGGACGACTTTCCAATTCAACAATCTCGATCAAATCGTTGGTTCGCAACGTGGTTCAGGCTCGACCGCTGGTAGCAATCTGGAATTGATTCAAACGATTACTCGCGATCAAATCGGTCGCCCGACTCAAATCGCCTACACAGCCAACAATCCTGGCGGGACCAGCCCGTTGGATTCGTATAGCATGCAGTACGTCAGCGGCAGCGATCGACTCGATTCGCAAACGACACCTGCTGGCACCACGACCTATTCGTATACGCCCGGCGGTCAGTTGTCGCGGGCTGGTACGGTCAATTATGCTTATGATGCGAACGGAAATGCTACTAGCCGAGGTGGAGTGTCCACGATCGTTGGCTCGTTCAATCGAATGATGGACGATGGATTGTTTACGTTTGCTTACGATGCCGAAGGGCGCACGACCAGCCGAACCAATAAGCAATCGGGCGAGATCGAACGTTACCAATGGAACCAGGTCAGCCAGTTAACTCAAGTCAACGTTTCACCTAACTCGAGTACGCCAGCCACCAGCAAGTCGATACGCTACGGATATGACCAAGTTGGAAGACGCAGCAGCATCGCGCAGGCATCGAGCCCGTTATCGGCAGCAACTTCCGTCGACTATTTGTTGAGTGACGGCGACCAAGTGGCCCAGATCTTGGGCACATCGGGCGCAGTGACCAGCCGATTCATGTACGGTTCGGCTGTTGACAGTGTCTTGTCGGAACAAACGTTTGGCAGTGGCGGAGCGACGAGCGCCAAATGGCAGTTGACGGACCACTTGGGCTCGGTTCGTGGCGTAGCTCAAAAGCAGGCTGGTGGTAACACGTCGTCGATCAATCAAGTGCAATACGATGCGTATGGCAAGATAACGAGTCAGACGAACGTCGGCAGTCAGCCACGATTCGGTTTTGCGGGCCGGGACATTGAGTCGGTGGGCGGTATGACGTACAACCGCAACCGCTACTACAGCACCAGCAGCGGCCGCTTCATCAGCCAAGACCCCATCGGCTTCAACGCTGGGGATGAGAATTTGTATCGGTATGTTGGGAACTCGCCAACGAATGCGAGAGACCCGAGTGGGTTGTTCGAAGATGGTCCTGAGGGACCAAAGATAGTGACATTGACAAAGAATGAAGTTCAGTCGGCAGTGGATGCTGAATTCAAAGAGCTCATCGGCGAGCTCAAGTCGCAGGCACAAAAAACCGCTTCTGATTTTGCACAAGATCGTACAGAAGCAAGAAGAAATGCAGCGATTGCGAAACAGATACTTTCCGACATCAAAGAGGAGGAAAAACAAAGGGTATCTCGAGGATTGCTTCAAGATTCACGGCGTCGCGAACAAGCTGTAGTGAATTTGGATGCGTCGGCATCAATGGTGATTGAGCCATACGATTGGTATTTGACTGCTCAGAGTATTTACAATCATCCCGAGGATTGGACGTCATATGTTGGCATGGTACCATTTGTACCCGGCGCACTTGGTAAACTGATTCGCGCGGCCGATGACGTCCCAACCAGCATTGTTAAAGAAGTAGATGAACTCACCGACACGGCGAGAGGAGGTCCCTACGGGCATCTCGGGGACCATCCAAGCGTAAATAGTGGAAAGCCATTTACGCAGTCACAAAAGCAAAAGATTCTTGCTGAAAACGAAGCAAGAAACGGAGGTGAGCTTTTGGATGATTTGACTGGAGAAGCGTTAGTTAGACCGCAGCAACATACTCGCGGCGTCAGACCACCTGATAACGAAGCGCAGGTCGACCACGTGTATCCTCGTTGCGAAGGCGGTCCAAACACATTTTCGAACGCCGAAGTAAGGGCAAGAATCGAAAACATCAAAAAAGGAAGCAAGATCGAATGACGACTAAGAATGGGGATTGGCCGTTTGCGGACGCTCCGAACACCGCGGTGTTTTCGAGCAAGAGAATTGTCGCTAGCCGAGACTGGGTGTACTATGTCACCCATGATGAGGAAGATGGTGCTTGGCAGTTCCATCCATTTAACGGTTTAACGCCAGAGAACGAAGCTGTGGTTATTAGTTTAGCGGAGATTATTCGTTTGGACGTATCTTTGAAGTCACTAGCTGACCTGCCAATTGGTTGGCATGCGTGGCGTAAGTCGGCGGACGAGGAATGGGAGCGTGAGCCAATGAAATAGCGTTGCCCCAGTTAGTGGACCTTTAAAGCGTGGACCTAAAACAGATCCTTCTGCGCCGCACAATGACACCATCTCGGTAGACGGCGATTTGATTGAAGCCGGTGGAGGAAAGATTGTCGCCAGTGGAGGCAAATTGCCAGAAATGCTAATACCTACCCCTGGTGGAGTCAAAGGTGGTCGAAGGCCTGATATTCTTTTCGAAACAGAGAATGGTACTTTGCGCGCTCGCAACGTGGGGAAATGTGATGCGAATGGCAATCCCATAAAACGAGAAAGGGATGCCTTGGATGACTTAAACGGTCCAGGGGGAATTCCGACCGACTTCATTCCATACAACTGAGCACAACTATGACCATGACCAAAACAACCGACATTTCGATTCAGTTTTACGCAACGGTGCAGGAGCTGAGAAAGTTTATACAGGTGGTTCTGAGCAGTCGAACGACGTTCGGAACGAAAATTGAGCAGAACCCTTTTCGGATGGTTGAATTGAACGAAGCTAACTTGATGGAAGCGATTGACG
Source organism: Pirellula sp. (assembly GCA_044359895.1). Taxonomy (GTDB): domain Bacteria; phylum Planctomycetota; class Planctomycetia; order Pirellulales; family Pirellulaceae; genus JBKCUI01. Next base: position 5,321 of record JBIKLJ010000295.1, read on the forward strand.
GAAC
>JBIKLJ010000010.1:0-49907 GCA_044359895.1 Pirellula sp.
CGCGATTTGGACGCAACTTTTTTCGGGCAGCTCTCTACTCCTTAGTAGCCTCTGCGTTTAGCTCTAGTTTTGTAGTGGCACAGCAACCACCAGCTACCGGTTTGTCGGAACCGGTCTTTCGAGTCTCCAAGAACGAGCCCTCGATCCCGTCCGCCGTTCCACACCCTCTCGACCCCGCGATTCAGTTGGCTCATCAAAGCTTGGCACTGATTCGCAAAGATCTGAGGGACTACACGGGCGTCTTGGTCAAGCGGGAACGAATTGGTGACGACCTTGGGGAACATGAATTCATGTTCGTCAAAGTCCGAAATCGAAAATTCGAAGAAAACAGACTGGTGACACCATTCAGTGTGTACTTGGCCTTTTTGAAGCCAACCGCCGTCAAAGGACGCGAAGTGCTGTTCGTTGAAGATCAGAACGAAGGAAAGCTCTTCGCCCACGAAGGTGGCATGAAGCGAATGCTAGGCACTCATGCGCTGGAACCGACTGGCTATTTGGCGATGGCAGGTCAGCGATACCCATTGACAGACATCGGTATCGAAAACTTGGTTGTGAAGTTGATCGAGCGCGGAGAAAAAGACAAGCGGCACGGAGCTTGCAACGTCGAACTCGTCCCCGGAGCCAAAGTCGCTCAACGAGCTTGCTCCATCATTCAAGTGACCCATCCCGTTCAGCAACCACACTTTGAATTCCATATCGCTCAGATTTTCATGGACGACGAATGGAAGATCCCAGTTCGCTACGCAGCCTACAGCTGGCCGAAGACGCCAGGTGGCGAACCTGAAGTGATTGAGGAATACACGTATCAAAACCTCAAGTTCAATGTGGGCCTCACTGACGCGGATTTTGACGTCAAAAACAAGGATTACAATTTCCACGGCAAGTAAAAATTTGCGGAAGCGTAACAAAATCAAATCAGGACGGGAAAATCCCCGTCCTGATTTTGTTTAGGTGTTGCTGTCCCGCCTACAACTTAATTGAATTCTGCCTACAATGGAGCACTCACGACAGGGGGGCCACATTCGTAGTGGAATCAACTTCAAATCACTTTCGCACCTCTGGATGCTCCAATAGCCACTGTGCAAACGCCGCAACCATCCGCCACCAAACCTTGGAATTCTGAGTTGCTAGAACGCTGGCAAGCGCTTTCTGATCGAGTTGATGCAAAATTGCTGGCCTGTTTGGATCGTTTGTCGAATCGCTGTCCGGCGCGTCTTCGCGAAGCCATGCAGTATTCGTTGCTGTCTCCTGGAAAGCGACTCCGGCCAATCTTGTGTTTGTTGAGCGCTCAGATGCTGGGTGGGGACGAATCATCTGCCTTAGCCAACGCTGCTGCTCTCGAAATGATCCACGCATATTCGTTGGTCCATGATGATCTTCCCGCCATGGATGACGACGATCTACGTCGTGGCCGCCCCACTTGCCATATCCAATTTGACGAAGCGACCGCGATCCTGGCGGGCGATGGGCTTCAAAGCCTAGCTTTTGAAACCATCTTGCTTGATTCCAGCAGTCCTGAAATCGCAACCAAGAGCTGTTTGGTTTTGGCCAAAGCAGCCGGACCGGAAGGCATGGTCGCTGGCCAAGTGGATGATTTGCAAGCCGAACAAACCGGCGGCGGTGCGGACTTGCTGAACGCCATCCATAATCGCAAAACCGGCGCTATGATTCGTGCCTCCGTTGTCTTGGGTGGAATCGCAGCCAATGCAGATTCGGATGCGATGGAATTGTTAGCCAAGTACGGCGACTGTATTGGCCTGGCCTTTCAAATCGTGGATGACATTCTGGACGTGGAAGGCTCAGCGGCATCCACTGGCAAGCGGACTGGCAAGGATCAGGAACGAGGGAAGTTGACTTTTCCTGGAATTTACGGTCTAGAGCCGAGTCGACAAAAAGCGAAACGTTACGTTGAAGAAGCAATTCAGACACTGGAGCCGTTTGGTTCCCCCGCCATTCCACTCCAGCAACTAGCAAGATACATCACGGATAGGAGCCATTGATTTCACATGCATGAAATGCTTTCCAAGCTAGAATCGTCGGAACCTTTGAAGGGTATGTCCGTTTCCCAATTGGAAACACTCGCGGTTGAAATCCGCGACGTGCTTTGCAATCTTCTGGCGACACGAACGGCTCATTTTGCATCCAACCTCGGCGTTGTTGAGCTGTGCTTGGCTCTGCACAGTGTTTTTGATTTTAAGAAAGACCGTTTGATCTGGGATACTGGTCATCAAATTTATCCGCACAAACTGATCACTGGGCGGTACCACGAATTCAAAACAATTCGAGAACGCGGCGGCCTTATGGGGTACCCTAACCCCGCCGAGAGCGAGTACGACTTGTTCATGACCGGCCATGCTGGTTGCAGTGTCTCCACCGCAGTCGGTCTCAAAAGTGGTGATGATTTGATGGGGCAACCGTCGCGACGCAGTGTCGCCGTGATCGGGGACGGAGCGTTCCCGTCAGGGATTGTCTTTGAAGCCATGAACAACGCAGGCGAACTGAATTCCGACATGATCGTTGTTTTGAATGACAACAAGATGTCGATTTGCCCTCGCGTTGGTGCGGTCGCAAACTACTTGGATCGGCTTCGAACCAATCCGTTTTACACGGGCCTCAAGAGCGAAGTGCAAAAGGTACTTGGCAAGCTGCCCGTTTTTGGGGATCCAACCGAACGCATGCTGGCTCAAATCAAAGAAGCAGTCAAAGCGGGCATGGTCGGTGGAATGATGTTTGAGGAATTTGGATTCCGCTACATCGGACCTATCGATGGCCATGACATCCAACTGGTTCGCAAGTATCTGGAGATGGTGAAGAATCAAAAGGGGCCAACTCTTTTGCACGTGGTAACCGAAAAAGGCCGCGGTTATAAGCCTGCAGAGAAAGATCCTGTCTATTTTCATACGCCCCCTGCCTTTGAGGAAGACGAGGAGGGATGCCCGCGACCGCTTGGAACATCAGAGAAGCCCGCCTTCACGAACTATGCCAGGGATGCAATCCTAAGCCAAATGAACCGGAACGACAAAGTGACGGTCATGACCGCTGCGATGTGCCAGGGGAATAAATTGGAACCTGTGCGTGATGCGCACAGCCAACGGTTCTTCGATGTTGGCATCTGCGAGTCGCATGCGGTAGCCTTCGCTGCTGGACATGCCAAAGTCGGTCTTCGGCCAATCGTCGCAATTTATTCGACGTTCTTGCAAAGGTCTTATGATCAGATTTTTCAAGAGGTCGCACTCCAGAACCTCCCTGTCACCTTCATGCTGGATCGGGCCGGCCTGACGGGGCCAGACGGGCCTACCCACCACGGTCTCTTTGACCTTGGGTACATGCGAGTGTTTCCCAATATCGTAATGATGGCTCCGGGGGATGCGACTGAAGTGGAACCCATGTTGGAGTTCGCGTTATCGCACCCAGGCCCCACGTCGATTCGTTACCCTAAAACCACCGCTCAGACTTTCCCAAGACCCGCTCAACCAATCGCGCTTGGCAAATCAGAAACGCTGCGGTGGGGTAATGACGGTGCGATCATCGCTATCGGAGCCATGTTGCAACAAGCCCTTGCGGCTGCAGACCTTCTGAAACAGGAAGGGCTGGACGTGGCTGTTATCAACGCACGTTTTATCAAGCCGCTGGACATCGAAATGCTAAGCCGCGTTTTTGAAGAATGCCGTTTCGTGGTGACGCTCGAAGAAGGGGCTTTGATGGGTGGGTTTGGTTCTGCTGTCCTGGAAGCCGCGTGCCAACATGGTTGGGATACCAGGATCATGCGAACATTAGGCATCCCTGATCAATTCATCGAACACGGGGACCGAAATGAATTGATGGCAGAAATGGGGCTGGACCCGTCCGGTATCGCTAAAACCTGCCGATCGCTCAGTGAACGTTTTTCTGACGCGAATCATGCGGGAGTTTAACGCGTGAACCCTCCCACAACATGGAGTTGGATTCGGGACGGTCGGCCGCGACCTCGAGTTGTCGTTTTGGCCGCCCCCAACCGACCTCGTGTGCAGCAGGAGCTCAAGAGTGTTTTAGAAACGATCGAGAAGCATGCCGAGATTTTGGCTGTCGATCAGAGCTTTGAGTACGAATTTGATCATTGCACTTCGGACTTGGTGGTGGTCTTGGGAGGGGACGGCTCGATTCTGCAGTCGGCGCGTCAAATGGGGCATCGCCAACGCCCTGTGCTGGGTGTGAATCTTGGGCGTCTAGGTTTTTTGGCCGCCATTCCGCCCCATCGCTTTGTGGATATCTGGCCGGATGTTTGCGCAGGGCGATTGTCCGTTACGAACCATTTGATGCTCCGGTGCGACGTTTTTTGGCGAGGCGACTTGCAGCATACGATGCTGGGATTGAATGAGGCGTCGATCTTGGGGGGACCACCGTACTCCATGATGTACATTGATCTCCATATCGATTCGGTTTTGGCCACAACCTACGCGTGCGATGGATTGATTATTAGTACCCCCATTGGTTCGACCGCTCATAACTTGTCAGCCGGCGGTCCAATTTTGCGACGGAATCTCCAGGCTTTTGTCATTAGTCCTATCAGTCCTCATACGTTGACGATGAGGCCGGTCGTGGACACCGCGGACCGCATATTTGATCTGACCATGCGAACGGAACATCCTTCGGCCAGTATCTTGGTCGATGGACGAGTGCTTTGTCATTTTGGCGATGAGCATCGAGCCAGGATAAGTCGCGCGCAAGATACGTTTCAGCTGATCAGTGTTCCTGGCCACGATGACTACCAGGCATTGCGAGACAAGCTTGGCTGGAGCGGAAAACCCAAGTTAATTGAATAGGGCAGAGCTAGATAAGTCGTCAGTAGTCAGTAAACAGTCGTCAGTAAACAGTCGTCAGTAAACAGTAAACAGTAAACAGTAAACAGTAAACAGTAGTCAGTCGTCAGTCGTCTTATTTCTGCCAACTGCCAACTGCCAACTGCCAACTGCCAACTGACGACTGCCAACTGCCAACTTGTTTCCCCCGCAATTAGCCGGAAGGGCGCTAGCCAAATGGCACTCACTTTGTAGTTTGCGCAAGCAAATTACTGAGCCGCGGGCGCTAGCCGAGTTACGGTTTCCCTGCCAAATACGGTTGTCGCGGCTAGCGCCCGCGGCTCATTTCGAACAAAGTGAGTGCCATTGGGCGCTAGCCCCGGTTGTCCCCTAAGCCGAAGGCTCGTCGAACACAAAAGCCACGTTAGTGGCGAAAGGTGGCAGCCATGGACAACTGCTCGACAATGTCGAACAGTTGTCCCCAACTGTTCATGGAGCTTGCAAAGGCTTCCCATCCCAATTCACGCCCGCGGGCACTTCACGCGCCCGACAAATTCTCGAATAACTTGGTGCGATTTATTGCGTTCGAACGTTTCCTGGCCAAGCCGAAGGTGGTTTGGCGGTTCCTGAGCAGTTGGGGACAACTGCTCGACAATGTCGCATCGCGAAGAGCGAAACTGGGCCGCAAGCCAAACGATCGCACCAGGCTTGGTGCACTAACCCGGTTGCAAACTTTGGAATCCCAGTACCTGGAACCGGGCGATTCGGCTAAAATCTTGGATATGCTTGGCGGATAACACGCCGTTTCGATCGTTCTTCACCCAAAATCTATTGCTTCATGACAACCACTTTTTCTCGCATTTTCGTCTGCTTGGTTTTCGTGATCGCTATGCCAATCGTAGGTTTTTCGCATCCTGGGCATGGAAATACCGACGATGGCAACTCCGTGAGTCATTACTTGACCAGCCCCATGCATTTGATGCCTGTGATTCTATGTGCAATCGCAGTGGTATTGCTGGTGGCGGCAAAGCGAAGTTTTTCTGGCGGCATAGGACGGCGGGTGAAAGCCAATCAGGGTGCCAGTTAACTGGCGATGATTTCGTCCCAACTTGAACCGCGGGCGCTAGCCGCGACCACGCATCTAGCGCAACCAGACTCAACGCGGCTAGCGCCTGCGGCTCAACGCGGCTAGCGCAACCAGACTCGACGCGGCTAGCGCCTGCGGCTCAATAGGCGAAAAGCGAAACTGTGCCTCGAGCTCATTTTTCGCAATAGGTTTGGTGTGCTAGATTCGCGAGCCGATCGACGGCGATGGAAATCTATGCTGGAAAAAGCCAAGGATAACGGGTAAACTCGGAGCCCACAATTCTATGACTCGCTGCCCGCTTTTTTCAGCTGAAAGTTCCCCAAGATGCCGACCTATCAATATCTCGACATTGCCAAAATGATCGATCATTCGCTGCTGAACCCGACCTTTTCCGTCGAACAGCTCGAAGCGGGCATTCAGCTTGCAATTGCATACGATGTTGGTAGCGTTTGTATCCTGCCCTACTACCACAAGCGTTGTGTCGAATTGCTCGCGGGCACAACCGTTGCCCCAAGCAGCACGGTTGGCTTCCCGCATGGCGGCCATCACATGAAGTCGAAACTGTTTGAAGCGGAATTGCTGATCGAAGAAGGCTGCTTGGAGCTGGATATGGTGACCAACATCAGTGCAACACTCAGCGGCAACTGGAAGCTTGTGGAATCGGAAATCGCGGCCATCGTACGACTCGCTCATGATGCAAAGCGTCGCGTGAAAGTGATCTTCGAAAACTGCTACTTGAATACGGAACAAAAAATTCGCTTGTGCAAGATCTGCTGTGACGCGGGAGCGGATTGGGTGAAAACGAGCACCGGGTATGGTACCGGTGGGGCCACCATGGAAGACCTTCAATTGATGCTAGACAATGTGACCGCCCCCGTTCAAGTGAAAGCCGCAGGGGGCATTCGCGATTGCGATTCGTTGCTCAAGGTTTGGGAAATGGGTGTCACGCGTGTCGGTTCTTCTCGAACGGTAGAAATGCTTGGCGAAGTCCGAAATCGGCTCGGTCTACCCGCAATTTCTCCTATCGCGAGCGCTCCTGCCCCAAGCAGCTATTGATCCCTATTCTATTCTCCACTTGGTGGGTCATGGCGTGAAGTTAACTACACTATTACTTTATCTTGGCACCCCAGACTGGCTATCAAGTCCAAAATCATCAACCTCGGCGTCACAATGCCTTATCGAGATCGTTCATTCATCAATCGCGAGCTAAGTTGGCTCGAGTTCAATCAGCGGGTTCTTGATCAGGCTTTGTACTCCAAAGTTCCCGTATTGGATCGGCTCAAGTTTTTGGCCATCACCGCCAGCAACATGGACGAGTTCTTTATGGTGCGGGTCGGCGGACTGCAATTGCAGCAGTCGCAGGGGGTGGAGACCCCGGATCCCAGCGGACTCAGTGTGTCCGAGCAATTGGAGCAGATTTTTGAACGAGTCAACTCGATCATTCGCGACCAATACGATTGCTTCCTGAACGCAGTCGAGCCGATCCTAACCTCGGAAGGGCTGGAACGAATCTCCGCCAAGAACGCATCGGCGAGACACACCGAAGCCATGCGACGTTTCTTTAACGAAGAAATTTATCCCATCCTTTCCCCCATGGATATTGATCCTGACGGGCAATTTCCAATTCTGACCAATCTTGGAATTCATTTGTGCGTTCGAATGGCAAGCGGCGATTCAGAGAAACCGCACCGCTTCACTTTTATTCCGTTGGGGAAAGCTCTCTCCCGATTCATCACGCTTCCTAGTGATCGTGGGTACAGCTACGCTCTGTTAGAAGACGTGACAACGGCCATGGTAGACGAATACTACCCAGGCAAGAGGATCGAAGAGTGCGTGGCCTTCCGGGTGACTCGAAACGCCGACGTGTCAGTGCGCGAGGACAGTGCTGGCGATTTGATGATGGGGATGGAAGAGGTCTTGGACTCCCGTCGATCTGCGGGATTTGTGCGCTTGGAGATCGCCGACAATGCCTCCGATTCAACGCTTCAGTTCTTACAGGAGAAGCTGAGGCTCAAGGAACGAGACATCTTCAAGATTCCTGGTCCTTTGGATTTAGCTGGGACCATGTATTTGACCGAGATCGAGGGCTTTCCCGCCTTGCGCGATTCCGCTTGGATACCTCAGCGACCAGCCATGCTTGACCCGACCGTTGGGATACTTAACAGCATTGCGGAAAGGGACTTGCTGTTATGTCACCCGTACGAAAGCTTTGAGCCCGTGGTGCGCTTTGTCGAAGAGGCAGCCGAAGATCCTGATGTGCTTGCCATCAAGCAGGTTTTGTATCGAACGAGCCGCAAGAGCCCGATTGTTGCCGCGTTGAAGAAAGCGGCAGAACGAGGCAAGTATGTGACCGCGATCGTGGAATTGAAGGCGCGATTCGACGAGGCTAGGAACATCGAATGGGCTCGCGAGCTGGAGCGGTCGGGCGTTCAGGTCATTTACGGAGTGCGTGGTTTGAAGACACACGCAAAGATCTGCATAGTCGTTCGCCGCGAACCGTCCGGGATTGTCCGGTACGTTCACTTTGGGACGGGCAATTACAATGAAGCGACGGCGCGCATGTACAGCGACGTCAGTTACATGACCTGCGACGAATCGCTAGGCCGGGACGCCAGCGCTTTTATCAATGCCATCACGGGTTACAGTCAGCCTCAGCCGTACGACAAATTGGAGTCGGCCCCGTTAGGCTTGCGTAAGAAGTTGCTTGCGTTGATTCAATTAGAAATTCAGAACAAGCGAAATGGGCAGAAGGCTTATATTGCGGCGAAAGTCAATTCGCTGGTCGATCCCGATGTGATCAAGGCGTTGTATGAAGCCAGCCAAGCGGGGGTAGTGGTACGGTTGAACGTACGCGGAGTGTGCTGTTTGCGACCAGGAGTTCCGGGGCTGAGCGAGAACATTACGGTAGTCAGCATTGTGGATCGATTCCTGGAGCATGCTCGCATCTTGTACTTTTATCATGGCGGAGAGGACAGTGTCTTCATCAGCAGTGCGGATTGGATGCCAAGGTCGTTTGATCGACGGGTGGAGTTGTTAGTTCCGATTGAGGATACGGCATCGAAGCGACGAGTCATGGAGATATTGGACACGTATTTCCGGGATAATCAAAACTCGTGGACGCTGGGGCCGGACGGCAGATATTCACGGTCTGCACCGGAGGCGACTCAGCCGAAGTTTCGAGCACAGAAGTTTCTGTGCGAGACAGCGATTTCATCGCTGAAGAAAGCGGAGCATGCCGCGAGGACCACCTTCGAGCCGCACAAGTCGGCATCGCCCGCAAAGCGAGATTCGTAACAGAAAGCCGGCGAACCCCACGTCTCAAGCGGCCCATCGAGCAATACGTAGCCGATCTGGTCTTGCCAATGTCGAACAGTTGTCGCTCAACTGTTCAAGAAGCTTGCAAAGGCGTCCTATTCCATTTCACGCACGCGGGGGATTCCGCAGCTTTTTGAGCCAAACTCCATTAAAGCAACGAGCCGTTACGCGTCGGGTTATGAATAATCCGCGTTAGCGCCCGCGGTTCATGCAAAACCGGCAGAGCGACCAACAAGCTGCAGGCAAACACCTGAATTGCCAAAGACTTGGCATTTCGCAAAATCCAGTTCAGAAGTACGATTTTGTAAGCGTTTGTTCCAAGATTCATCTGCGAGATTATGAAAATGGCCAAAAAGAAAAAAGCTGCTACGAAGTCCAGTTCCAAGTCCAGCTCAAAAAAACCGGGCAGAATTGTTATGCGGACAGGCGAAGCCCTGGTGGAAGCAGAACCAGCATGGTCTGCCGCGGAACCTGAGGTGGTCATCGGCGAATTGGATGGACCCGTAGGATACGCCATCGCTCAGATGATCGGAAATCAAGCCAAAGGTCACTCCAAGATTTTCGCCATCCTCAATTGCGATGTTCAAGTGAAGCCAGCAACCGTCATGGTCAGCAAGGTCACGGTCAATTCCGAAAAGTACACGAACATCTTGATGGGAACCGTCCAAGCGGGAATCGCCCACGGTGTGCTAGACGCGGTTCGCGCTGGCCACATCCCGAAATCGAAAGCCAACGATCTCGGTATCATCGTTTCTGTATGGTTGGACCCATCCATTGTGGACGCCAAATACGATCCGGAGGTTCTATTCCGAACCAATCGCGAAGCGACAACCAAGGCGATCGCCAAGGCCATGAACCATGAACCGTCTATCGATTTCTTGCTGGCCAATCAAGATTCGATCCCGCACTTCTTTCATCAACTCGCGTTAGACGGCAAACTCTAAATTGCCAAGCTTGAGCTACCTTCAGGCCGTTTTGGCTTACGTTTTATGGGGCATCTTCCCTTTGTACTGGAAGCTGCTCCCTCGCGAAAATTCATTCGAAATCATTTGTCATCGGATTGCCTGGTCCTTACTGACGCTGGTTATCTGCATCAGCATCGTTCGTCAATGGAAAGATGTTGGCGCGGTCCTTCGAGACAAAAAACGTCTGGGGCTATGTTGCATTGCAGCCTGTTTGATCAGTATCAACTGGTTTGTTTTCATTTGGGCCGTTCAGCAGAAGTACGTCATCGAGAGCAGCTTGGGATACTTCATCAATCCCATGTTCAACGTCGTGTTAGGAGTCATTCTTTTTAAGGAACGTCTTCACCCCTTGCAGTGGCTGGCAGTCGCAATCGCCGCCACTGGGCTGTTGGTAATGACCGCTGGGAATGATGGCTTCCCTTGGCTTGCGGTGACATTGGCGACTAGCTTCGCTCTTTATGCTGCCGTAAAGAAGAAAACAACTCTACCTGCCATCGCCGGCCTTGGAATGGAAACGGCAATCTTGCTTCCAATCGCTTTAGCGGCTATCGCCTATTTTTCCTACACGAACCCTCAAGCTTCCAATCGCACATCGACGGAATGGGGCTTGCTTGTTTTTGGCGGACCGATAACAACAATCCCCCTAGTTTTGTTCGCTGCGGCGGCAAAAAAAGTTCCGATGGCGGCAATGGGGATGCTCCAATATATTGCCCCTAGCTTGCAGTTTGCATTTGGAGTATTTTTGTTTCACGAGGTCGTGTCCCCCCAAAGGCTTATTGGGTTTGGAATCGTTTGGTTAGCTTTAGTTGTATTTACTGGGTATTTGATCGCTTCCGCTCGGTACCAAAAGAAGTTAACGTAACGACTTCGTTAGAAATCGATGAATTCAAGTCCTTGGGTCGAGTTCGAATCGCATGAGCCAGTCGTCATTTTGGGATCGCCTTTTTCGCAAGAAATCCATTCAACAGCTCCATGACGAGTCGAGTAAGAGGGAAGCCGATGGTCATTCTCTCAAACGAAGCCTCGGGCTTGTTGACCTGACCTGTTTCGGGATTGCCGCCGTTGTGGGGGCCGGAATCTTTTCGACGCTTGGCAAGGCTGCCGCAGACGGCGGGCCTGCTGTTGCTGTTTTATTTCTGTTGACCGCCATTGCATGCTTGTTCTCCGCTTTGTGCTATTCGGAATTCGCATCTCGAATTCCTGTCAGCGGAAGCGCTTATACCTATTCTTATGTCGTGTTCGGCGAACTGGTTGCTTGGCTCATTGGTTGGAACTTGTTGATGGAGTATGCCATCGGCAACAGCGTCGTCGCCTTTTCCTGGTCGGATTACTTTTCCAATCTGCTGAACGGTTTTGGGATGCCACTACCGGACTGGTTGCAGACCGACTATTACTCCTGCGCGGAAGCGTTACGCAATCAAAATCTTCTGGAAGAGGACGCCGCAAAACAAGCGGCTCGCTCCAGGCTCATCGAGATATGGAACGGAGCCCCCGAACTGGCTGGACTGCGAATCATTCTTGACCTTCCTGCATTGATGCTCAACTTCATCGTGACCTTTTTGGTTTACGTCGGAATTCAGGAATCAAAAATTGTCAGCAATGCCATGGTGGCTTTGAAACTTTCCGTAGTGATCGGCGTGATTTTGATAGGCGCTTTCTATGTCAAACCGGACAATTGGGTCCCGTTCGCACCCAATGGGGCAACCGGCGTTTTGCTGGGTATCTCCTCGGTATTTTTTACCTACATTGGCTTTGATGCCATATCAACGACAGCCGAAGAGTGCAAGAATCCTAAGCGAGACCTGCCTCGTGCTACCATGCTGACGTTGGGTATTTGCACGTGCCTTTATATCGCATTGTCATTTGTCATCACCGGAATGGTCAGTTACAAGGAATTACGTGTCGACGACCCACTTGCGATCGTGTTCTCGAAAAACAATCTGAATTGGCTTTCCGGCGTTGTGTCCCTCAGCGCGGTGGTGGCCATGGCAAGCGTGTTTCTCGTGTTTCAGCTAGGACAGCCGCGTATCTTTCTGAGCATGGCCCGTGATGGATTGATCCCCAACCGTTTTGCATCGATCCATCCAAGATTTAAGACCCCATCGTTTGCGACCATCATCACAGGGATCGCTGTCGCGCTGCCAACATTATTCTTGAATTCGCAGTTGGTCACCGACCTTTCTTCCTTGGGTACCTTGTTCGCATTTGTTTTGGTATCCGGTGGAATCTTGGCCATTAGTCCCAACGATAAGTCGCATGGTGACGGCGACAAATCGGGCTTTCGCGTCCCGTATATCAATGGCAAATACATTGTTACCGGGCTCTTTATTACCTACAACGGCTTTATGCGAAGCATGCCATCCAACCATGATCTTACGCGTGACTGGGGCTGGGAGAAATTCCCTTACCTAACCTTCTACATCGTGTTCTTGGTCATGAGTATCCTGACATGGCGAAAGCAATGGTCCGTCATCCCGGTTTTAGGGGTTATCACCAACCTCTACCTGATCGCTGGAATCGGCCATTGGAATTGGCTCCGGTTTGGAGTTTGGTGTGCCATCGGATTGGTCGTTTACTACCTGTATGGACTTCGACGCAGCCGAGTCGCAAGCTAAAGACTCTTATATCATGCGTTTGCTGATCGACGGCTACAATTTGATGTTTCAAAGCGTCGTCGTGAACTCTAAAAAGGATGGCAAAAACGCTCTTAGGATTGCCCGAGGTCGATTGATGGAACAACTGATCGCGTTGCTTGAACCCGAGGAACGCAATCAAACCACGATCGTCTTCGATGCCAACAACGCGCCCCCCGGCTTGCCTGAACGCTGCAGCCAACAAGGGATTCAATTGATCTTCGCACGCGACTGGGCATCGGCCGACGAACTCATTCAATTCGAGATACGAAAGCATCCAACCCCAAAACGATTGACGGTTGTATCCTCCGACCATGCGATCCATAAAAAAGCAATCGCTCGTGGCGCCCGTGTGCTGGACAGCGATCATTGGTTGGAGGAACGACAGCAGCTGCTATCGGACCGTATTCAACAATCTCAAAATCCAGAACCATCGCCGCTCGAAGAAAAGCAACGCCGATTATCCGAACAAGAGCGAGATCAATGGCTTCGCGATTTCGGACTATAATCTATATGTTGGCTCAACCGAGTCGACATCGATACGATCCGTTTCCAATTGGTTTTCCAATCCGGTTCAGTTCGGAATCGATCGCAAGTCGATACTCGTCTAGTCGCTCGCGGTCGAAGATTGGCTCTGCCTTTGCGTCCTTTCGACTACGAGTACCGTTTCACCGAGTACGAGGAAATCCGATCCGATGCACGAACTTTGAATGGAATTCAAAAGATCGTTCGAAGTCACTTTGCTAGGACCGACCAGTAGCCTGGTTTGTCGGAAACGGCTGGGGGCTCTTCTTGGGCCAAAGCGCCACGACATTGGCAATAAGCACTAACGCTCCGCCCAAGACCAGCGGGAAGGAAAGCTCTTCATTTGGAAACGCAAAGGATGATGAAACGCTGCCCAAAAAGCTCGGCAAGAACAATGCCGCCATCGATGCGAAAACCGGTTCCGTGCTGTAAATGACCGATGCTTGAACTGCCGTCACATGCGGTTGATATCGATTCATCCCAAGGAATGCGAGTACGGAACAGAAGAACGCAAGGAAGACGAACAAGCTAAGGAACATCGGGGAAAAAAAGAGCCTATCCGAAAACATTCGAAGGCTGTCCTGCTGATTTGCAACGCCGTTGGCTAATTCGATCTGGTTGTGTTGCAAGCACAGAAATGTAACTGCTGCCGCCAAAGCAACTGTCAGAAACATGCTGGGAGTGATGGCCGTGGTATTTAACCGCTTTCCGTAATAGTCCACCAGCAACAACTGCCCCGTGAACAAAACAGAACCCAAAGTCGTCAGAGTATCCCCCGTTGTCCATTTGCTCATCGCGTCCGATGCAATATTCAATTGCCAATGACTCAGTTGGATCAATCCCGTCAGAAGAGAAACGCCCATCAAGGCGATGAGTCCTCCAATCCAGACATTGGATGTTGGAATACGTCGCAAAACCAGGGCCGAGAATAGTGGGGTGAAGACGGCAGTCAGGCTGGTCAAAAAGCCACTTCGCGACGCCGGAATCGTAGCGAGCCCCAAAACCTGCAACATCAACCCAAAATAAAAGAATAGACCGACCACTGCCCCTGCTCGCCATTCCGCCATGGAAGCATTCAAGACCAGCTTGTAACCTAAGAAACACAACAACAAGAAAGCCACCGCAAAACGCATTGCTATCATTCCAGCAGTGAAAGCGACTCGAAGACTGGAATCGATTTGCGAGCTTTCCAAACCGGCCGCATGCTCCATCTGGAGATTCATCGATTTAATAATGGGAAACGAGAGCCCCCAAAGGGCGTTCACGGCTATCAACGCGAAGATGGCAACAAAAAGCTGCCATCGGACTTGAAACTTGTTTTCAAGATTTGAATCTACCGACATACGATTGCTATTTCCATAGTGCAACGACAAGGACTACGATCAGACTGTTAACGGACAGCATTGTAGATGCAATGGTTCTTGCGGTAACCTGACAATGCTGGCATTTTGGATCTATAAGGGATATCTCACATGACTCGTGTCAACAATGCATTTCAATCGTCCACTAGCACTCCGACAAGCTCCGCGGCCAATTCCCTGCAGGGGAATGGATTGAACGATATCGATTTGAATCAATTCTTAAACTTGATGATTACCGATTTGCAAAACCAAGATCCATTGAATCCAACGGACAATGCTGCGATTCTACAGCAAGTAGGCGAGCTGCGCAGTATTAGCTCAAGCGACCAATTGGTTAGTACGCTGAAATCCTTTTCCAATACCCAAGAGCTGACGACTGCCAGTAGTCTAATTGGGAAGACTGTAAAGGGTTTGGATACTAAGGCAAGTGAGATAGACGGGGAGGTTACGAGCGTTTCCATCAAGATTGACGAAAAAGATCGTACGAAGCGCCAGGTCCAGGTTCATGTCGGGGACAAAATTGTCGATATCAAAAATGTTCGCGAGATTGTCGAAAAGACCGTTGAGGCAAGTTAGTTTGCTTGCATCAAGATGGCTCAAGTCGACCTCTTGCGAACAAGGGAATTTTTTCTCAACTGGTTCGCAAAGGCAGATAGCAAATGGGCTTAGCTTCGTCACTTAGTACTGCATTGACTGGAATGAATGCTGCGGAAGCGCAGATTGATGTTCTGGGCAATAACTTAGCCAACTCACAAACCGTTGGATTCAAGTCTTCGGAAGTCGTGTTTGCAACCCAGTTTTTGCAAACCCTTTCGTTGGGTGCGTCCCCAACCCTTGATAACGGTGGAACAAACCCTCGGCAGACAGGCCTTGGTGTGTCCGTGGCAGCCATCAATCCAAACTTTCGCCAAGGGACGGTGGAAATCAGTTCCTCCGCCTCCGATCTCGCGATTCAAGGGGATGGCTTCTTTCAGGTGCAGGGTGGTCAGGGCGAAAAGCTTTACACTCGAAATGGTATCCTCAAGCTCAATAGCCAAAACGAATTGGTCACCTCAACGGGTAACCGACTGTTAGGCTTTGGAATCGACGAGCAATTCAATCTTCAGACGACACAAGTTGGGCCGTTGAAAATCCCCCTGGGTAGCGAAGCGGTTGCCAAGTCGACTTCGGACGTTACCCTGCAAGGGACACTTACAGCGCAAGGTGATATTGCAGAAGTTTCAGGCGTTATTCAAAGTCGTGTCTTGGGCAACGGCACCATCCCTAGACCACCCGGCACCAATATCGAAGTTGTGAGTTCAACTCCTCCCTCTCTGACCGGCGTTAGCGTGACCCATTCCCAGGGTGGTGGTGGGACTCACGCGGCAGGTGCCGTTTATCAGTATCGATTCACGTACGTTGATTCGGCGGGCAAAGAGAGCATGCCCACTCCACCGCTCAGCGTTACAGTACCTGGGGCGAACGGAAGCATTTCCCTCAACCTTCCTGCTGCCAACTCTCAGTACACGCAGATGCGAGTGTATAGAACGGCACCTGGTGGAAGTGATTTCTTTCAAGTTGGTAATGGTGCCGCTGGCGCAACTTTTGTAGATAACAATCCAGCTACCTCGACGACGGCGTTGAATGCAACGGGTCTGGTTGGCAACTACACCTACATGGTGACATACTACAAAGCAGGGGAACCGGAATCTCGTCCGTCACCTTTGTTAGGGCCTCAAAATGTCGCGAATGGAAGAATCATTCTGTCGGACTTCCCGACTCCTCCGGTACCTACCAATACCGCCGATTTCCCGCCATACGATCAGATTCGCATTTATCGAAACCTGTCGAGCGATCCAAATTCGTTTTACTTGGTCGACTCTGTCGCGCCGGGCGTAGCTTACACCGACAGTAGAACCGATGCCGAGATCAGCAATCTATCGACGATTGGCAATAAGAAAGTCGATTTGGACGGTCCAACCATTTCAAGCAACACAAAACTGATTGATGTAAACACTCGCGACGGCCTGGAGTACAGCAAGCCTTTCAAAGAAGGCGAGCTTACTTTCAAGGCTCGAAAAGGTGGAAGACAGCTTCAAGAACAATCCTTCACCATCACGCCGCTATCGACCGTCCAAGATCTTACCAACTTCATGAGGGATTCGCTTGGAATCGTAAGCGATAGCGGTGACGCGAACAACCCAGTCGCCGCCTCTAAAAATCTGATCGAGGGCGAGTCGGGAACTTTGTTGCCCAATGGCTACTTCAGCAACGGTGCCATCCGTTTTGTGAGCAACACAGGAAAAGACAATGAAGTATCGATCGATTTAACGAGCTTTCGAATTCGAGACAGCAACGGCACCGTCACCAATCCCAACTTGAACTTTGGATCTATCCAAGATGGTAAGGGGCAAAGCGCTGTGACCGACTTTATCGCTTACGACTCGCTAGGCCTTCCGATTCGTATGCGTTTGACGGCAACTCTCGAAGAGCGGAACGATCAACAAACGATCTATCGCTGGTACGCCGACAGCGCCGACAACTCCGTTCGAGGTTCGAAAACAATCGCCGTAGGAACCGGTCTCATTCGGTTCGACGGGAATGGAAACTTTGTTTCATCCACCAATTCGACAGTGGCAGTCGACCGATTCGGATTACCAAGTACCAAGCCATTGCAATTTAACCTGGACTTCAACAACCTTTCGGGCTTGGCTGCCGATCGAGCTTCTTTGGCGGCATCCCGCCAAGACGGCTCGCCCCCTGGAGTTCTAACAAGCTACGTCATCGGTGAAGATGGAACGATCCGAGGCGTGTTCTCTAACGGTATCTCGCGAGACTTGGGCCAAATTCGGCTTGCACGTTTTTCCAATCCAGGTGGTTTGGAACAACGTGGCCAGAACCTATTTGCTCAAGGGATCAACACCGGCTTGCCTATTGAAGGCAGACCTTCCGAAAACGGTCTTGGTAGCATTTCTTCAGGTGCTTTGGAGCTTTCCAATTCAGACGTCGGCGGTGACTTGGTTACGCTGGTTTTGGCGAGCACCCAATACCGAAGTAACGCACGAGTTATTACTGCAACGCAACAGCTCTTCGACGAACTGCTAAATCTGCGACGCTAAGACGATAACCAGTAGCGTGCTACTGCCCTTCTAACCTTCTAACGATGCATGAATGGCCGCAACTAAGCCTGCGGCCTTGGTCCAAGTTTCTTCTTCTTCGGCGGCTGGATCACTATCCGCCACAATACCGCCCCCAACCTGAAATTGCCACCATCCGCGCGAGGCGGTCAATGTTCGGATAAGAATGTTCCAGTCCATACTTCCGTCGCTCCCGAAGTACCCCATCGAACCACAGTAGGGGCCGCGTACCGTCGGTTCCAGCTCTGCAATGATCTCCATCGCACGGATCTTGGGTGCACCCGTGATACTTCCTCCTGGAAACGTAGCTCCCACCAAGTCCGATAGGCTTGCATCGTTCCGAAGTCGAGCTCGAATGGCGCTCACTAAATGCAAGACAAAGGGATAGGCTTCTAAATCGCAAAGCTGGGTGACCTGCAAAGACCCCGCATCGCACACTCGCGACAAGTCGTTTCGCAACAGATCAACAATCATGATGTTCTCGGAACGATCTTTAGCGCTGTACTTCAGTTCGTCACCCATTGCGCGATCGAGTTCCTCTTGGCCACTGCGTCGACGAGTTCCTTTGATAGGACGCGTTTCAATCCAACGATCCTTGACCTTCAGGAATCGTTCCGGTGAAGCACTGACAATCTGGGCCGAGCCGAAATCAAAAAAACCAGCGAATGGGGCCGCATTCACTTTGCGCAGCTTCCGATATAGACTTCGAGAGTCACAGCGGGCTGGGCATAACAACCTCTGTGCCAAGTTTACCTGAAAGATATCACCCGCAAAAATGTATTCTCGAGCCTTGCTGACCGCATCGCGAAAACCTTGTCCATCAAAATTACCAAGCCAACCACCCCCTAGCCTTGTTTCAAATTGTGGAGCAGTCAGCCCATGCGCCATTGCATGAGGACGAAACGCCGTGAAAGGCACAGCTCGACGCATTGCCTTTTCTGATTCTTGGCTGGGTTCGTTCGGATCCAACAACTGCTCCAAGAAAAATCGGCACCGCTTTTTTGCCAGCTCCATTCGCAAGGCTTCATCGGTACTTTCCGCGAACCCTTGCGAGATGATCCAACCTTGGTCAGTTTCATGATCCCACGCGAAAACAACGTCATAAAGCCCCAGCACCGCCAATGGCAAATCAAACTCATTGTGCTTTGCGGACGCAACGCGTTCGAAACAGCGGCCAAGCTCATACCCCATAAAGCCCGCCGCCCCACCTTGAAACGAAGGTAAGCCCGGTACCGTCACCGACTTGTACCGGCTCATCCAATCCTCCAGTTTCGCTAGCGGATCGGCAACCACGCGGTCGACCGAAAGCACTTCGATGGGATCGACGGCGAAAAAACTGAACCGAGTTTGCAAATCCCCAGATAGCGCGCTATCCAGCCACAAACAGTAGGGAAAATGTCCGATGCGGTCAAAGACCTCGAGCGGTCCGAGCCAAGACGGCAGCAATTCAACGTAAGGAGCAGTAGGGAAATCAATCATTCAACAGGTTATTCGGATAGATTGGGTTTGCCGCGTTACTTTCGGGCGATCCACTATCGTATCGCCGATCGGCACCTTCAAATGGTAGATTTTCGGCCAATCCGGCTTTGAAGAATTGCCTACGACCACCTCGACTTTTCAATTCATGGCTATAATCCTAGCGTAAAGTCTTTTCCCCGCACCCCTCGCAACGAAATGTTCTATCGATGAATTTAGATTGGGATACACTTATTTCAATTATTCGCAAGCATGAAAGGTTTGTTCTCACAAGCCATATTCGGCCTGACTGTGATGCGCTTGGTAGCGAACTTGGAATGGTTGGCATCCTGCAGGCGATGGGGAAAAAAGTCACAATCGTCAACGGGCATCAAACCCCACCCATCCTTGGCTTCCTGGACCCGTCCCAGAGTATCCAAGTCATTAGTGAGCATATCGATGCCGAAGACGTGGAAGGGGACTGCTTAATCATTTTGGACACCAGTGCATGGGCGCAATTGGGGCCAATGGCAGACGTCTTGCGCCGATGGACAGGCACGAAAATCGTCATCGATCACCATGTCGGTGAAGATGACTTAGGCGCCCAGTTTTTCAAAGACACCAGCGCGGAAGCTACCGGCCATTTGGTAGCTCTGCTTGCTCAAAAGGCCGGGGTCAAAATCACCAAACCGATGGCGATGGCCCTTTACGCAGCCATCGCAACCGACACCGGATGGTTCCGATTCGCTTCCACCACCAGCGACACCTACCGCATCATTGCTGAACTGGTGGATTGCGGTGCTTCGCCCTCCGCCATTTATGGCGACCTTTACGAACGCGACACCGCCGGACGCGTGCGGCTACGAGGTCGAATCTTGTCGCGCGTTCAAACGGAAGTCAACGGTCAACTCATACACACCTTCGTCAAGAAAGAAGACTTCACCGAATCAGGGGCGCTACCAAGCGACACCGAAGATGCAATCAATCTGGCCTTGGCAATCGAAGGAACCAAAGTCGCTTTCATCATGATTGAACAACTCCGGGGTGGTTTCAAGATCAGCTTTCGATCCCGTTGCCACGTCGATTGCAACGAACTGGCTCGGCAATTCGGCGGCGGAGGACATCGCGCCGCAGCTGGTGCCTTCGTCGAAGCCGAGTTTGGTGAACTCCAGAATCGCGTCCTTCAAGCGGTGCGGGCAGCTTTGGCAAACAAACCTGTCTATGCTTGATCTCATTCGCCTTTCGGTAGCCATTCTCCCCTTAGCCGCGTACTTCCAAGTATTGGGCCTGATACGTTTGCGATCACGTCCAACGCTTCTCAGCGGCGCTACTGATTTTTTTCTCTTAGCAATAGCGATGATGGGGCTTATCGCTATCGGGCCTATCGAGCTCTTTTTCCCAAGAGCCGCGTATGCGATTTTGGGACCTTGGGTTTGGGGCGTCCTGTTCGCACTTTATTTCTTTGTGATCATGCTGATAGCACTGAACTCCAAGTTCAAACTAATCGCTTATGGTTTGGATTCCGAATCCCTCAAGCAAACCATTCAAGACGGTTTATCCCTCGAACAGATGGAAGCCTACTGGGGCAAAGACATTGTTGAAATCCCCGCGCTGGGCCTGCGAGCAAGCATCGAAAAAGCAGGTGTCGGCAAAACAGCTTCTCTGGAAGCCATCGGCCAATCCCAAAACCCGATGGGATGGTACACCATGGAAAAGCTGATAGCAAATAACCTAAAGCCAAACGCCACGACTCAAACAGCAGAAGCATTTCGCTGGATTGCACTAAGCCTAATTCTTTTCGGAATCAGCGCTGCCATGATCGCACAGGATTTGCCTCGCCTGAAAAAAGAATGGGCGATCCTGTTTGAACCAGACTAAGACTTGAACTTAGCCGCGATCCCTAAACCATCACCCACTTGAGCTTGGCAAAGCAAATCACCGAACACAAGCAACCAGGTCACTAATTTCGGATCAGCCTGAAAACAACAATCTAATTTCTGGCGAACATCCACCAACCCACACGTTCCACGCTTCAAGCGCTTCCTGCGGCAATAGATAATCGGCCAAACCGTTGCCCAAATGCCTCGGAAAGGTGACGTAAGATTCATGTCCCGCCCGCCCAGAACCTCTTGATGCAACGGCTCTAATGACGGTACAGATTCACACCAGCCCGCCCAATCTCCTTGCGGGATCGCACTGCCGGTCGATTGCTTTCGAAGTTTTTGAAATCGTTCGTCCGCCGCTTGAATCGACAGGATTGCATTTTCTTCAGTCACCTTCCAGTCAGGTCGCGCGACCTGAATCGGCTCTTCTACAGAATGAACCATGGTGGATTGTCCATCGATCGAAAAAGTCCAAACGCCATCCACCCATTGATTGGCTTTCCAGCAGGCTGTGGTCTTTAGTTCCATCATCGCCTTCGCGGACGATTCCATCGTGAAGCCCACAGGAGCGTTCGCCCCTTGCCGTGCAACGCGACGCTGCCAACTGACAAAGTCACCACTCAAAATGCGCATGGTCACTTGCGTGGACCAATCGTGAATCCCCATGGCGCAAGCCCAAGCTTTCGCATCGCTTACATCTGGCGAAACAGTCTGTTCAATAGTGAACTCATCCGTGCTGTCCAGCAACCAATGAAGCTGAGTGGCAGGAATCAAGGTCAGCAACCACTTCAAATCATTTTCGCAACCGTACTTCCAAAGCGATTCCATCGACGACTCAAGCGAGTCCGCTTTTTCTCGAATCGTGGTTAAACTGCACAAGGAATCGATCCAGTCCAAATGCTTCTTCGTGCTAAGTCGAGCTTGTTGGATGACCGGGTCATTCATCCCCATTAAGGCCTGTAACCAGCCTGAGTTGGCGTAATCTTGTTCGGACGGTGATAGTGTTTTGGACATGCAGACTTTTCAAGAGGAGGAATCGAGGCAAAGTTGTGGCGTCGTGGGCAGCAACCAATATCATTCAAGCCCGCATTGTAGTGACACACCTGAACGAAAAGCGATGCCAAACATCCATTTCGTCATTCAATCCATTTTCTTCTAGCCCCACGGAAGGCACCGAACACACGGAAGTCAGGACGTCATCCCCCGTGGCTGTTTTTCCGTGTGTTCCGTGCTTTCGGTGGTTAAAGATACCATCCAGCAAGAACCGATTTTGGAACCACGGAATACGCCGAACACACGGAAGTCAGGATGTCATCCCCCTCGGCTGCTTTTCCGTGTGTTCCGTGCTTTCGGTGGTTAAAGAAAATATTCAGCAAGAACCGATTTTGGAACCACGGAATACACTGAACACACGGAAGTCAGGACGTCATCCCCCTGGGCTGTTTTTCCGTGTGTTCCGTGCTTTCGGTGGTTAACGATACCATCCAGAAAGAATCTATCTTCGAACCACGGAATACACCGAACACACGGAAGTCAGGACGTCATCCCACTCGGCTGCTTTTCCGTGTGTTCCGTGCTTTCGGTGGTACTTAATTCGCCGGACGTTCGCCGATCACGACTTCCATCGATTGAGTTTCCCCGTCACGATGAATCAACAACTTAATCTTGCTGCCAACGGGAGACTTACTGATCTCAAAGATCAAGTCCTCGACACCTTTGACCGGCTTTTCATTGAATTGAATGATATGATCGCCAAGCTGCAAGCCGGCGACCGCCGCTGGCGAATCTTCCGAAACAATGCGTCGCACCACGGCTCCGCGTACTGGTTCTTTCGCTTTCTCTTTCGCAAGATCAAATTCAATTTCGTCGGGTTCACTTCCGATAGCAAGGGCAAGTTGCTCGGCTTGCTCACGCTTCCATTCAGTGACGCGAACCAGCTCGACACCCAGCCATCCACGACTCATTCGACCAGACTCTAAAATCTGTTCAAAGACAACCTTGGCAATGCTACTTGGGATCGAAAAACTGACCCCACGGTACGCCTCGCCGATGATCGCTGTGTTGATGCCAACCAGCTCGCCGCGACTGTTGACCAATGGCCCACCGCTGTTGCCAGGATTGACGGCAACGTCGCTTTGCATCAAATCGGTATAACGAGCCGAGATGTGCCGATCCTTTCTTGGAATACGCTGCTCGTCGTAGCTTGTGCCAGTCAAATCCAATCGGTGTTTCCCGCTAAGAATTCCAAAGGTGATCGACCCGGACAGACCAAAGGGACTTCCAACGGCCCAAACGGGCGCCCCTACTTCCATCTGTTCGCTATCCCCCCAAACAATCGGAAGCAATCCATCCGCTTCAATTTTAAGCACAGCCAAATCACGCACGGAATCGAATCCGATCAGTTCCGCTTTGCACACTCGCTCGTCCGGCAGCGCGACCTGGATCCGGCCTTTCGTACTCAATCGGCTCCCTTCATCATTGATAACATGGTAGTTCGTCAAGATGTATCCTCGAGCGTCGACAAGGACGCCGCTCCCTTGGCCAACCATCGAACGTCGAAAAGGAAAAAAATTGGGAGCCCCCGTCTCGGACCCTTCTGGGGATTCATTTTCGGAATCCATACGATCCAACGTAACGTGCACAACACTTGGACATACACGTCTAGCCACTGTTTGCGACAACAATGCCAGATTGTCATTGGAAACCGTTTTTAGCTGCTCCCCAGCGACATCGTATTCTGCCCGCAACTGACCACGGTGCCACGAATACCTAGAAAACTCCAGCGTGGAAGGGAGCAAAAAACGAAGGACGATCAAAAGGACCAGAACTGCGGTCAAACTGAGAAGGGTAGAAAGGAGCAGCGACGAAGGAGTCGGCTGCTTGTTGCTCTTTTCGTGCCCATCCTCGGAATCGCCGATCTCTAGTTCGCGATCGTCGATTTGATTCAATCCAGTTAGATTCACCCCAACTTGACTCATTCGCGTTTGGCTTTCCCCGCTCGCAGCTTCTAACGCATCGGAAAGTTTTTTTGGCTCCGATTCTCCAGCGTTCGCGGATGGATGGATTCCCGATTGAGCGGCCGCGCCCGAAAAATTTTCGTTCATCGAAGCAGACCTATTCTTTTCTCAATCCCTGGCAGATTCATTGAACAAAACCTCGCATGAGCTGTAAGAACTTACCTCAACCAGGCCTTATTGTAGCCGGTTTTCAAGCCAATCAACCATCAACCCTTCCCAATTTCAAGTCGCTAAGAATCTTGGGTAGGCTACTGATTGGTTTTCAACGAGAGACTAGAATCTAGCTCCACTGGGGTGGAAGAACTGGTATCTCGCTCCAAACTCATGCCCTTTGGTTGAGCTATTTTAGTGCACGCGATAGACGCAATTGACCTGAATGCATTTGTAACGACCCCAGAGAATGTACGGTTTGAATATCGTATTGCTGGACCGTTCCGACGACTCCCTGCGCTGATTCTTGATTTTGTAGTACGAGGGATTTTGTTTTGGATCTTGCTGATCCTGATGGCCTTGCTTGGATTTGTGGTGCGATTCTCCGGCGGAATTACAGTCTTGCTTTTTTTGATCTCATGGTTCGCTTTAGATTGGTTTTACGGTCTGCTGTTTGAAACCTTTTGGAACGGACAAACACCCGGCAAGTGGCTGACCAAAGTGCGAGTTATCTCCGTCGATGGGCGCCCTATCAACGCTTACCAGGCGACCATTCGCAACTTTCTGCGACTGGCGGATTTCGCCCCTATGGTATCTTTGGAACTGTTTAGCCCAGACGCACCCCCGATGTACGTGATTCCAACTTTTTTGGTTTCTCTACTTTGCATGACCATCACCAAGCGTTTCCAACGCCTGGGCGATTTAGCAGCGGGTACCATGGTGGTGGTCTCTCAAAGATCCTGGGTGCCGCCTCATATTAAGTTCGACGACCCTCGCGTCGAGTCACTCAGTGGACACATTCCAGCCAACTTTCGTATGACGACAACTCTTGCGAAGGCGATCGCTTTGTTTGTTGAGCGAAGAGCAAGGATCCCCAATGTTCGTCGGCAAGAACTAGCTGCTTACATCGCAGCACCTCTCATGCGACAATTCAACTTTCGCGACGACACCAGCCCCGATCTACTGCTGTGCGCTTTGTATTACAGAGAGTTTATCGCGAAAGATGCTTTTCTGGATTCGCAATCGTTTGATTCACCGCCACCTAGTGCGCAAGAACATCGCTCACCAACAACTGCGCCGCCAATAGCTGCACCACCGCCAGTACTGGAACCAACGCTTCAATCAGCTAGCAATAGGGTGCCCCCTGGGAAAGTGTCATCATGAAGATCTCTGTCCTACTAGAACAGCGCCGACTTGGTTGGAACGAACTGGACAAAATGTGCTCGTCGCTGGAAGGGATTCGCTTCCCATTTCAGCGCAACGGTAGCTTGGTCGCGAGATTCTCCTCGCTTTATCGCGCAGCCTGCACTGATTTGTCGATGGCAGAACAGTACCAATTGCCACCTGCCACGGTCGAGTATCTGCATCGTTTGGTTGGACGCGCTCATGGCCTGCTGTATCGTTCCAGCCGTTCTTCTATCGAACGATGGGTTTATTACTGTACAGTGATCACCCCGCAGAGTATTTTCCGGGACGTGTGCGTCAAGGTTGCATTCATTGTTTTTTTTGGACTATTCACCCTCTCGGCATTATTGGCTTGGTCCGAAGGGACTTTTCCAGGTTACGCGGAAAGGATTTTAGGTTCTGAACAAATCGAACAAATGGAAAACAGCTTCAATCGCCCGCTAGCTGGCAATTTTGACCAATACGTCGCGATGTCTGGTTTTTATATCCAACACAATACCAGCATTGGGCTACAGTGCTTTGCATTGGGGCCTCTTATTTTGCCATCCCTTTGCGCCTTGGGATACAACGGAGTCGTCTTGGGCGCCTCCTTCGGTTACATGACACGATCGGATGTTGAACAGGGGGATGTCTTTTTCCAGTTCGTTACAGCCCACGGGGTTTTTGAACTGACGGCGATCGCATTGTCGGCAGCCGCAGGCCTTCGTTTGGGCCTGGGTATTTTTTCCACTTCAGGTCTGCTTCGCATGGAGTCCTTCCGGTTGAACGCTGAACGCGCGCTGCCGATTGTTCTTGCCTCCATCGCGATGTTCTTCATGGCTGCATTTACGGAAGGATTCGTTTCTCCTTCCCCCCTGCCTTATTTCGCCAAAGCCTTCGTCGCTATCTTCAGCTCCGGTCTTTTGATGTACTACTTTGTTGTCTTGGGGTACCCGACACCTCCAATCCAACTTGCCTTGAAGCACCACGAGGACAATCCTTGGCGTGAAATCGGAGGCGTTCATGCAGCTCGATAAAACGGCGGTCACCATTTCGCAAAGAAGCGGTACAGATTTAATCGACCTAAGTCTGCTGGTCTTTCAACGCTACTGGACTTCGATCTTCTGCTTGGCTTTTTTGGGCATCTTTCCATTTGCTGTCGCCAATTTCATCTTGCTTTGGCCTTTGACTCAATACGATCAACTGGTCATGTCTTCGCGTGAGCTTGGCGACGCAACGGCGTTTCAAAATCGCTACTTGGTCATCATGACTGCCGCTATCCTGATCCAAGCACCTCTCGCGCTCAGCGGTGTCACTTACTTTATAGGCCAAGCCGTGTTTGGTGACAAACCGACGCTTGGAAATGTGCTGACAGCAATATGGGCGAAGCTTGCAGCAATTATCTTGATTCAAGGTTTTTTGCGTATGTCGATTTTAGTTTTTGTTCCTCTTGCGTTTTTGTTCCAGTCGCCGGTCTTTCGACCTGAGGTCGAAATTCCCCTGTACTTGCTGTGCCTTTGTTCTTACGTTTTCGTCGTTCGAGGTTTCCGACCGTTCGCTTTGGAAATCCTATTACTGGAACGCTGCCCTATTCACATCAGTAAAAACGACAAAAGCCGAATCGCCTACCGAAAACGCTCATCGTGGCTTCACTCCGGAATGGCCTTTGAATTGTTTGGCATGCACATGGGTGTCACCATTGTAGAAATCCTCACGACTCTTTCGATCTCGTTGAGCACCCTATTCTTGATCGGTGTGCTAACTGGGATATGGACTTGGGGGCCATGGATGGACCTGCTTTTCTTCCCATTCATTCTTTGGGGAATCGCAACTTGGGGAACCATCATTCGATTTCTGACCTACATGAACTCTCGCATCCATACCGAAGGTTGGGAGATTGAATTGAAATTGAAGGCGGAATCCCAACGATTGTCAGAGGTCGCATCGTGATTCATTTGGCTACCCAAAGCGACTCTCTCATAGAGAGCTCGACAGCCACCCGCGTTTCACGGTGGATGACAATGGTATTGGTTTGTTGCACCGTTGCAACGATTTTTGCCAGTACTGCTTCTTGCGCGGATGATCGCGACGTCATTGAGCGATCCACCAACTCCGTTTGGTACGATCCAGAACAAGGATCGATCAAGCCATCGGGAACGGCAAAAAAAGCCCTGGATGTATCGGACCGACATGACGCTGTCGCCTCGCCCGAACTTCCCTACGACTGGTCGTGGCTCGATTGGTTTTCTACCGATCTGAGCAATTTTTTCACATGGATTTTCTCGGGATGGAAAATCGTCTTGATCCTCTTTTTCCTGATTTTGATCTTTACGATCGCTTATATCATTTGGAAATACACCGACTTTGGAGCTTGGTATTCTCCGACTCGCAGAAAAACCACGAAAGCTGCTCTCGAACGGGAAGCGGTGAAGATTCAAGATCTCCCTTTTGAAATCGAGCAAAGCCTCTTGGGGTTGCTCGGCCAAGCCGAAAGGCATCGAGCAGCAGGCGACTATTCACGAGCAATTGCCTATCTCTATAGCCACGTTTTGGTCACTCTGGATGAAGCCCGATGCATACGATTGGCGAAAGGGAAAACCAATCGAATGTACATACGGGAGCTGAAGGATCGTGAAACCATTCGCGGTTTTGCAAACCAACTTGTCACGGTTTTCGAGTTTACCTTTTTCGGAAAACACCAGCTCGATGCACCAACCTTTGACTCCATCTGGAACCAATTAGCAACGTTTGAAGGCGAGTTGACGCGAATTGAAAAACAAAGCACAGCTTCAGCATCGCTGCCAACCGCTTTAGGAGGTGCTTCATGAACTCGAAGCTCTCAAAAATGGTTCGTCAACTCATCTCCGTCGTTCTGCTCGTCACGTTCACTTTCGCCAGTCAGGGGTGCAACAAGCTTTCTCGCGAGTATGGGATAAGCGAGGGAGCGGAAGCAAGGCAAAGCCCTGCCGCCATCTCGATTTTCCGAAATCTATGCGACTCCGAGGGTTGCGACACCAAAGAAGTTCGTTCGCTTTCTCCTCGAGCTATGGATCGACTCAAGGCGATCGTATGGAGCCCCAATCACTTTGGCGTACATCGCTCTGAAACCTTCGAATGGATGAACCAATGGCTTGCTTCCGGCGACCGCACTTTGGTTTATGTCGGCCGCGACTTTTCCGCGATGGAAGACTATTGGCGTCAATGCTCGGAGAAACTACTGCAGGCAGAAAACAATCAAGAAGAACGCTGGAACTGCTTGGAACAGATCGCTATCGCACAACGTGAATTGGATCAATTACGATCTTCAGTCCGCCAGAACGTTGCAACCCCTTGGTTCCTGTTCGACTACACGAACTCCGTCGAGAAACAAGTGAAATCTGTCTCTGGCCCTTGGGCGGACTCCATCGACATGAGCAAGTCGAGAATTTTCCTACGAGGTGTCCCGGTTGGGATGAATCTTCGTTCCTACTCGGATCTAAAAAAAATATTTGATCGAGAGCCGGCTCCTATTTCGGCACCTGCAACCACCAACGCCGGAGCTCCAGCCACCGCCCCGAATACGAGCGCGCCGCCCGCGAATACACCGGCTGCTCCTGAGTTTGAATTGGAGTGGAGCAAACAGGATGCAGACATGCTTACGGCAATCAAAATGTTTCCTGAAGGCGATCTCCCACGATTAGACTTTTTGCTTGCAACAAAGGATCGCGAGCCTCTGATCGCAGAGATAACCAGTTCGAAATGGGGCAAATCCAGGGTCATTGTCTTGGCCAATTCCTCCATGATTTCCAATCTTGGTTTGATCAACGACCAAAATCGCACTTTGGCGAGACGGCTCATTGCAAAACTACCTAAAAAAAGCGTTGGCTTCGTGTCGGGATCGCTTGACCCCATCGTGAGAAAGGATGATTTAGGCGAACAGCAAAAAGGGTTCGAGATGCTCACCATTTGGCCGATCAATGTAGTGACTCTTCACGCGGTGTTTTTGGGCATGCTTGCACTGATTGCATTGTTTCCGATTTTCGGTCGACCTAAACTTTTGCCGAGAAAGTCACATCGCGATTTCGGACTTCACGTGGATGCTGTCGGTGCAATGCTGCTTAAGTCAAAAGATCGATTCTACGCGCTTGCTACTATTGCCGACTATTTCCGGCAAGTGCGCAAAGAACCGACTTCGCCTTGGGCAAATGTCGACCCAGTAGCTCAGCAGGATCCAACTTCACCTTTTGCAAAGTAAGCCAGTCGCTCAATCCCCGCGCCTTATTCAAAACAATCCATACAGCCATACGGTGCATGGCAACCGGCTAAAAGGTGCTAACGAACAAGGTCCAGCATGTTTCGCTAGCACCCCGATGTGGAATCAATAGATTAGACCTAACACGGGTAGCGCCTCAGGCTCATGAGTTAAGTGGGGATAATAACGAAAAATCCCAAGGCGCCGGGATTGATAGCAAAAACCCTCCGCTTCCAACTTGATTGGCTGGAGCTTTTGTTTTCGGTCGCCGATGTCCATCCGAAGTGGTCGTGTTCATGAAGAGACACTCATTGTCGCTTCAACTTGTTTCAACCATCAAGGGTGTACGAATCCTGATTCGTCCTTCAACTATGTGGCGAGCTTTTTTTTGTGCGATTGGTATCGTTCTCATCATTATGGGAATTGAGTGCCTATTGATTGATAGCGCGGTTTTGGTTGCGGGGGTGATTGACGATCCAGCGCAGCAAAGCATGCAACAATCCGGAGGCTTTTTCTCTTCACCCGCTCAATCCGGAGTCGAACGCGTGTTCCGGCCGTCAGAATGGTTCCCGTGGTCACTCCTTGCAAGCGGCTCCATCGTCTTGCTTTACTCAATATCGCTCAAAAGAACTGCCTAAGCAGATTGGGCGGTAGCCAGGATCGAACCCTTTTTCTTGTTGAGTGGACGGATCCCCCGCAGCCATGCGTAAGAGAAATTGGTAGAATTTAGGAGCGCGTGGATCGCGATGAGCGACACGCGGAAATTTTAACAGCTCCTAAGAAAGGCCGGTTTCAATGTCTTTGGTTCGTAGTCTGCGCATTCCAGCGATTTTCGCTGCATCTTGTTTTCTTTTTGGAATGCCTTCTTTCGCGGTTGCGGATGATTGGCCTACGTTTCGCGGTTCGAATCGAAAAGCGGTTTCAGAAGATCCAAAACTGCTAACCGCATGGCCAAAGGCTGGCCCCAAATTGGTTTGGGAAGTCCAAGGCGCTGGCCGTGGATATGCAAGTGTTGCTGTGGCCGGAGACAAGCTGTTCACGTTAGGAGACGCACTGTCAACCAAAAGCGACGAAGAAGAATACTTGACCGCCTACGATCGGAAGTCCGGAAAGCAGCTTTGGGCAACCAGGACTGGCCCTGCTTGGAAAGAAATGAACGAAGAGTGGCACAACTCACGAAGCACACCTACGGTCGATGGCAACATGGTTTACGTGATCGCTCCGAAGGGTGTTCTGGTCGCTTGCAATACTCAAAATGGAAAAGAAGTTTGGCGTAAAAACCTTGTGGATGATCTCGGTGGCAAGAAAGATGATCCATGGGGCTTCAGCGAATCGGTATTGATCGATGGCGATAACCTCATTTGTACCCCAGGGGGTGAACAAGCCACCATGGTCGCCTTGAACAAAATGACAGGCGAGCTTCTATGGAAGACGGTACGACCAGGCGATCGCGGTGCCGGTCACGCATCGATCGTTATCTCCGAGATCGGTCCCAATCGTGTTTACGTGCAAACAACGGGTAGCGGAGCGTTGGGTGTTTCGGCCAAAGACGGAAAGCTTCTATGGTCTTACCCCATCGACAAAACGACTGCGGTTATCCCGACCCCGATCGTTCGCGATGATCTTGTTTTCATGCCTGTAGGTTACGCCCGTGGCGGAGCGTTGCTGCGTCAAATAGATGAAGGAAACGGTAACGTTACCATCGAAGAAGTTTATGGGTTGAACACCAAGCTCGCTAACAAGCATGGTGGAGTCGTTTTAATCGGCGACCATGTCTATGGTGACTCCGACGATAAAGGCCAAGTTTTTTGCGCAGAACTTTTGACCGGCAAGATTCTTTGGAAAGGGCGTGGCCCAGGCGAAGGCTCCACCGTTGTGATCGGAGCTGGCAACATGTTGATTTGCCAGTTTCAAAATGGTGAAGTCGCTCTCGTCAAAGCCGACCCGTCCAAATACACCGTCGTTAGCCAGTTCAAAATTCCAGGCAGTGGCAAACGCCCCAGCTGGGCTCACCCCGCCATTGTCGACGGAAAGCTCTACATCCGATCCTTGGACGACATCCTCTGCTACGATATCTCCAAATAAGTTCGATCGACAACATCCTGCAACCATTTCGCTCTCAACAGAAAAGCAACCGAAAGTGGCTTGGAAAACTGTCTGCCAAACCCATGAACTCAAAGAGGGCGCAGCGATCGAAATGGTATGCGGCCAGGATGTCATCGCAGTTTACCGACATGCAAACACCCTTTACGCAATAGATGGCGTTTGCATGCACCAGGGGGGGCCTTTAGCAAAAGGCAAAATCGCCAACGGAACAATCACCTGCCCTTGGCATGGTTGGCAATACGATCTTGCGACAGGCAACAATAGCACGACCTGCAAACCGATGTTAAAAAGCTACGAAATCCGCGAAAACAATGGGGTAATTGAGATTGACTTGCCTGGCTAACGGTATCTAGCATCCAGCGAGCCCCGTGGAAGGGTATTTTATTTTGAACTCACGGTCAGGGAGGACCGAAGTGCAAACAATCAAAACAGCTTTTGTCGTAGTGTTGCTGCTTTTCGTACTTTACAGTGGGTACATCGCCCTAAACGGGACCGACACCCCGTTGAAGCCGGAGTATGAAGAACTGATTGGAATGGAGACATTACCCGATGTATCCGGTCCCGGCAGTACGCTTTCCCCCTTTCCGGCAACCGGCCCTTCAAGCACCCCCGGAGCATCCAACGGCTTCGAGGCCTTTAATAGCACGCCAGCCCCTTCGTTTGGCTCGTCCAACACAGCACCTGCCTTCCCTTCTCCCTCGTTAACGCCAGCCCCTTCAAGCATCCCAACCAATGCGTTGAATCTTCCTGGCAGCCCTACCAAGGAAAATAACCCCGTACCATCTTCGGCCTTATTGGTCGCAACGGAAACGCCCAACACAGTTCCGAGCACTCCAAAAACCGAAGGGGATTTGGCTTCGCCGGCACGGGATTTGGCTTCGCCGGCACGGGATTTGGCTTCGCCGGCACTGCCAAACTCGATACCGCTTCTTCCACCGTTGCCCGAAAGCAGCGTCAAACCGCGATCTGAAGAGACCGATTCCGCGCCCGTTTCTACCAGCACTCCAACATTCGGGCTCCATAGTCCATCAAGCATTCCTGCCGATTTCGTATCCGGATCGAGCACCCCCAAGGTACCCATGGGTGACAACGCCAGCACATCGTCGTCTTTGGATTTGGGTGAATCAGCCCCCCAGGGAGGAATCAAGTCCACCGCAGTCTCCAAAGCCTATGAAAATGCAAAAGACTTGGCGATGGAACAGATCAATCGAGGAGAACTGAAGGAGGGTCTTGCAACTCTGTCCACGTTTTACAACGCTCCGGAACTGACTGATGAACAAAGACAAGATCTGCTGGACCTGTTGGATGCGTTGGCTCGCGAAGTGGTCTATTCCAGGCGCCATATGCTCGACAGCGTATACATCGTTGCCCCTGGCGAGACTCTTAGCGACATTTCAAAAAGGTATGACGTTCCAGGCGAAATCATCGCTCGAATCAACGCGATTGAATCGACCAAAGAACTGCCAAGCGGCGCTAGACTCAAGGTAGTACCGGGGCCCTTCCGAGCGGAGGTTGACTTGACTCGCGGTGAGCTTACCGTGTTTTTAGGAGACTTGTATGCCGGTCGCTATCCAGTGACCTTTGGAAATGAGCCTGCTCCAAAACCAGGTCTCTTTCAAGTCATCGATAAACAGACAAACAAGAACTATTACGGCAACGGAGTACAAATTCTGTCCAACGACCCTCGCAACCCCTACGGTGGTTGGTGGATCGATTTGGGCCAAGACGTGTGCATTCACGGATCGTCGGAAGGACCATCCGATGGAAAACTCGGGTGCATCAGCTTGTCACCACTGGATGCAAGCGACCTGTTCGGAATGCTAGGACGCGGTTCGCCGGTTACCATCAAGAGATAGCAGTAACACTTCGCACCGCGGTGACATCGGAGCGATTGATATTCCTTGCACTTGTTCGCCTTTCCGACTCAATTTGTGATTTCTAGTAGCTTTCTGGCCGCTACTCACTTTCCGAGCTAGGCTCCGCCGATTCTTGGTAGAGCGATTGAGCAAGAATGTATGCATTTACGGACGGAGGGACTTGATATCGAATGCTCTGCCCTTGGCGGACTCGCGATCGGAGGTTAGTCGAGCTGATATCGATTTGGGGAGCGGTTACTTGAAGATGTTGTGCTGCTAAGAATCGCGCTTCGGACATGAAGGGTTCAAGATTTTTCCAGGCAGGTTCTCCGAAACCACCTCGGCTGATAACACAGGGGGTTATTAATTGAAAGAGCTGCTTGGGTTGATGCCATTTTGCGATGTCCTTCAGTACGTCAGCACCCATCAACAAAAAAAGCTCCGTTTGGACTTCAACCTTGCGCAACAGTTCTTCTTGAATGGACCTAACGGAATCCAGCGTGTAGCTAACCCCCCCCCGATCGATCTCCCGAGTGTCCAATTCAAAATAGGGGTTGCCACCGATCGCAAGCTTGATCATTTCGATCCGATCGCGATTGCTTGCTGTTTTTTGATGTGTTTTTAATGGAGAAATGTTCGCGACCAGAAATCGTACTTGGTCCAGTTGAAGGGCTTCGCGACATAGTTCGGCGAGCATCAAATGGCCGTGATGGATGGGGTCGAACGACCCACCAAACAATCCAATTTTACGCTTCATGGTTTTAAGGTTCCTAAGTTATCCTCGAGCGTGACAGAACCGCGACTCGCAGATCGCATACATTCGTCCAGGTTGGGCCAGTAATCAGCAGGCCTTGAGTTTGCTCGAAGAATCGGTAAGCATCGCAGCGATTGATGTAGTCTACGGGATTCAGCCCAAGCTCGTCCATGTTCTCAATCACCATTCGGTTGATCATAGCACCTGCTGCGTCGGTTGGCCCATCTTCCCCATCGGTACCACCCGAGATAAATGCAAAGTCTTTTTGTAAATCCCATGCTTGGTTTCGTTGCAAATGAAGCAATACCGAAAGTGCGAGCTGTTGGTTTCTGCCTCCGATACCGCGAGTTTCCAGCGATGGCAAAGCGACGGTGGGTTCCCCACCCGAAATGAGGCAATCGATATGCTCCTGCGCGGAAGTGGCGACTAGTTGAGTCGCTATTTTCTCACCAAGAGTCTGGACATCACCTTCGCACTTGGGTGCACAGTGCATCCAATAGCGATATCCTAGCTCGACTGCTTTTTGGCCGGCCGCGTCCACAGCGGTCGCGTTGTTCGCCAAAAGAACATGATCGAGTTCGCATCGAGGGTTGGTTTTGCTCTGAAGACGATGCCGATGCAATGCTTTTTGGAGCAATGTGCGGATGTTGGCAAACTGGCTCGGGAAGAAAGAATCCAGTACTTTCAGCGCGTAAGCAGCGTCTGGTTCTGGAGTAAGCACGGTTGGGCCTGAAGCGATGATCTCAAGGGGATCCCCAAGCACATCGGAAAGAATGCAAGTGATCAAGTGCTTGGCGTTGCAAGCCCGCGCAAGCCCACCTCCCTTGACGTTGCTGAGGCATCGTCGGACTGAATTGAGTTCCTCGATGTTGGCTCCGCTGTCGGAAAGTGCCTTGGTCAGTTCTACTTTTTCGAGAAGAGAAAGGCCATCGATGGGCGAGCAAAGCAGTGCCGATCCACCGCCGCTGATCAAGGCGATGACGCAATCATTCCGTTGAGCGTTCGATACTAGCTTCAGGATCTCGTTGGTTCCCGATACAACCTTTTCGGTTGGTTGGTTCATCCCTGGAGGTCGTGCCTGGCATAAGGTGATTCCGCCGGGAAGATCGGTATGCCAAGAAGCCGTCTGTTCAGGGATATTGAACCAGCCAGCGAGGCTTGGAAACGGGCGTCCCGATTTTTGAAGCATACGCGACAAGCCCAATAACATCCCATCGCATGCTTTGCCAGCACCTACAAGAATCAGCCGCGAACAGCCTTTTAAGTCCCAGTTTTTCTCACCCATCGTCAGCCAACGGCCATCCCACGAGGATTGTGATTCCACGACACGATCAGCACGTACAGCATCAACACCGTAGCGCCAAATGTCGATTGCATCACGGGAAACTTGGTCCGACGAGGTCGCAAAACCCACTTTGCTTTTTGAGAATTGGTGCGGAAGCTGGGGTGGGAGACGGTCTGGCATTCGATGCTTGTGCATTCGAGGGGAGGAGGATGGCATGGTGTGGGCTAGCCGGAACATTCAAAATGTGATTCTACCGGCGAAAGATGGATTAACTCCAGCATTTTCCCCAGGTTATTCGAATCATGTTCGAAGCTCCATGGGACGACCGGGCGTTCTCACTAACCTTACTATAGCGAACCGAATGAAAAGTGGATTTGCTCTTACCACTTTCTCCCTTTTGTCATGTTGCATTCCATAGGTAGGTTGCAACATCAAGAACGATTCGGCAAGTCGCGATTTCGAGAAAAAGAGCCCTTGCGATTCGCAAATGGAAGTCGAGATTCTTTCGTTTTGCGGGGATATCGTGATTGCGAAAAGTGAACTGCCGGAGACTTCGAATGTACTGCCAAGGGTTCGAAAAGTACAGAAATCAACGTTCATGAAGGTACGAACTGTTGCAGCCAGTCCCTAAATTCTACCTAGTCTTCTTGAATTACCATCGATTCCGGATATTCTCAGATAGTATTAACTGCCGGATGATGCAGTGTTTTGTAACGACTCGGAGGAACGTCATGAGAAAAAACTTGAAGAATTTACTGTCTGGAACTTCGATGGTTGCCTTGCTTTTGGCTGGCGCTAACGCTGCGTCTGCTGGATGGGGAAGCAGCGGCGGTAGCAGTGGTGGCTACTCATCCGGCTATGGCTCGAGCGGCGGTTACGCTTCCGCATACGGCTCCAGCGGCGGAAGCAGCGGCGGCTACGGATCAAGCGGCGGTTCTTCAGGCGGCGGGCATGTTGGTCCATTGCGTCGTTTGCATACCAAGATCCATGACCACATGAGCGCCAAAGCAGCGGCACGAGCAACTCATTACGGTTCCTCAGGCGGTTCCTCGGGTGGATCTTCAGGCGGTTCTTCAGGCGGCGTTTATCGTCGTGCAGGTCACGGTAGCTCCGGCGGACATTTCGCTCGCCATGGTGGATCTTCAGGCGGTTCTTCCGGTGGTTCCTATATCGGTGGATCTTCAGGCGGTTCTTCGGGCGGAAGCTATTCGTCTCCTGTCTACGGCGGTAGCTCGGGCTCGTCCCACTATGGAACGTACGACAGCTACGTACCATCCGAAACTTACCATGCACCTGGTACCATCATGAGCGCTCCAACCCAAGGTACCGTTGTCCCGAGCACTCCCACCACGCCGGCCGCAGCGGGTACGCCAAGCGCCAATCGTTCTTCCTCGCAATCTGCGGGTAAGTTGGCTTCAAGCGGATTGATTCAGCCCAACGAAGTTCATTTGTCGGTCAAGCTTCCTGAAGCGGCTGTTGTCTATGTGAATGGCAACAAGACCAGCTCGACAGGCGACGTTCGTCAATTCGTGAGCAACAATCTTCGCGAGAACGAAGCCTACCGCTTTGAAGTGAAGGCAATCCTGACCAAAGAGGATGGCTCCGAAGTGGTTCAAAACAAGACGGTTGTGGTTAACAGCGGCAGTGGCGAGGAAATCGTCTTCGATATGCTGAAGGCCGATGATCCAGTCGAAACGGTTTTAACCCTGAATGTTCCCGAGGATGCTCAGGTCACTCTGGCACAGAACCCAACAAAGAGCGAAGGTGCATCCCGCATCTACCGCACCAAGCAACTGGTGGAAGGCCAAGCTTGGGACGACTACAAGATCGTGGTTACTCACAAAGGCAAAACCAAGGAAAAGACCATCCGTTTGATCGGTGGCGACAAGTTGGAAATCACCTTCAATTTTGAAGATGAACAAGTTCTCAACAAAGTAGCCTCGAACTAGTCACAACGGGCCAATAACCGTTCCGTTGGCCTCTTGCCAACGGAACGGCCATGGTTAGCGGTTTTCTGCGACGCAAAAAAGTACACGCGTCGCTGTGCACCATCTTGGAACCTACTCAAGGTTCATGCGGCAGATTGGCGATGAGCTTTTCGCTTTACTGAGCCGCAGGCGTTAGCCGCGTTGAGCTTGTTTGCACTAGAAGCGTGGTCGCGGCTAGAGTCTTTGGATATTGTGCTATTCTGCCTTTCACAACCCGATGCGTGACGGCTCGTCGCTTTCGTGAAGGCGTTATTGGTTGAGGGCGGTATGACGGACTTCCTTGTCCGTCCAGGGGGAATTCGACGGACTA
This sequence comes from Pirellula sp., assembly GCA_044359895.1. GTDB lineage: Bacteria > Planctomycetota > Planctomycetia > Pirellulales > Pirellulaceae > JBKCUI01. The sequence goes on from JBIKLJ010000010.1 coordinate 37,980, forward strand.
GGAAGTCCGTCGTACCGTTAAAACAACAAGCCCGTTACGCTTCGGGTTATGAAAGCAGTCTGCATTGTTTGCAACCCAGAGTAACAAATTACGCGAGCTTGCCTTCCATCCAAACCGAACTAGTTTCATGAATAATCCTTGCTAGCGCCCGCGGTTTCAATGAAGAAGAATAAGGGCTTATGGATTTAGTACTTGTACAAATGCGTTTCGTTGACCCGTCAGCCGTAGGCGTACGTGAATGGCAGCAAGTACGCCTGCGGCTGACGGTTCAACGACTGAAGCAACAAGCTATGACACAGCTCGTTACGAAAAGGGTTTGTCGGCGAGAGCCAGTTCTAAGTATTTCACAATCTCCAGCCCCCCGCCCTCCCAGACCTGAGCGGCTAACGAACTCAACCGATCGCGATCCAGCCTCGTCGAGTTGGCTTTCATAATGCGACGCATGTCAATGGAATCTTGTTGCTTATCCATCCAATCCCGATGTGGAGAGACAACGGCGGCGTATTTAGAAACAATCGCTGCCTCTACCGTGGGGATCCGGTTGCCAGATTCTGGGTCAATCAGCACATGATCTAGCAAGATCGTTTTCTGGAACTCGCTCCAAGGCAGCATGATGTCAATCACTGGCTTTGGGTTTCCTACCTCATCGGGATCTCCTGGATCCATGAATCGAACAACTTGCGAAAGCGATCGCTTCTCAAGCATCGGCCATCGCTCGGCAATCGCCTTCGCTGCCTTATCTTTTTGGCTGTAGGGAACCATGATGTCGACATCCTGGGTCGCCCGCGGCATGGGCATGTACCCTACGTAACCGTGCAGTCCCATCAAGACCCAATTGGTAACGTTAGCAGCCACAATGCAATCAATGACTTCCTGCGGCGTAACATCCACGGCATTTCTCCGATGTGTTTGGCGATAGTAACTGGTTAACCGAGTTGAAGTCCGTATCCCATAAGCGTGCCCTGAGGGAGATTTTGGATTTGTTGCGTCGACTCCTGCAAACCCATCTTCCTTGATCATGATTGCGTCACGGATGGAGTTGTCGTTGGGCTGAGTCATAAGAAACAAATCCTTGGTAAGTCCAATATGGGCTGGCCCAAACATCCGTCAAAAGAAAACCGCAACTAAGCTTTGGCTAAAAATCCAAGCGGTCGGCACATGGCACGCCCCTGCTCCATTTGCACGTATCGGATGTGTACGGGGTTCGACAATCAACGCGTTCATTATAGCATAAAAAAACTTGGAACGAAACTTGGAAGTGGCTAAAACGGCGACAACCGATGCCCTCATGCGCGTACTTTATTCGCTTGGTGCATTGTCGATTTTTCGAGTTCCTTCAGGATTCGTTTGTTGGCCAAACCCATCGCGGAATTTTCATTTCCGATATCTGAATGCAGCTTCTTTGTTTCCAGCAACTCCGGCTTGGCAAATCTTCAAGGCATATTCGCGCAAGCGAATATCAGAACGCAAATTACTCGCGTTCGCACTTGCACAAGATATGCACGAGCACTAGAATTCCCTGTGCGATTCTTGTGGTAGATCGTTTTTGATTGTGAAACCCATGAATTAAAAGTCACTCAACGGGCCTGATATGCAATTTCGTAATACAAAAGTGAATCTTCGCGATGGGCTAGTGCCGTTCGCACGCGATGAGGGGCCAATCGAAATCGTCCGAACGGTGGTGGTTTGTCGGCGCTGGGTCTTTGGCGCTGGTGCTGCGGTTGCAACAGGGTTGGCTAGAACCCGTGAGAACATCCATCAAATTACGTAGGCGAGTCTCTCCGAGACTCGCAGAAAGTGCTTGCTCGCTGAAGACGCTTCCCCGCAGAGAACAACGTCTCGGAGAGACGTTGCTACGTGTGATGAACAACATTATTTACCCAGACTTTAAACAATCACTCTTAACAGAATTCTATGCAACGCAAACTTCCTGTCACTGTCCTTTCGGGCTTCCTTGGCGCGGGCAAAACAACCATGCTGAATCATATCCTTCGTAATCGCGAGGGACTTAAGGTGGCGGTGATTGTTAATGACATGAGCGAGATCAATGTCGACGCGGCTATCGTTCGTGGTGAAACAGCCTTAAGCCGCACCGAAGAAAAACTGGTGGAGATGACCAATGGCTGCATTTGCTGCACGCTGCGAGAAGATCTGTTGATCGAAGTGCAACGGCTGGCTGCCGATGGTCGATTCGATTATCTGCTCATCGAGTCGACGGGTATCTCGGAACCGATGCCGGTTGCAGAAACGTTTACATTCACCGACGAAGAAGGACGAAGCCTCTCTACGGTGGCCGAGCTGGATTCATTGGTCACGCTGGTTGACTGTGAGAATTTCCTGAGAGACTACGAAACGTTCGACGATCTTGTTGATCGCAAACTGGGAGTCAGCGACGACGACCATCGGAACATTGTCGACTTGCTGATCGATCAAATTGAGTTTGCAACTGTCATTGTCTTGAACAAAGCGGATCGAATCGAAGCCGAGGAGATGGAAGAACTGAAGCGATTTGTTCATCATCTGAACCCCTATGCCCAAATCCTAGAAAGCAAATATGGCCAAGTGGATCTGAAGAGTGTTCTTGGTACGGGGACGTACAACGAAGAATGGGCCGAGGGGCATCCGAATTGGCTAGCTGTCCCACGCGGTTCAGAGCAAAGCGAAGTGGACGAATATGGTATCGAGTCGTTCATCTTCGAAGCACGCCGTCCTTTTCATCCGGAACGATTTGCGTTGGCCTTGAGCTTTGACGATGGGATCTTGGCTGGTGTGATGCGATCCAAAGGTTACTGCTGGATTGCTACTCACCATAGCGAGGCGTTTCGTTGGTCCCAAGCAGGAGTTTCGATCAAGATGGATCAAGATGGTCCATGGATGTGCACTGTGGATGATGCGGAATGGCCCGAGGACGAGGCGTCGCGTGAATGGATCATGTCGACGATGGAAGAACCATGGGGAGATCGACGGCAGGAGCTGGTCTTCATCGGCTCGGAAATGGACGAAGTGGTCTTGCGATCGCGGTTGGAAGATTGCCTTCTGACGGACGAAGAGATGCTGCTTCCGCCAGAACAATGGGCGCTCTGGGAATGCCCCTTACCCATCCCATCGATGGAAGAAATTTACGCAGAACAAAACGAAGGAAACGAGTAATCCATGCAACGCAAACTACCTGTTACATTGCTCTCTGGCTTCTTGGGGGCCGGCAAAACAACCATGCTCAATCACATCTTGCAGAACCGCGAGGGACTCAAGGTAGCGGTCATCGTCAACGACATGAGCGAGATCAACGTCGATGCGCGTTTGATTCGCGACGGCGGAGCGGAACTCAGTCGGGTCGATGAAAAACTGATTTCGATGAGCAATGGTTGCATTTGCTGCACTTTGCGTGAGGATCTGCTTCTGGAAGTTCGCGAATTGGCGATGCAAGGTAAGTTCGATTATCTGTTGATCGAATCGACTGGCATCTCTGAACCGTTGCCAGTAGCCGAAACGTTCACGTTTGAAGACGAAAACGGCGCGCAGCTAAGCAACATAGCGAGACTGGACACGTTGGTCACCTTGGTTGATGCCGTCAATTTCGATTCCGATTACTTTACGCCAGACAGCCTGAACGAGCGTGGGATTGGGGTGAACGAGGAAGATGAACGCGGGGTGGTTCATTTGCTTACGGATCAAATTGAGTTTGCGAATGTTCTGGTCATTACCAAATGCGATTTGGTGGAGGAGACGGAATTAGTAGAGTTGGAGGAGCTTCTGCACTTGATGAATCCACGCGCGACCATCGTTCGATCGCAAATGGGAAACATTCCAATCGGCAGGGTCCTGAACACGCAAGCGTTCAACGAGGACTGGGCGGCTGAAAGCAAGAACTGGTTGGCAGTAAAGCGAGGTTCAGAAGCATCCGAAGCGGACGAATATGGTTTTCAAAGTTTTGTTTTCGCCGCAAGACGCCCTTTCCATCCTGCTCGATTCCATGCATGTGTGGAGGGGGAAGTGTTTGGCGGGGTGATCCGTTCCAAGGGAGTTGTATGGCTCGCGAATCACAACGACATCGCTGCTGAATGGTCGCAAGCGGGCGTGCTTTACAATGTCCATCAAGCTGGCATTTGGGCTGCATCGGTGCCTCAAGACGATTGGCCGGATCTGCCAGGATTTAGGGATCAAGCGATGGAAGTCTGGCAAGCCCCCTGGGGAGATCGAAGAACCGAGCTGATCATTATCGGTCAAGATCTGGATCAAGAAGAGATTATCGATGAGCTTGGAGAGTGCTTACTGACCGACGAAGAAATGTCGTTGCCCCCAGAGCGTTGGGCCATGTTCAGCGATCCTCTACCGGAGTGGTGCGAGTAGATTTGATCTAAGGGGAATAGAACCGCAGATAACGCAGATTTTCGCAGATGCTGGCTCCAGCCGACATTCTGCTTCCATTGCGTAGTGAATGCGGGAACCATAAGTCGGTGAATGCGAATAGGTAGCCGGAGTCGCCAGACTTCGGTAGAGTTCCTGGCAAGCTAGTAGGAGAGTTGTAAACTGGGATTTTCGGAAATGGGGACGTACGATATCGTTTTTACCTGTGGCAGGTTGTAAGATCCAAGGGAATGTTTTCGATGATCCGTTAGGATTCTTCTGAAATCAAGCGAAGGCAAGTATGAACGTAACGCAGCCGAGATGTCTTCCTGCCGGTCCGAAGGGTAAATGGGGGCCGACGTTACGGTTGATTCGCAATCCACGTGAAGCGATGGAAGCTTGGGTGAAGGAATTTGGCGATCCATTTCTGTTGAATGCACTCAACGGTCCCGTGGTGGTGACTGGTCGTGAAGAGCTCATACGTACTATCTATGGCCAATCGCCAGATGCATACGAACCATTCGCAGTTGCGACCATGACACCGCTTATGGGAACTGGTTCCATGTTCGTCCTGGATGGTGAGGAGCATCGTCGCGAACGCCGCTTAGTCATGCCTATGTTCCATGGTGATCGCATGAAGGCTTATGGCCGGGCCATGCAAGAGACTACGATGGAACAACTCACGAAACACGATCTGAGTAAGCCTTTGCTCACCAAAACGCTGATGATTAATATCTCGCTGGAGATCATCGTCCGAACTGTGTTTGGTGGTGACGATCGTCAGATGGCTCAACGCATGATGGATGCCAGTCACAACACTGTTGCCGCAGCAAGCCCATTACTTTTTTTCTCGCGAAAGACCCATGTTTCGTTCCTAGGGCTAACTCCATGGGACCGATGGAACAAAGCAAAAGCCAACTTGTTTTCGCTTTTTGATAAAGCAATCGAGGTGCGAAAAGGATCGGTCGCCGGGCGAGAGGATATTCTCTCGCTGCTTTGTGATGCAAAGTATGAGGACGGGCAATCGATCTCAAGAGAACACATTCACGCCGAGTTGATGACGTTCCTCTTTGCGGGCCATGAGACCACGGCATTGACCTTGACGTGGGCGATCTATCACTTGCATCGTAACCGTCAACATTTGGAGCGTTTGCGAGACGAGCTTGATGCGCTTCCTGACCTGCAGCCTTCTACCTTGGCCGCTGCTCCTTATTTAAAGGCCGTTGTACAGGAGACTCTTCGCATCCACCCCATTGTGACCGAGACGCTTCGCAAGCTGAAGACTCCACTGGTTTTGGGCGACTACACTATTCCCGCAGGTATGGCCGTTGCCCCAGCTACCGTCCTGGCCCACCATAACCCGCAAACGTATGTTGATCCCAATATATTTCAGCCAGATCGGTTTCTGGAAAGGAGTTACTCGCCATTCGAATATATGCCATTCGGTGGTGGCCATCGCCGCTGTATCGGTGCAGCTTTCGCTGGTTACGAGATGGCGATCGTTCTTGGTACGTTGCTGAAGCGATTTGAATTTACGTTGCAAGAATCCCAAGAAGTGGTTCCCAAGCGACGCAGTGTTACCATGGGACCATCCAGCGATATTCCCGTTGTTGTGAGGACGCGTTGCTAACATGCGAATCGTATCATTATTGCCAAGTGCCACCGAGATCGTATGCGAGATTGGTCTTGCGCATCAACTGGTAGGGGTGACTCATGAGTGCGACTTCCCCGCATCGGTTCAGGGCTTACCAAAAGTAACGAAGACGTTGATTCCCCATGATGCGACGAGCAAGGAAATCGACGGTCTGGTGCGCGAGCGACTGAAATCAGAACGAGCTTTGTATAGTCTTGATATGCCAACATTGGAAAGGTTGCGACCGGACCTGATCGTCACTCAAGCTCTATGCGACGTGTGCGCCGTGGCTGAATCCGAAGTCGCTGCAGCGGCGTGCAGTCTGCCTGGGCAACCGAAAGTCATCAATCTCGAACCGACTTCTTTGGAAGAAGTCTTTCAATGCATGCAACTGGTCGGTGACGCCGCCGGAGTTCCAGATCAAGCGTTCTCAGCCATCGCACGCTTGCGAGAACGAGTGAAGCAAGTTGAAGAACGAACGCGCAGCCTTGCTGCTCGTCCCAAAGTTGTTTTGCTAGAATGGATCGATCCGCCATTTAGCTCGGGCCATTGGTCACCGGAGCTGGTTCACATTGCAGGTGGCGTTGAGATGCTTGGAGTTCAGGGGCAGCGGTCCCGCGCGATGGCATGGGATGAGATCGTGAAGGCTGATCCTGAGTTCTTAATCATCGCCTGTTGCGGCTTCGACATCGAGCGAACACGTCAAGATTTACCGATACTGTCGAGTTATCGTGGATTCGAACAAATGACATGTGTTAGGTCCGAACAAGTTTATCTGGTCGATGGAAGTGCCTATTTCAATCGACCAGGCCCACGGCTTGTGGAGAGTCTTGAGATTCTCGCTCACATTCTTTGCCCTACTGTCCACCCATTGCCAGCTAACGCAGCCGAAGTGGGGTACATGGCATATGGCACGAAGCCAAACGCAACGCAGTGAATCATAGAACGGATCCACCCGCCGTTCAATCTCGCTTTGGAAACGCAGAGACATCTGAGGACGAAGAGATAAGATTCGCACAGATTTCCCCTCCCTCTGTGACCTCCGTGCCTCTGTGTTTAAAAGAATGACTTCGTTGGACCTTGCTTGCTTCAATAATCGTGCGATCAATTCGAGGCAGAGGGAAAGGTGCAATTGACTTTTGCGAGAACACTAACTATGCCGACTGGCTTCTTTTTCGATGATATGATCGAACTTGGAACGAATACGTTCTTCCAATTCGTTGGAAGCGGACAATGGATTCGATTTGGATGGTACTGAGGCAGTTTGGTCGTTGGCCGGAGAGCTCAACCCTGCGCACATGGTTCCATTATGCACGAAGACTCGATTACGGCCTTCCATCTTCGCGCTATAAAGAGCTTCGTCGGCGCGGCGTACCAGTTTGCCAACACGATCTTCGCTAAGAATTCTCGATACGCCGCAGCTGATGGTGACCGGAATGGAAACGCCATCCGCTTCGAACGCTTTTCCAGCGATGTTTTTCCGTAGTCTTTCCATGATCTCTGCGGCGACCGTTTCAGGACCGTCGATCAAGATGGCAAATTCCTCGCCACCGTAGCGAGCTACCAGCAACGAATCATGTTTAATATCTGCAAGCCTTGTCGCCATTTCTCGCAGCACGGCATCGCCTGCGGGATGCCCGTAGGTGTCATTGACCTTTTTGAAATGATCTACATCGACCATTGCCAACGAAAACGTTGCCCCTGTCTGTTGCCATTTTTGAAAACACTCGTCCAGCTTTTGATCGAATGCTTTGCGATTAGCAAGCCCCGTCAGAGCGTCCGTTCTGGCTTCCGTCAAATAGCCTGCCAGTTGTTTCGTCTGGTCTTCCAGCTTGAGTTCTGCATTGTTTAGCCGCGACTGGAGCGCTTCGTTCGCGCTGACAATTTGATCGAGCAGCTCTTGGATACCCTCTTTGGTACTGGTGGTTTTCCCATCAGCGGCGACGCGTGAAAGAGATTCCATTTTGGACTGATAGCGAGCGAAATCGCCAGCAAAATCGTTTGTCCAGCTGGCCATATTCCGCATCAGAGCCAACATGCTCTGTTGTTCTAGTGCGATTCGAGCTGCGTTGGCTAGCTCACTCGCTGCACCTCGTTTCGCCATCCAGAAACCCATTGCCAACCCTAGGGCTAGGAGTGTCGTGCCAAAGAGCAAGCCCATCAGGGTGTAATGGAGTGGCGAAGTGATCATTTTGGTTCAAGGAATCTCGAATCGTTGCGTTGCTGAATTGTATGAGATTGTTTGGATGGTGGCGAGGAAGTTACGTTCGGATGAGAAACAGACGTTTTGGCAGAGTCCGTTCGGTACGAGCTGGCGCGCACAGTTGTATCAAGTAGGGACAAATCTTCTGTCTTTGCAACCGTTACAATCCCGTTATTCGAAATGGTGAACCCGCGTTTCTTGTCCATTTCCAGGTCGTAACCGATTTCGAATCCTTCTGGAATCCGAACCCCTTTGTCGATGATAGCTCGTCGAATGCGCGCATGTCGCCCGACTTCTACCGATTCAAACAAAATGCTGTCCGAGACTTGGGCGAACGAATTCACTCGAACGCTGGGGCTGCCACCGCTGATGATCGTTCCAGCGCAGATAATCGAGTCTAACGCCATACCGCAGCGATCGCTGTCTCCCCTGGAACCGAAGACAAACTTGGGCGGTGGTAAGTTTTGCTGTTGAGTTCGAATAGGCCAATTCGCATCGTACAGATTCAGTTGTGGGTCGATACCGACCAGATCCATGTTGGCTTCATAGAAAGCATCTAATGTTCCTACATCGCGCCAGTAGGCGTCGTTCTTTCGATTCTCATCTTTGAATGGGAATGCAAACACCCGGTGGCTATCGATGATGGAAGGAATAATATTCCTTCCAAAATCATGTTGGCTGCGGGGATCGTTGGCATCTTTGCAGAGCTGCTCGAACAGAAAACGGGTATTGAAGATATAGATACCCATAGATGCCAGGGCATACCCTGGATCATTAGGGATGGGACGAGGCTGATTGGGTTTCTCCTGAAAACCGATGATGCGTTGGTCTGTGTCGACCTGCATGACGCCGAACTCTTTGGCGGATTCGCAATCGACTCGCAAAGCACCTATCGTTAGATCTGCATTTTTTTCCTTATGGTATTGAAGCATGGCATAGTAATCCATCTTATAGATGTGATCACCGGCGAGAATGATTAGGTACTTTGGCCGCTCTTTCTCGATCGCATAGATGTTTTGGTAAACGGCATCAGCGGTCCCTTGGTACCAATTTTCATCGATGCGTTGTTGCGGAGGTACGATGTCCACGAACTCGTCCAGTTCGCGGCAGAAGAAGTCACGCCATCCAAGGTTGATATGACGATCGAGGCTCATGGCTTTGTACTGAGTCAGCACCAGCATTTTGCGCAAGTTGCTATTCAAGCAATTCGAAAGCACAAAATCGATGATGCGATAGTTGCCGCCGAAGGGTACTGCCGGTTTCGCACGGTCCCGAGTCAGTGGTTCAAGCCGCGACCCTCTACCGCCCGCCAAGATAATTGCAAGTGTATCGTTCATGAGTATCCTTAGCATGTCAATCGTTAGTGAATATCGGATAGCGTGCGATCGTACAGTCGATACGTTTTCGTGCGTTTGGTGCCAGCCCGTTCGAGCGACCCTCGTGACAAGTGGTTGCTTTCAAGAACCCACGAAAACTCTGCTTCTACAATTCCTTTTGCCAAGCAATCAGGCAGCATTCTGTCCAAGGCAACAAGCCCCAGTCCCCAGCGTTGGTATTCCGGGATGACGTTGGTGCTCATCAAACGAATTTTCTTGATCTTGCGTCGTCCTAGGAGAAGCGTCAAAAAGCCGAACGGGAAAAGCTTGCCGTTGATTTTCTTGATGAGAGGATTGTAGTCCGGAAGCCCCATGCTGACGCCCACTGGTCGACCGTCCACTTCGATGATGGAAGTAACGGCTGGATCGACAAGCATCTTCAGCGATTTTCCTAAGCCTTGGCATTCTGCATCACTTAGTGGAACAAATCCCCACGTACCCTGCAACGCTTCGTTGTAGATCTTGAGAAACAAACTGACCTCGTCGCCAAACTTCCGACGGTTGGCAGCACGCAATGTAACGTTGAAGCGTCGTTTCACTTCGTCGATCACAAATTGCAGCTTGGGGTCGATGTTCTTCAGCATTTCGAAATTCCCTTCAAACGCATACAAATCTTGAACCTTCTCGAAGCCAAATCCCTTAATCAGCTTCTCGTAGTAGGGCCAATTGTAGGTCATCATGAAGGTGGGCGGGGTGTCGAAGCCTTCGACGAGATTTCCAATTTCGTAATTGAGCGATGGATTGCAGGGGCCACGAACATCATCCATCCCTTCACTCTTCAGATAACGGCAGGCTTCCGTGAACAACGCATTAGCCGCATCCTGATCGTCGATACAATCGAAGAAACCGAAGAAACCTCGTTTCTCGTTGTAGCGTTTGTTGTGGCCGTGATTGATAATCGCGACGATTCGTCCGACCGCTTTGCCGTCCTTCTCTACAAGGAAGGCACGACACTTTGCATTTTCGTAGAACGGATGAGGGCGAAAGCCGACCAGTTCCTCTTGATTGAGCCGGATAGGGGGGATCCAATTGGGGTCCCCCTTGTACAGTCGCCAAAGCAACTCCATAAATTCACGACGTTGACGCTTGTCTTCAACTCGAACAACTTGATAAACGGAACTCATGGATGATATGCAATGGTGTAGGAACGGTAGTCGGTAGTGTTGATGGTCGGCAATGTCGAGAGACGGTGCGAAGTGTCCGGTGGACTCCGGATCTTATTGTCTCGTAATGTTGATACCTTGGAAGGGCAGGATCCTGTAAATACCGTCCGTAAAGACTTGTTGAACTGTGTTGTTGAATAGTTTGATTGGTCGAGGCGGTACGATGATGAGATCGCTGTCTCGCAGCCAGATTTCATCCGAAGGATTGGGACTTTTGCCCAAATGGCCGGCTCGGAGGTCCAAAATGGTAGAGACAACACGCCAGTCTTCGGCCCGTCGGAAGATAACCACCTGGCGGTTATTGGCACCTAAACTGAGTCCGCCCGCCAGAGCAAGCCCTTGGGTTACGGTGGTGGGCCCCTGCAATTCAAATCGCCCGTTTTGGGCTACTTCACCGAAAATGGAAACAAAATGCGCTGCGGTCCGAGTGACTCTGGGCTCCACTTCGATACCGATTCGCTTGTCTCGGAAACGCAGATTCAATTCGCGTTTTAGCTCGTCGGTTGTCATTCCTAGAACATAAATGCTGCCTAGCCCGGTCACTTGAATCCGTCCATCCGGATTCACATTGGCGATTAAAGTTCGACCGCCGGCTGCGAAGGGACCGTTCACCGCATCTTTCAAGTCTTCAACGATGGTGTTGACCTTGAACGGCTCGACGTTGATCGCTGGGTTGTTGATGTATTTCTTGTACGCGACTTCCAAGTCTTTTCGAAGCTGGCCAATCGTCTTACCGGCAGCTCGTATCTTGGTGTCGGCAATGAGCGGTACAACAATGCTACCGTCGGGTTGTATTTGAACTTTCTCGCGTCGAATCGTGTCGTCCGACACCGAGTTGATGTTCACCTCATCGCCGGGGGTCAGCTTGTATTCTTCGTTCACCACATCCCGGCTGGGGATGTAAGTGATCTGCAGTTCATCGTTCACGCGAATCCGGTATTCAAGAAGGGATGCAAGCCGTACGGGGCCGATGTACTCGCCGTGCCACAATGGTTCGAAATCGACTCCGTGCGCATCGCACCAGCGTTTCTCTCCGGCTGGGCCTTGAGCGCAGTCGACACCCGTGATGCAGGGCTGGCACGCCCCTGAAGTAACGCCGGTGGGTTGTTGAGGTGGTTCCATGTAGACCGCGGGCGGAATGCGCCCTGTTCCGCCGCAAGTCGCGCATCCCGAACCGGAGCAACCACAGTTGCCGGCTTGCATGAC
>JBIKLJ010000296.1:0-5309 GCA_044359895.1 Pirellula sp.
CGGGTGTGGTTGTTCAAGGAGATTGGCATCGCAGTATTGGAATGCCCGTGACCCTTGGTCAAAGTCTCTTTGAAGTCGCGGAGCTAGAAACCATGACTGCCGAGGTCAGGCTCAATGCCTATGATTTAGAGCAGATCAATGTAGGGGACGAAGTGAGTGTTCGCAGCGACGCTTCTGGAGGCGAGACATTCCGCGGACGCATCTCGCGAATTGAACCTCGCGCAACCATTTTAGATGATGCTGCGGTATTTATTGCGGATGTCGTGATTCGTGACCCTCAGCTTATGCTCAGACCTGGCATGAAAGCCACCGCACAGATTACGGCTGGCTGGAAACCGATCGGCTGGCTTTTGTTTGTTCGACCATACCGTTGGATAGCGAATCAGTGGATTTGGTAGCCCCTCACCTATTTTTGAGCATACCGCCCAAGTTTCAAAACCATGTCTACTGCAAAATTACAATTACGTCCCGATCTCTGCTTTTCTCCTTGCCGGTCCGATGATCAAGTTGCTTACCTTGTCGAAGATCGAGTAGAACAAAAGTTCTGGAAGATTGGCGAATTGGAATATGAGGTTTGCGTCGCTGCCGATGGCTCGCGGACGTTGCCTGAAATCGTCAAGGTGATTTCCCTTACATCTCCATTGGTCGACGCACAAGATCACGACAAAACCGGGCGAGTGCTAGGTTGGTTGATGAACTCCGGATTGATCATCGAATCCGATTCGGCAAGTCTTCAGCCAACCGAAACGTCACCGCAACCAGCGGCACCAGTAAACCCATCTCCCAAAAGCGCGAAGCCTTTTAAAGTCTTTGATCCAAGTGCAATTCGCATTCCCGTTCTATCGGGCGAAGACTTAGACCGTTACACACAAAATTGGAAATGGCTGATCTCCGTCCCCAGCTTGTGTGTGGCCGTTTTGCTATGGGTCTGTGCACTAGTCATGGTTTATCAAAAAAATCAAGACTTGATGAGCTTAGGACAAAAGCTATTTGTGCCTGGCAGCCAATGGTGGTGGTTACTGGCCTGGGCTATTCTCAAAGGCGTTCATGAGGCGGGGCACGCGATCGCATGCGCTCGTGTCGGTGCGAAGCCCAAGGGAGCGGGCATTAACTTTTTGTTCTTGGCACCGCTGCCCTACGTCGATGCATCCAATCTATGGAGCATTCCAAACAAATGGCACCGAGCCTTAGTTGGGGCCGCCGGTATGCTGTTTGAGATCACCCTAGCCGCCATCGCTATGATTGGTGCCTGCACTTTTGAGAATCCTAGCATTCGCTATCTTTGCTTTTCTATTGCTACGTTAGGTACATTCACTACGGTAGCGTTCAATGGAAATCCCTTCATGCGTTATGACGGATACTACATCTTCGTCGACTTGGCAGGCCGCCCCAATTTATGGCAAGATGCAGCCAAGGCCATGAAGACTTTTTTCGCGGCTTGGCTTCTGAAGGATCAGTCGATCACTCGATCTTCGCTCCCTTTGTTGTCCTATGGGATCGCAAGTTGGGCGTCTAGGATGCTGATGCTAGGGACCATGGGTTGGGGGATGTGGATGACATGGGATGGAGTGGGCTTGGTTCTCGTTGCCTTTTTTGTATCGTTATGGTTTCTCCTCCCTCAAATAATGAAAATTCAAGCGATGAAAAGTCAAGCTAAACCTTGGACTTGGTCGGGGGCCATGAGCAGGATCAGTCCCAAGAAGGCAGGACTTTGTATTGCCGGCACATTTGCGTTAGTACTATGCAGCTTTCTGCCTTCGCCGGTACAAATCTATTGGCCAGCCATTGTCGACTATGTAGAATCATTCGACATTCGCACCAACGCTCCTGGTTTTGTGATCGAAGTGCTCGTTCATGACGGCCAAGGCGTTCGCGAGGGTGATGAGATTGTTCGTCTCACCAATCCAACGTTGGAGCTTGAATATCTGGCCGCTCAATCGGCACTCCGCTCCAGCGAAGAAAAGTGCTCCGGCTTGCGAGCCTTGCGAAAGCATGCGGAACTTCAAGCCGAAGAAGCCATCCTGGTTTCCTTGCAAGTGCATTGTGAAATTCTGAAGAACAAAGTCAACTCCCTTGTGCTTCGAGCACCCCGCGATGGAATACTGTTGGCTCGAATGTCGCACAATTTGATTGGCAGCTTCGTTCCAGAAGGGCAATCCATTGGGCTGGTTGCCGACCCGCGACAAATGGAAATTCAGGCTTCGATTCCACAGTATGCTTGGGATACGGTTTCACACAGCGTTGATGAAGCGGTATCCATCCACATGGCAAGTGGCCAATCCTGGCGTGGCTCGTTATTAACGACGTTGCCAAGAACTAGCGATTCCCTGGAGTGGCCATCCCTAGGCGGAATTTATGGCGGCCCCATTGCAGTGATGCTAACCAAAGATGCAAACGGCGATGAGCAACTTAAAACGCATACCCCCCGTCTGCAAACTCGAATCCAATTCGATCAAAAAGGACCAACGACCAGCCTCTTCGATTTCGGCGGAACTGCCATTATGCCCCCGCCAGGATCGCTTTGTTCGGTCAAACTACTTCGCCATAACGAAGCCGTTTGGCAAACGGCTTGGCGCTGGTTCAAGGCGGCGCTCGCTGTGCAGCTTGATGGGAAAAGTTCGGTATAAGCCACTCGCGACTTAACACCAAAGGTTCTTCGTTCGGAATTTTCTTCATTCCGAAAACACTTGCATATGGGCGGTGATAGGCTTACCATCGTCCCAAATTACCATCGTCCCAAAGTTGAGTTCACGGGAACGATTCAAGTTCCTTCCATGCCATTCCAGGCTGGGAAATATGCCTAGCTACCAGGTCGCTCGCGAAGTTGAAATCAAAACGCGACATAGCGCATTTATTGCAGAGAATTCGTAACGCGGCTAGCGCCCGCGGCTCAAGGTAGGATAATCCAAGCTAGCGCCGAACGGTTCGTTGGTTTATACTTGCTCTCTGTTTGTTACCATTTTTGTTCCTTCGCAAGTTCCCTTTAGGAAGCGGTATCATGCCCATCCATCGACGCGACTTTACTAGCAGTTTGAGTGCTTTAGCGGCATTAGGTGTATGGCCGAATTTGGCTCAATCTCAAGAATCAGATCGCTCACCTCTTTTTATAGCAACATGGAACTTTGGACTTCCGGCGTGTCAAAAATCGCTTGAGACGTTGCAGAAGAGCGGTTCTATCTTGGATGCAATTGAGCTTGGGATTCACGTTGCCGAGGCCGATGTTCGCGTCGACTCGGTCGGCGTGGGTGGTGCTCCCAACGCTCAAGGAGTTGTCCAATTGGATGCGTGCTTTATGGATGGCGCGACGCACAAGGCGGGCTCTGTAGCGGGTTTGGAGCAATACCCTCATCCTATTTCTGTGGCTCGAAGGGTTATGGAAAAGACAAAGCACGTGATGCTTGTTGGCCAAGGGGCTGCCGAGTTTGCTCGCTTGCAGGGCTTTGAACAACAAGAACTGCTGACGGAAGAACAACGCAAGAAGTGGATGGAATGGAAGTCTAAACAACCCGCCGATCCTGTTGCAGCTCCACCTAACCACGATACGATCGCTTTGGTAGGCATGGATACGAACGGGCATATTGCCGGCGGATGCTCTACAAGCGGACTCGCCTACAAACTACCCGGTCGAGTTGGAGACAGCCCTATCTTAGGAAGTGGGCTCTATGTCGATGGTGAAGTGGGAGCAGCCGGGGCCACGGGTATTGGCGAAAACATCATGCGCTATTGCGGATCCTTTGCCATCGTGGAACTGATGCGAACAGGCATGGACCCAACCGCTGCATGCAAATCGGTCATCGAGCGGATTGCCCGGACAGAAAAGAAGCCACCTTCTGAATTGCACATTAACTTTCTGGCGATCGATAAACAAGGCCGTTGGGGCGGCGCTGGGACCGATGCCGAATTTCAAATCGCAGTCGTAGACTCCCGTTCTGCAAGACTTGAATCCCCTTGGTTGGTTAAGTAGTCGATGGAACCCAGGAGTTCGGTGATATGCACAACTGGCCTTTGAGACCGTCGTGGATCGTGTCTGGACTGGTCTTGATGGCGACCACGGCTAGTAGCTTGTCCCAAGAATCGGACTTGGACCTGTCAAGTTTCAATGCCGACCGATTCACTTTCGTTCGAATCGTTTATGACAGTGCGGGTGGCCAAAACGAAGCGTTCTACCGAGGCGACTCCGGTTGGATTCCACGATGGGCTACGGACCATCCCGTCGGGGCCAAAAATTTGACTTGGCGTTTAAGACAACTAACCACCATTGAGACCAACCAAGGAACGCTGCTTCTTCGATTAACCGATCCGCGGCTGAAAGATTTCCCTTTTATCTTCATGAGCGATCCGGGATGGCAAGTCTTGGATGTTGCCGAACAACGGGCACTGAAGAGCTATCTGGATAACGGCGGCTTCCTTTGGGTGGATGATTTTTGGGGACAAGCGGAATGGGACAATTGGGAAGCGAACATGCAACAGGTCGCGCCCCGATGGAAATAGTTCGATATTCCCGCAGATCACCCCATCATGTCCTCCGTCTATCCACTCACCGAATGCCCTCAGATCACCGCCATCCAGTTCTATCGAAGAGGTGGCGCTACTTATGATCCGTGGCAATTCCATCGACAGCCTAACGGTGGCACTTCCGACATGATGCAAGTTCACTTCCGGGGCCTGCAAGATGATCATGGACGTCTGGTTGCGGTCGCGACACACAATACCGATATCGCGGACGGATGGGAACGCGAAGGTGACGATGAAGAATTCTTTCGTCGTTTCTCGATCAAAGCGTATGCACTAGCTATCAACATACTAACCTATGCGATGACTCACTAACCTTGAGGCCATTCGGCTTAGGTTCCAGCTGGTAACAACAAGACCGTCGTTTATGGTTTCGTACAGCCGCCTGCGATGGCACACACGGCGCAGCCGCCCGAAGTGCCACAGCCCGCCTTTTCTTTGGTGCCGCAATCCGGGCCACAACCATTCTGCAGCAGTTCAGCAAACCGCGATGACGCTACTTTCTTTTGATAAACATCCGAAAGGGCTTGAACGAAGGTGTCCGTTGTCGATGTGGGATCACCTAGAAAATGAAAATAAAGCGTTCGACCATCCAGCAACGGCTCCACTTCAATCAAGACATCTGGCGAGCCGCTATCCGAAAGAAACTTTTGGCATTCGCCAGATGCGTCGGCGCTTAGCAACTTCAATTGACGCCACAGTAGTTGATCTTCGGGACGCGTTCGTCGCAGAAACTTTCCCGCGTTTGGTTCGGACAAATAACTGGGTTCCGTAGGAGCCAACACCTCGCCAATTTC
>JBIKLJ010000103.1:0-18027 GCA_044359895.1 Pirellula sp.
GCCCGCGCCAATCTCATGATGATTCACTCCGTCGAAAGAACCGAAACAAGAATTATCGATTCAGAATAAGGAATCCAAATTCAAATTGCAACTACCCACCCAAACAAATGCTGTGTCCCTTTGAAGGGCCCGTTCGCATGGTTCGTGACAATTTTCGAGAGACTCCGTCGAAAGAACCGAAACAAGAATTATCGATCCAGAAAAAGGAATCCAAATTCAAATTGCAACTACCCCCCGAGTAAATGCTGTGTCCCTTCGGGGGCCTGAAGGGCCGACACACCAATCTTCACCGAACAAACAAAAGGTATATCCCTATTCCTTGCCACTCCGAGCAAACAAAAGGTGTGTCCCTATTCCTTGGAAAAGGTGTGTCCCTATTCCTTGGAAGCCGCACTTGCTATTCCTTGGAAGCCGCAAGCTTGAGGTCTACAGATTTTCTTAGCAGAATTTCTGTTCCCATTTCTGTATTTCAGCCTGGATGACAGCGTCGCTTCCCAATTCGCCAGCGGCGGTGCGTTCGCGGTAGATCCGTTCGAACTTTGCGATTTCGTCGGCAATTGGCCGTTTGGATTCTTCCGTCACCCGATCGATAAACAAGACGCCATCCAAATGGTCGATTTCGTGCTGAATGATGCGAGCAAGAAATCCGTCCACTTCGGTATTGATTTCGTTTCCGCCCATGTCGTAGGCATTGATTTGAAGCGACTTATTGCGTTTTACTTCGCCGTTGATGCCAGGCAAGGAAAGGCACCCTTCCTCCGCAACCGCACTGCCATTGGCTTTCACAATAACCGGGTTGATAAAAACCAATTCAGGCCCTTCTGTCTTTTCGCCGCTGGCGTTTGCGATGAACAAGCGAATGGGAAGGTTCACTTGGTTGGCAGCCAAACCGACACCACGAAACTCGTACATGATTTCGAACATTTCATCGATGAGCGACTTCAGTTCAGCATTCACCCTGGCGATTGGCTTCGATTTGTACCTTAAAACGGGGTGCGGATAATGAATGAGCTTGATCGATGCCATACAACCTGGGATGTTAGAAAAGAGTGCCTCGTGTTACGTTGTTCGGAGTCGAGATTGTGGTCTAGAAAACGTCATTCGTAAACCTATGAATCCTTTTGAAAGTGGCTCTCGAAATGTCTTATCCCTTGGGAGGGTCGGAGTAGGTTTTTTGTTGGTTTTGTCTTTCAGTGGAACGCTTTTGGGCCAAGGACTTCGCCAGCAGGCGGAGCAAAAATTTGGTGGCGACAGTCGAATATGGTTTACGGAAGCGGGCGACACTGGGCTTGGGAAATGGGATGCGGTCGAATCCAAGCAAGAAACAGGGATTATTCTGGAATGGAACTCCAAAAGTGTCGTTCTTGTCCGTCCTAATGCCGAACGCGAAACCAGCATTCCCGGCGATCTCGTTTCTCGGATCGAGCCGAACTGGACAGACCCTTCAGGTAGTGATTTTCACAAGCTTTTTACAGAACGCGACTTCACGGCAGCCATCAAACTAGGATCGGAGACAATCAAAAAACCTGGTATTCCGGTCTGGCAGCAGAGAATCATTCTGGCCGAAATGATTGAATCGATGATGGCTTTGGGGAAACCTCGTTTGGCTTGCCAGTTGTTTGTTTCCCTTGCCAAGGAAAACTCCCCGCAACTTCTGCTATCTACGATTCCTGTAAGTTGGGGCGACGAGAAGTTGGAGGGGGAAGCCGTTGCAATTCAGCCAAAAGCGTCGGAATGGTTGCTCTCGGACAATGAAGCCATTCAATTGCTGGGGGCTAGTTGGCTATTATCGAGTACCCAACGACCGCTGGCGATCGAAACTTTGACAAGTCTTTCCAAGTCGAAAACTCCTTGGGTTGCCAGTTACGCTCGATGCCAAGTGTGGCGAATTGCACCTCCCGCCGAAATCCGATCCACTCTTTTGCCAAAGTGGATCGCAGAACGAGATCGAATTCCGTTTGCGATGCAAGCAGGGCCCAGCACGTTGCTGGCTCATCGCATGGCTCAGGCAAGTGAGCCGATGCTGGCAGCAAGTGAATGGCTCCGCATTGCAACGCTGCATTCAGATCGATACCATTTCGCAAATCGTGCTTGGCCCAAAGCGATTGAATCGCTTGATTCGCTTGGCAAGAAAGAAGATGTCGCGAGAGCCAGGAAACTGCACGAGCAATTTGTTGGCAACAAAAAGCCCCAAGACTCTAAGAAGTAGATTGCGATGAACACGATGCGTATTTTCAGCGGATCTACACTAAGCGATTGGTGCATGCCCTTGGATTGGTGTGTTGTTGCGGCGGCGGATTCCAACGGTGCCGCTGACGACACTTTCTTATCGATTGTTTTTAGCGGCGGCGTCATGGGGATCGGCATCATGGTGACGCTGATTATCCTGTCCATTGTTGCGGTTTACCTGGTGATTGACCAGGCGTTTGCACTGCGCAAAAAGGAGCTCGTTCCGGCAGATCTCATTGAAGAGGTTCGTACCTTGCTCAACCAAGGCAAGCTGAAGGATGCGGACCAAAAGTGCCGCGAACGTCCTTGCCCGCTTTCTTTCGTACTAGTTAGTGGCATCTCAGAGATTGAATTCGGTTGGCCTGCCGTTGAAAAGGCGTTGGAGGATTCGACCGCAGAGCAAGCAGCTCGCCTTTATCGAAAACTAGAATACCTGTCGGTGATCGGAAACATCGCACCGATGCTGGGCTTGCTCGGGACTGTCACCGGGATGATCTTGGCGTTTCGCCAGGTTGCATTATCGCAGGGGACTGCCGGTGCAGGTGATCTCGCAGCTGGTATTTATTCCGCCTTGGTCACGACGGTCGCAGGATTGGTCATCGCTATTCCATCGTTAGCGGCTTTCGCCATTTTTCGGAACACGATCGATGAGATCATTTCGGACACGGCTTACTCGGCTCAGCACGTGTTTAGTTCAGTCCGACGCCGCATTCCTGGGGCAACAGCGGTGGCCCGCCCGGTATCGCCTCCCCCCCGCAGCAACTGAGCTCAACCCACTGAGCTTTACGTGATACATCCGCTGAGTCTCAACCGATTTTTACAGACCGTAATCGACTTCAAGCTGGTTGCAAATCTCAGGCACCCCTTCAATCCCTCGGAGAGATTCTTGCACCATTTGTTTTTGGTAAAAAGAATCGACTTTTCCGCGAAGGATGATCTTACCGGGCAAGCTCTCTAAAAACACATGGCGTCTTACCCCGTGAGGGTTTTGCTTGATGGCGCAATCGATTCGGTGCAGAAGTGGTGCCGCCTGCATTTGCAAATTCCTAGGAGTTGAAAAATCGAACGAGAGAATAAACGAAGTTGGAAGAGATCCGAGATCAAGGTGTCGTGGTTGGCTTGAATTCATCGTTCTGGGTGCCAGGAGCGTGCCGACAACGTGCTGCGTGGTTAAGCTTTCCACATGAATCGCGTTTTCACGGCCTCTGTTGGATTGGAACAAGAGAAATGTCAGAAAATCCGTCAGCGAATTGGCGAATGTACCGCCCTTGCGGACTGGTCGATTTCTCCATGGAGCAGTCAAAATGGAGCCGGTAATCGGCAGAGTGCAAAAAGAAATAAAGTCGTGCAAGCACACGAAGGCGATTCAGTAAGGTACACTGTGGCGTCCCGTTCTCCACCGATTCTAAAGACATATTCTCAAGGCAATCGAATTGGAGATGGGGCTTCATGGGTTGGTATTGTTCCTCGTTTTTGGGAGGTTAGCGTTTCTTTCTAATGCCTGCTTGGTTTCCGGATCTGATTACTATTCTCGTTGCGTTGCTCCTGGTCTTTGTAAACGGCTTCTTTGTCGCGGCGGAATTCGCCCTTGTGAAGGTTCGGCTTGGCCGGATCGAACAATTGGTGCTCAACAGGAAACTCTTCTCGCGTACGGCTCGATGGCTGGCCCAACGATTGGAGCAGTCTCTTTCCGCTTGCCAGCTTGGAATCACCATGGCATCGCTTGCTCTTGGACGTATTGGGGAACCGGCTTTCGCTCAGTTGGTGGAACCATTGCTTCGAGCGGTCCAGATCCAATCCGAACCAATCATCCACGCCGTTGCATTTGCACTTTCATTTACCTTTGTTACGGCCTTGCACCTGGTTATTGGCGAACAAGCACCCAAGATTTTTGCGATTCGCAAACCGGAGGGCATGTTGCTCGCGTGTGCGGTTCCATTGCAGATCTTTTTTGTTGCAAGTTACCCATTGATGCAGCTGCTGAATCTGACCACCGCTGCGGTGCTGGGGTTGTTAGGAGCTCGTGAATCCAGCAAAGACTCTATCCCTTACACCGAAGAGGAGATTCGAGCACTCCTTCGCGAAGCTCATGTCCATGGCAGCTTGACACGCAGCGAACACAGCTTGATCAATGCCGTGTTCGAATTCGACGACTTGGTGTGCCGACGCATCATGGTCCCTCGAACGGACGTGGACTATGTGGACACCGACGAGCGAACCGAAACGACTTTGGCGATGATCCATCGCACCAAGCATACACGCTATCCCATCTGCATAGGGTCCATGGATCAAGTGCTTGGGGTGTTGCACGTGAAGGATATTTCAGGCGCTACCATTCACGATGGCTATGACTGGAAAGCCATCATGCGCCCACCGAAAAAAGTGCCCGAAAACATGCCCATCAGCAAGCTCTTGCGGCACTTTCAAGGAACACACCAGCACATGGCTTTTGTGGTGGACGAATATGGCATGATCATTGGGATCGTGACCCTAGAGAATGTTCTTGAAAAGATCATTGGTGAGGTGGCTGACGAGTTCGACGAAGAGGCCCCAGAGATCGTTCCCGATGGCCCAGGAAGCTATGTAATCTTGGGCTCCACACAGGTTCAAAGCGTCGAAATGAAGCTGGGAATTCAATTCGAGGAGGCAGATGTTGATACAATGTCTGGACTTTTGTTGAATCGGGCCGAGCGGTTGCTAGCAGCTGGTGATATTATAGAATTTCCTGGCGTTACCGCCAAAGTCCTTTCGGTCTCGGACGATCGAGCCACGAAAGTTCGAATCACCATCCATTCCCCCCCCGAGTAAATCCTACCGGATACAACCACAGGAGCCTCTCCATGCGTCTTTTTTGTTTTCATGCGACTCGCGTTCGGTCCACCTTCCTTTGCTTAATCGCAATCGTTGTCGCTGGCTCGGCCGGCTTCTTCAATCTCAATAAAGCGTCCGCTCAAGAAGCCACCAACGGCAAAAGCTTGTTCGACGGAAAGTCGCTAGCAGGCTGGTCTGGCTCGAAAAGCAATTGGCGAGTAGAAGACGGGGCCATCACGGGTGAGAGCAAAGAATCGGAGCCGCTGCAAAACAATACTTTTCTCGTTTTTGAAAAACCAGTGAAGGACTTTGTGCTAACCTGCGAATTCAAAATATCAGGCGGCAACTCTGGAATTCAGTACCGAAGCAAAGTGGTGGACAAGGACAAGTTTATCGTCGGTGGCTATCAAGCAGATATCGATTCGCAAATTCGATTCATGGGTATCAATTACGAAGAACGAGGCCGCGGGATTTTGGCCGAGCGCGGTGAAATCGTGAAGTTAAGCAAGGATGGCTCTAAAGAAGTTGTTGGCTCCAGCGGCGATGTGGACGCTCTGACAACGCGATTTAATGTCAAGGACTGGAACACTTATAAGATCGTCGCCAAAGGAAATGTTTGCCAACACTTCATCAATGGCTACCTGATGTCCGAGGTCCACGATGAGCAAGAAGACAAACGTTCCGCCGAGGGAATTATTGCGCTTCAGTTGCATGCAGGCCCACCGATGAAAGTTCAGTTCAAGAACATTGTTTTGGCAGAATAGAAACCACTGATGGTGAATTCCAACGACTCGTTTGTGCAACGCATTCGGAATGCAACGCATGCGTTGCTAGGCGATCAAGTCGTAACGCATCAAATTGACGAATGGTGCGATCAGTATATGCAACAGTGCGTCGCGATTCAGGCTGGGCGCGGCGTATCCCTGATCAGTATTGCCATTGTTGGCGCTAAAGGACAAGGCAAGACGTGGGTTGCCCGACAGCTCATCTTGGACCCACGGGTCGCAAATGCGTTGCCAACGGGCGTCCTGTCCAGCGAAGCCACCACGCACTTGCACTGGATCGGCCCGACCCCTCCCGATTCGCTGGATCTGCACTGCGAACGCTACCATGGCTGCCGATCCGAAGACATGCTCAATCTGGAGCATCCGTATATGCTTCTGGATACGCCAGGTATCACCGACGACAACTTGGAGGCGGCCAAGATTGCGAAAGATGCTTTAGCGCTTTCGCCCATCAAATTGCTAGTCGTGCGCCGCGATCAGCTTCGCTCGGCGATTACCAGCCAGCTCGCTAACTTCACCGAAGGAGCGATCTGTGTCCCGGTAATCGCATGCGTCCCGCTGTCTGAATTGGATACGAAAGCAGCAGGCGGTACCGCGGGCAAATCGCGACTTGATGACGATCTTCATCATTTTTGTTTAGCGATGCAGGGGAGCGCCCCCAGAACCCGATTCCTAGCACCGGTGCTCGTTCCCGATTTCGAAGCCGACGGTGACGAAGCGAAAGTTGGTAAGCGTTTTGCATTGCAGCTACAAGCCAGCTTGAAGGGAGAATCCCTGGAACAAATCGCAGCAACGCGAGCCAATAGGCTTTCGGCTGCGACCTCACGACTGCGGCACCGAGTAGGTCGACTTCTAGAAACACAAGTGCCTCAGTTATCAGCCGCCGTCGGCCGTTTGCGGTTGGAGGCGGATGCTTTACCGAGCAAAGCCATCGAGGCAGTACTGGGCTCGAAGAATATTCTACACTCCGCAATCCGGAGCCGGCTTCGAGCTCAGCTGATTGCCGAAACTAGCATGATATGGTTCCCATACCGAACGGTCCTGACCATTCTGGGGGTGACTCATGGCGCCTGGGATCGACTGTTGCTTTCGCTGAGCGGTAGCGTGCCATCGATTTTTGGAACGTTCGTAGCTTGGGCCAGAAACATTCGCCAATCGAACAGCGTTCAGTGGGAGATGAACGAAGGAATACGCGATCGGCTCAATCGTCAGATCCAGGACAGGCTTGAGCCCGTTCAAGCACAGTTCCATCGCGCCGTCAAGCAGATGCGTGGCGCAAGCGATGAACCCACCCACCTGGTTGCAACACCCACGATTCGACTGAGTGGAATCGAAGAACTTCAATCTCGATCGAGAACGGTTTTCGAATGGGGAGTGGATCGAAACAAGAATTCCTGGCTAACCCTCCAAGCGTTCGGACTGGTCGGCACCTTGATCTTTTGGATGTTGATGTCGGGACCCATCGTTGCGATCTATCGCGAGTATCTATCGGCAAGCTACGAAACATTGCTGGGCGACAATACCTCTGTCAATCGATTCCCGCATGCGAGCCCCAGCCTTTTGTTTACCAGCGTAATCATTTCTATACTTCCGCTCATGATCTATTCCATGATTGTATTGAGCTGGAATCAAAGGGGCTCCAAAATCAATCGAATCGCGGAGGCGACCTACGTCGAGGAACTAAAGCTGGTGGAAGAACTGCAAAGCACGGGCGTCATCTCTCTCCACTATGATGACGCCCTTTTGGAACATGCAGAATTCTTAATCCGCAACGAGCACCGGGCCTAAACCGACCGAGTCAACGAATAATAAAAGCATTAATAAAATCTAGCTTTCCGATGCGACTTATCATGTTTTCGCTGGAGAATCTTCCGTTACTATTGCACTCGCCGAGATCGATTTCAATCAATTTAACGGGAGTGTTCGATCGCGTCATTGAGTCACTTCATGCTTGCGATGACGATATTGAAGCATAGCATCGTACGTTGCATACTTGTAAAGATCGCCAAGTGTCGGGTAGTTGAAGCAGGTTTGATGAAACAAATCTGCGGTGGCCTTCATCATCATGGCTAGTAGCCCTAAATGAACCACTTCCGTCGCTTGCTCCCCCATGACGTGAACTCCTAAAAGACGCATGTCCTGCTCGTGAAAAAGGAGCTTTAGGAATCCGACATTGTCACCGATGATGTCACCGCGAGGAATGTCGCAGTATCGGCACCGGCCAACAATGTAAGGCACTTTCTTTTCAATCAGCATTTCTTCGGTATCGCCAACAAAACTCGCTTCGGGGATTGTGTAGATCCCGGTTGGTAAAAGGGGCGATAGACCGCAGCTCCAAGGCTCGTCAAAGGCGTGGCATACGGCATGACGAGCTTGTTCGATGCCTGTAGCTGCCAGAGCAGGTGCGCCAATCACATCCCCTGCGGCGTAGATGTGGGAAACTTCTGTCGATTGGTAATGTTCCCCCACTTGGATTAAGCCTCGATTGCCGAGCGTCAGCCCTGCTGCTACGGTATTCAAGGTGGAGGTGTTGCTGCTGCGACCGGCGCAAACTAAAACGCCATCGCATTCGATGGTAGCTCCGGAAGACAACTTGATCGATACCGATCCGGTTTCCTGCGCATTGCACACCAAAACCTTTTCTTTCCAGTGAAAACGAATGCCGTTTTCTTTCATCGCATTTTCAAGACTCCGGGATATCTCGCGATCCAGGAAAGGCAAGAGAGTATCTCGACCGTCAACCAGATGAACTTCCGCTCCAAGAGCAGCGAACGTTCCGGCGTACTCGCAACCGATCACACCGGCACCTATGACAACCAATTTCTTAGGCAGGGTTTTCAACTCGAGAATTTCATTCGAGTCGTGAATACGATCATCCTCAAAATGAAACTCGGGTGGTCTCAATGGGGAGCTTCCTGTCGCGATCAAAATTTTGTCACCGCGAAACCGTGTCTCCTCACCCAAGGTCGAAACGATCTTCACCGTGTACGGATCTACAAAGCTTGCACTACCGTGAATGGTCGTAACCCCCCGAAGAGCAAGTTTGCTTTCGGAACGTTTGCGCTCTTGTGCCTTCACTTGTCTTTCATGGCACATGAAGTCGGAGATGGTTGCCTCGCGCCGAAGCGATAAATCCACGCCAAAAAGCCGACGCGACCGTCCTCCCGAAAGTACCAACGCAGTCTCGCGCAGTGTTTTGCTGGGGATCGTTCCCGTATTGATTCCAGCTCCACCGACCACCGCTTCTTTTTCGATCAACGCGACCTTTTTGCCGAGAATCCCCGCAGCCAGCGCACCACTGACGCCTGCGGGGCCGCCGCCGATGACGACCAAGTCGAAGTTTGCGATTTGTTCTTCTGTCATGATTCTGTGACCTTAGAAGAGTTTGATTTGGATGGAGTTCGTCCAAAACGAACCCACTTTTCGACACCGACGATAGAGTAAATGGCTAGGCCCACCACTAGGGCGGCCGCCCTGGACAAAACGTCAACGGGCTTTGAATGAAAAATTTGGTTCAAGAACGGGACGTAGTTGAAGGCCATATCGTATCTTCAAACTCAGTCTCGACCAATCGCAGCACTTCATTGACGTTCAGAGTGCCATCAACAATTCGAGCTGAATTCAGTAAGTAAAGGCCGGGCATGGAGGAAACAACCGGGCAACGATTGTCCGAATAATTCAAGGTTGGTATCGCCATGACATATCGAGCTTTCGCAGTTTGTATCGCACGCACCTGCTCTGGATGGAAGGACGGGTACATTGAACTTAACGTCGCAATACATCGCGCGTGAATCAGGTCGGTCGATTCTTCCAGGGCTGGGTCGCGCGAATCCACATACTTTGGCAGATAGACCAGATAATTCCCACCCAGATGCTCCGGCTTTAAAATGGAGCCCATTTCGATGACAGCCGTGATCGGAATTCCTGGATCCGTGATATTCGTAACGTAATAGCCACCAAGCGGTCGGTCGAGCAACAAGGAAGTGCATACTACCCCCAAATAGTCGGTTGCTGCTAAGCGCAAATGCTCTTTGTTGGAGAGCCCCTGAACCGTTTTTAAAATCGTCGGTGAGGGCAGAGTCATCACGACGCGATCAAACTGCTCTGAAGCCCGGCCGTTTTCATTCTGGAATTCTAGGGTCCATGAATTCTTAGATTCGTCTCGTGATACGCGGTGGACTGTCGACTTACTGCGCATCGCGAGGCCCTTTTCGGCGAGGAACATTGCCAATCGCTGAAGCACCCGGTCGTAGCCACCCTGGACGTAGCCAAACAACTCTCGCTTCATTCCGCTTCGACGGGCTGCGTACATACGCTGTATGTAGGCCCAGATAAACGCAGCATTGGTTCTTTGGTATGCATCACCTAGTTTGCATTGGAGCAACGGCTTCCAGATTTTCTCGTAGGTGGACTTGCCGCTCCATTGGATCAGCCACTTTTCGACTGAGATCCCCTCTAGCTTTTTCCAATTCTTCAGTTTCGAACCGAAGAAGATCGTTCCACCAAGCCTAAACTTTTGATAGAGATTCAGGACGGGAAACTTCAGAAACTCGATCGAGCTTGAAAGGGAGTGAAGCTTGCCGTCGGAGTAGAAACCGGTTTTGGTTTGTACCCACTCGATCTCTTCATCCAGGTCCAGTTCTCGCAGAAGCCCTCGCAAATGCACATCGCTCAAAAGAGTCACGTGGTAAAAACGATCCCACTTTACGTCCCCGATGATCCAGGCAGAAGTCAGACCGCCCAACGAGTCCCCTGAGTCGAATAAAGTGACATTTTCTCCGCGTTCCAAGAGCTTCCGGGCGACGCCAAGGCCCAGCATGCCGCCACCCACGACGGCCCAGCGAGAATTGCAATTGCCTTGGTTCGCGTTGGTGCTGTCCACAACGATCAATTAGCTTTTGTGTTTGCCCACAAGACGGTCAATGAGCCCGTCGATTTCGTCGCGTTCGAGCCCCATTTTCGCGGCGGCGAGAGCAAACAAGCGTTTCTCAACCTCGCTTAGCTTGCCATCGGCTGCCATGATTCGAATTAAATCGGACATCATAGCCAGTTGCTCTTCCTTGACCTTAGGAAGCTTCAAGGCTGCTTCATCGCTCAGAGCATACGCAACGGCCTTGCCCAGGTCAGATTCGTGGAGGCCCATTTCGCTGCAGCGATCCACCAGCAGCGAAATTTCGCTTTCGGATAAAGCCCCATCTGCCGAGGCCATAATGACGAGATTTTTCAAATGATCTAGATGTTGCATAAACGCTAGCTTAGTTGCTTCCAGGGGTTAGTGCTAGCCCGTATCGTTGATTGTGAACCAAAGCGAACATCGACACTTTTTAGTTCGAAGCTAAAACACTTCAACGGCTTCGATTGACGGAGTCAGACAATCCGGGGAGAGAGTTTCTTCGGAACTGGTAGCAAAGTCTCTGGTTTTCTTCGTTGGCAGTGGGACACGACGAGAAACAAGAGTCACAAGAATTCCGTCCTGAACCTTTTCGTCCTTTTGGTTCAGCAATTGGCGATACCAGTGGACTTCACCATGTCGACGACCGCGTTCTTTCAGATCGATGACTTCAGTGATTGCGTAAATGGAATCTCCAACATAAACAGGCCTTGAGAAGCTCCAACCGCGAATGTCCACCAGGGCAGTCGTCGCAACCTTGGGCGCATTGGAGCTAAGTCCAGCTAAAATAGACAGCCCTAGGAGCCCATGCACGATCGGTTTACCGAAAGGGCCATTGGCTGCAAAATCCGCATCGGTATGAAGTGGATCGTGGTCGCCCGTCAGCTCCGAAAAATCAGTCAAATCCGATGCAATGATCGTTCGACGAGGGCTAGTCCACTTTTGACCAATGCCGAGCTCTTCGAATGTAAGTGATTGGTTACTCATGTGATGCTCCTCACCTAGGTGTTGGACCATTGCCATTTCGTTGCTTCCCAGCCATCTCCGGGGCTACAAGGTTGGTCCGGTTCCATCCGAAACGATTTTCTGTGTTTTAAGATCTTGATGCAAGCCCGCTTCAGATGAAACGCATCGATCAAGGTCAAATATCGCATAGGATCTCCACACATTTCGAAAACTCAACCCAAACCGCCCAAGATGCCTTCCTTTTCAGATAAAAGGAAGGCTCTTGGTCAATAGCGAGCTTGTCCGAGGCGGGAGATTCTTGGGTGTTTCAATCCACTGGGGGAAGGTATATCATGCGGTTTGCTAGGCCGAATTCGTTTTTTGTTCCCTTTTTGGAGACATCGCACATCGCTGCGCACGCAATACCTTATTCTTCCCATTTCGATCAACTTCGAAAATGGCTCAGTATGGAATCGGACTCCGAGCGTCAGAGGATGATGGAGCGTCGCAAGATTCGCTCGCAAGCCAATGCGGAGTCGCGCGGTGATACTCTTCTTGATCTGGTGATCGAAGACCATCGGACCGGCTTAGGCGGAAGGTATCTTGTTACCTTCGTGAAGCGAAACCGGACACTGAGCTTGCCTTGGAATCGTTTTCGCGTTGGGTCGCCCGTGGTAGCATCGCTGGAACCCGATGGAGACGATGTTAGTTATGGTATCGTCTGTTCGCGCAACAACGGTTCGGTGGAAGTCGCATTTGACGAATGGCCCGATGGCGATCGCTTCCGTTTGGATATATCGGCTGACGAGATTACTCGATCGAGACAACTTACTGCGTTGGCTGCGGTCGGTAATGCTCGAGGTCGAGTGGCTCATTTACGCGACATTCTGCTGTATGAACGGGAGTCTCGCTTTGACGAACCGAAGCCGCTGGATTTAGATGCAAGGTTCAATGATTCTCAGAAGACGGCTATCGAATTTGCACTGGCGAGCCGCGACGTTGCTATCATTCACGGCCCGCCGGGTACAGGCAAGACAACCACCGTTGTCGAGCTGATTCGGCAGGCCGTAACGAAGGGGCAAAAAGTTCTTGCGTGTGCACCGAGCAACACAGGGGTAGATAATCTATTGGAGAAACTGGTTGTCAGCGGAGTGCGAGTGGTTCGGATCGGGCATCCAGCACGGGTGCAAGAGGAGCTTCAGCAACATACCTTAGATGCGATTGTAGAGTCGGAACCTGCAACCAAAGTGATTGCTGACATGCTGCGAGAGGCCGATAAGATTGCCCGCAAGGCAGGTAAGTTCACGCGAGCCAAACCCGCCCCAGGGGCTCGGCATGAGATGCGAAGCGAATCGCGACAGCTTCGTGAAGACGCGAAGTTGTACGAACGTCAGATTATTGCGAATGTACTTGATCGAGCCGATGTGATTTGCGCCACAACAAACTTCGATCCCGATATCCTGGGCGATAGGCGATTTGATCTTGGAGTCATCGATGAAGCGTGCCAGTGCACCGAGCCTGGAAGCTGGCCTATCCTTTTGCGGTCGGAGAGGCTTGTTTTGGCGGGGGATCATTGCCAGTTGCCACCGACAATCCTGGCGAAGGATGCAGCTGCGGAGGGGTTTGCAGTAAGCATGATGGAGCGGTTGGTTCGCGATTTGGGGGACTCGATCACTCGACAGCTTCAAGTTCAGTACCGCATGCATTCCCAAATCATGCAGTACTCATCGGATAGCTTTTACCATGGCAGATTAGTTGCAGCCCCTTCTGTCGCAACCCATTTGCTAGCTGATCTTGTCGAGCCACCGCATGATGCTATCCTGCAGACCCCCGTCCTGTTCGTGGATACGGCCGGGGCAAATTATGACGAAGAGCTTGAGCAGGATGGTGAGAGCCGTTGCAATCCCTTGGAAGCGAAATGGGTCATGCATCAGGTTCGCGAGTTTTGTGCGATTGGGATTCGCCCCGACGACATCGCCATCATTGCACCCTATGCGGCTCAGGTAAGATTGCTCAGGCATATGTGTCCGTTTCGGTCGCTTGAAATTGACACGGTGGACGGCTTTCAAGGTCGGGAAAAAGAGGTCGTGATCATCACTCTGGTCCGTTCCAACCCGACCTGCGAAATCGGATTTCTGGCGGACACTCGCCGCATGAATGTTGCAATCACGCGAGCCAAACGCAAGCTGTGTATGATTGGAGACAGTGCGACCCTTTCAACTCATGAGTTTTACGCGAACCTGATAGCTTATACTGAAAGCATCGACAGTTACCGTTCCATTTGGGAGCTCCAGCTCGACTGATCCAAGCAGGATTGTCTGGAAAGTGTTGTAAGCATCTTGGAGCAAAGTGATCCATTGGGGCGCATTGGAGCTAACGAGTCCGGGGCTTCCCGGTCAAGTTGCGAGAAGCCCGATACTCAAAAATGCAATTGTTACCTGAATAGCAACCGAGGCAGAGGATTTTCATGAGGCTTATTTATCGCATGACTCGAGCAGCCACTTTTTTGATGGCGTTGATGTTGGTTCAGGCCATTCGATCCACGCTACCTTTGTCCGTTTATGGCACGGAGCGTCCGAACATCATTTTTGTTTTTTCGGATGACCACGCTCGCCATGCGATATCGTCTTATGGATCCAAGGTGAATCAGACTCCGAACATCGACCGGCTCGCTTCTGGTGGGGCTCGATTTGCGAATGCATTTGTGACCAACTCGATCTGTACCCCCAGTCGAGCGACATTGCTGACGGGGCAGTACTCTCATTTGAATGGGGTCCCGGTCTTCAATCGCTTTGACGGAAGTTTAGACCATGTTGCGAAGCGGCTAGGCGCTGGCGGATATCACACCGGGATGATTGGCAAGTGGCATTTGGGCTCCGACCCCACGGGCTTTGATCGATGGGTGGTTTTGCCTGGTCAGGGAGCTTATTGGAACCCCGAATTCCTGGTCCCTGGTAAAAAGCTCATTCTTGAAGGGCATTGCACGGATGTAACCACCGAACTGGGGATCGAGTTTATGGAGACGCGGCCCAAGGATCGGCCTTTTTTTATGATGCTTCATTACAAGGCTCCTCATCGCGGCTGGGAGCCTGATCTCAAGAACCAAGCGAAGTTTAAGAACCAAATGATTCCCGAATCGGAAACGCTTTGGGACGATTATGCAACTCGGCCTGCCGCGTTGCCAGAGAATCGGCAAACGATAGCTCGCGATTTGACGCATCGCGATTTGAAGCTGGTTCCTCCGAGCGATCTAAAGGGGCCGGCTTTAAATCGATGGCAAAATACCGTACCGATGGAACTGACGGTCGATGGAAAGTTGCTGACCGGCGAGCAGCTTATCCGTTGGAAGTACCAACGCTATATGCAGGATTATTTGGCCTGCGTGCAAGGGGTGGATGACGGAGTGGGCCGAGTTCTCGATTATTTAGAAAAGTCAGATCTGACAAAAAACACCATCGTGATTTACACCGCCGACAATGGTTGGTATCTGGGCGATCTTGGGATGTACGACAAACGCTTTATGTACGAGCCTGGTCTGAGCGTTCCGCTATTGGCGCGAGGGCCAGGCATTCTTGAAGGAAATGTCCCGTCGCAACTGGTTGCGAATATCGATTTGGCTCCAACATTCCTGGCTCTTGCAGGTCTAGACATCCCAACGTCCATGCAAGGGGAATCGCTGCTGCCGCTGATGCAGGGCAAGAATCCAGAGAACTGGCGAACGAGCATCTACTACAGGTACTATCACGATCCTGGCCACCATAACACAGCCGCCCATCTTGGCGTGAGGACCGACACGCATAAGCTGATTTACTATTGGAAAAAGGAAGTTTATGAAATGTACGATCTTGAAAAGGATCCTACCGAGCAACACAACCTACTATTCGATCCGACCGAGGCAAAGCTACCCGAGGTGACAAAATTGCTTGACGAACTCAAGGGTGAAATAGCAAGGTTGCAAAAACAGTTTCGAGACGAGGGTCAGTTTGCCGACCAAGAATCGTGGCCTAAAACAGGCGTGGACGGCCCCTTTCCCGACAAATCGAGCATTGGCAAAAAAACGATCTCAGAAGCGATCAGAGCATCGGTCACAGAGTGATCGTAGGCTAGGTCAAGGGCATAGAATCTTTTGCTAGGCGGCCGTTAACGGGAATGATTGTTGCCACCAGAGTTCCCCAGGGATATACTGGGCGGGATACGAAGATCAGCCGATAGAACGGTTCGAAGGTCCTCTTCGTTCGCCTTGATCGTCCGGTGCAACTTAGCACCTTATTTTGTTTGTTCCTGTTTCCAAATCAACGAGAAGAATCCATGTCGAGAACAAATCGCCGTAAGTTTATCCAAAACTCATCGGTCATCGGTGCTGGTTATTTTGTAGCCGCAGGCAGTCGTTCTGCCATGAGCAATTCTGCCAACGAGAAGCTGAACGTGGCGTGTATTGGCGTCGGCGGAAAAGGAAGCAGCGATTCGAGCAATGCTGCCACGTTTGGAAACGTGATTGCGATGTGCGATGTCGACCGAGGCACTCTGGATGGAAAAGCAGAGTCGGATGCATTTAAGTCTGCTGAGAAGTTCACTGATTATCGTGAATTGTTTGCAAAGCACGGAAAGAATATCGACATCGTCACGGTCAGCACTCCGGACCATATGCATGCTCCTGTGACGCTGGAAGCAATGCGTCTTGGCATCAGTTGCTACACGCAAAAGCCATTGACCCGAACCATTTACGAAGCTCGATTGCTTGCGACGGTCGCAAAAGAGAAAGGCGTTTGCACTCAGATGGGCAATCAAGGGACAGCCCTTGATTCTTCACGTGAAGCCATTGCTCAGTTGAAATCGGGCGTTCTAGGCGCGTTGAAAGAAGTCTACGCATGGTCGAACCGACCCGTGTGGGCTCAAGGGCCTGGTCGACGCATGGATCTTGCTAAGTTTGCAGAGCAGGCCAAAAAAGAAGATGCCGAGGACGCAGCAGATATCATCGCTGAAAAGCAAAAGGAAATCGCACGTGGCCTTGAGAAGCTTGATTGGAAGAGCTGGCTAGGGGTTGCCCCAGAACGTGAATTTTGGCCGGGTCTTTATCACAGCTTCGAGCATCGTGGCTGGTGGGATTTCGGAACAGGCGCTCTTGGTGACATGGCTTGCCATCAGCTAACGGTTCCGTTCGCGTCATGCGGTCTGCGTGACCCTATCTCGGTGGTTGCGAAGACCAGTGGGCATGATTTTGATAGCTTCCCTGCAAGTTCGGTGATCAAGTTCGAGTTTCCTGAAACGTCAGAGCGTCCTGCGATTCCATTCTGGTGGTACGACCGCAAGGGCAACAAGCCGCCGATGGACGTCTTCAAAAAGTGGGGCATTGAAAACGTTGCCGACAGCGGTGTTTTGATTGTTGGTGAGAAGGGAGCTTTCTATAGCTCCGATGATTACTGCGGCAAGTACGAACTGAAGGGTGTCAGCAAAGTCAATGTCGACTTTGAACGCGCCGAGGACAAGGGCAATAATGATTTGAACAACATGTACGAGCTATTCCGTGCAAAGATGGCCGGCGATCCGATGATCTGCAAGTCAAACTTTATTGAGCGTGCAGGTCCGCTGACAGAAACTATTCTTCTTGGAAATTTAGCGGTATGGGCCGCGGCTAAGGGTGGCGAAAAGGGTGCCATGGGAGAATGGGGCGAGAAAGTGGAATGGGATGCTAAGAACCTCAAGGTTACCAACTTGGCTTCTTTGAAGACGCCAGGTGTCGCCGGATTGATCAAGCCCGTCTACGCCAAGGGCTACCGTCTGGATTAGTTTGGTCTTCCGTTGGCTAAACATGCCAACGGTACACCATCGAACCTAGAAGCTGACGCAAACAACGCGTTGATTGCATTCCGTCCAGCAAACCCGGGCGGAATGCATCTTTTGCTTAATAACCCAACAAAATGGGATGATCTTGAAGAAGAGTTGGATGGATTTGGCCATGAAATAGTACTCGTCCTCGCATTGGCGAGACTTCCAAAGGCGCTGGCTTAGATACGGCTTTCCTTTGCAAGATAGAGGTCGCGGCTGGCGCGGATGATTCATGAACCTAGTTCGGCATGGATGCAAGTCAAGCACGCGTAACTTGTTACGTTGGGTTGCAAACAATGCAGCCTGCTTTCACAACCCGAAGCGTAAGCGAGGGGCGATGTTGCAATCCCTCGCTTACGCTTCGGGTTATGAATAGTCCGCTTTAGCGCCAGCGGTTCAAGTTGGATTCCATGATTTATCTCGCTCGAATTTCTTCGGATTAAAATTGGCTAGGAATCGGGGGCTCGAACGGCTACCCGAATTGGTTGGTGAACGTAATACTCTTGGGGCATCCTGTCCAACCGGATCATTCCATCCCCC
>JBIKLJ010000298.1:0-5259 GCA_044359895.1 Pirellula sp.
GTGAAGTTGCTATCAAGCCGCAAGACTCGATTATCGTTTTTTGCAAATCCTTCGTTCTTACCTGGATAGCTCAATACACGCGCAGTGGACGCGTCAATCAAACGAATCAACTCAAACACCTGACCCTGTGATAGCAAGGTTGGATCACCATACAAGTGACTAATGTAGTTGATCACCTCAGGTCGATGGTAGGACGGAGTGATAGTAAGCTGCCCACCTGCGAACGATTGATTGGCAAGAAAAGCATCACGGTAGTCGGCAACATCGATCCCTTCGTTACTCCAACCCTTTAAAGACAATTGATCGTACTGCAGGTTGGAGGTCCATTCGCGACGCATGTTTCCAAGGCCTTCTACCCCTTCATTGCCCGAAACGTTGGTGTTCATCATCATCGGGTCTTGCAGGTAATCGTAATGAGTTAGCAGCGCAAGAGGAACTCTTTTGTCGTTTAAAGGATTGTTTGTAGGATCATTAAATTGTAACAATCTTCGCCCATCAAGATTTCCGAAGCCAGAATTGACTGTAGTCCCGTCGGCCTTTACTGCCACATCCTCTAAACCAATACCAGGGCTGTTAAAGGCAGCATCATTGATCAGTAACTTGTAACCTTGCATTGTTCCTGTGACTGGAGGCACACCAGCAGCCGTAGTCTTGAAATAGAACAGCGATCCAATCCCTTCCTCCGATATCCATCGATCTATGGAAACGGTCTTGGACCTAACGACCCCATCGGCGTCCGTGTATTCGCCCGTGAACTCCGCTCCCTTGATTTCGTTCAGATCGATCAAAACCGAATAACGAATGTCGTTTGCATCTGCTTGAACCGCTGTTGGACCTGCCCAAGGTGACGCCGCCATATTTGGGTCCGTTCCGGAGCCATTATTCGCATACCCCACATACTTCAAAATACGAAAGGATTGCCCGGCCAACGGTCCTTCTAAGACGGTCAAAATCCGAGAATTGTATTCGTTCTCATAAGGGGACAAGCCAACAACACCACCGATCATTTCATTAATGGACAGCTTGACCAAACTCAGTCCGCTTGGGCGTTGATCGAAGAATCGCACGGAGTTATTGTTCAAATAGGGACCAAAGCTAGTACGGATGGGATTGGGCCCAAACACGTCCCCAATGATGCTGTTTCCGTAGAACGCAGATTTCTGGTTGTTGGTGCCGCGAAGAGCGTCTTTCAGAACCACTTTCGCGAAGCCGTCCACCGAAAGACTCGACCGGCGAGCCTTCACCGCTAAGGCTCGACTGCCATCCTTTGACGCTCCAGCCGAAACCACGTAGGTAACCGCAAGCAACGTAAACATTGCAAGCATCCCCAACACGATCAGCAGGATCAACCCGCGCTTTGCGGTTCGTTTTTTGTTAAGTCGTCGGTTTGTCATAATGATTTTCTCTCTCGCGAAAAGTTTGGTGTGTGGAGAGTGGAAAGTTCAGGTTCAAGTTCAAAAGGCGAAAAATGGAGTCGCTTTGGTTCGAGCTGTCCAAGTTAAAGACCACCGACCTTCAACGTTCTTTGATAAACGTTGATGACATTGGGGACCAATGTTGCTACAGCCGGAGGCATAGTATTGAGGTTAGGAAGGCTCGTCATTCCTTGATCTCGAAACCATTCCCCTTCGCTCAACGACCACCCCCAAGGCTTGCCTGAAACGCGTACTTCGCATGCGACGATTGGATTGCCAAAAGGGCCAGTCGAAGTTTCTTCCGCAGTGACACTAATCAACCGATACCATTCGTGCTGCTGCCGACTAAATTCGACCCCCGTCATCAGATTACGGAAAACGCGATAACGCGAAAGCATAATCCAGTCCCCCACTTTGCATCGCAATCCGACTCGTTCGTCAGTGCGCAACGTGATACTGAATGTGCTGGAGCTGCTAGCCTCCAAGGGATTCAGGAATCCAACGTCGGCAATTCGTTCGCTGATGGCGGGTACAGGATCTATCATGAAAGAATCGTATTCGGCTGCGTCTTCAAAAACCAATTCGCGTACATCCCGTTTGCTGAACACCACCACCGACAAATCGAACGATTCTGGGTAGAACGGAAGCTCCGTGTTCGTAGGTGCCGCAATCGGCGTTTCGTCGGTCGGTATAATCGTCGCCAACCAGCTGGCATTCGTCGCACCGCTGCCAGCTTGTATGGATGAAACTAAAGCCGAATTGGACGCACTCGCGAAGCCTCGCAACGGACCGAAGCTCTTATCCACTTGAGCAACCTCTTTGGTTACATCGCCACCGCTTGAACTCGATACGATTTTGGCTGAAGCTTCACGCAACCAACCGTTGTTGCCGTTAACGTCTGTTCCCATGGGATCGCGTAACGAAACTCTTGCAAGCCGCGGCGTTGTGGCCGTTGCGCCTGTACTAAATGGGTAGTAGTTAACCGGGTAAGCTTCGTTGTAGAAAGGAAATCGGGTTCGTCGGTAGTATCCCCAATCATCGGCAAGCACTTTCCTGTGCGATGCACCACGCCATTGGTTATAGCGAGCTTGATGCCCCCAGAAATTAGGGTCCATGCAAAAACTTGTTCCCAACGCTGTATTCGCAGCAACGTACCGTTGCGTCGCGTTGTGCGATGACGGTAAGCCAGAAACATAAAGCTGTTGATACAACCGCTCCGCCGAAACGAAGTACGTGTCGCGAGAATCAACAGCCGTAGCAGAGCTATCATCAATGAACTGCCACGGAGACGTAGTGCTTGGGCGAAAGACCTGGGATGATTTGGCGACCGCAATGGTATTCTGTCCGGCAGCCAAGGTCTGCACGATCGAATAGCTATCGGCCGCTTGGCGTCCAGCGAAAGGAACCATGGCCGCAATACCGATCAAACCGACCAGCATAATTGCCATGGCAAAGAGGCACTCGGCTAAGGTCAATCCATGGCGATCGCTAGTCCGGTAACGATTTTGGTCATGGGTGTTGCTTCTCATAATGGGCTCCCTTATTGTCCTGTTAATGAGGCACCATAAGTACCTTGACGAGTCAGCTCGAGAACCGAGCCGACTGTCGCAGCATCGGGAATGTCTTGCGTGGCTGGGGCGACACTCAATCCGCCCGATTTCGATGACAACCGAACGATGTACATAGATGGATCCGTTAAGTTCTGAACCGTTGTGGTGTCGAACACCGGTGGAACTACTTGATCAAGCTTGCCAATGTGAAGAAATAGGTCATCAGCAAGCTCAATGGGAATGCTGCCTGACGAGCCAGCTCCGTTTGCATACACCCGCGATAGGCTTCCATCAGGCGAAAAAACGATGAAAATGGGGCGGAGTGTTTCAGCGCTCGGAACCGACGCTGCCGCTGTTACCCAAGCAGAACTAAATCGCATTCGATTGTCACGAGGAGCCAGGTTGCCAAATGTCGAAAACCCGCTGAGCGATAGATCGATACACATCCCTTTTGGAAGTTGGATATTCGGCCCGTTAATGGGTTTCGGCTTCTGAAAAACCGTGAATCTGGTTTCACCCAGAGTAGGTACCGCAAGGTCGGTTGCGGGAATAGCTTGCTCCAAGTTACTCGCAATCACATTGCGACCGACCACACCAAACCAATGATTGACAAAGCCTGCCTGTCCATTGGTAGGGGGTGCCGGTACCAGTGTTAACACGATCAGGTGCCTGATGTTCGATTGACCTAAACTGACTTCGTTACCTGCTACAAAATAGTTGGTTACTAGAGGGCTGTTCGATAACACGTTCTCCAAAACCGCCCAGGACAATCCCGCCGGTGTCCCAGGAGGCAAAGTAGGTAAAGTACGATCGGCCGAAGAGAAAATCGTCGGTGTGCCATTAAGCATCTTTTCAGTGATGGGAAGCGGCTGCTCCGCCATGCTCATTCGTATGCACGAGTTGTAAGGTAAGAAATTGGTGTCGGGCAGAGCCCCAGCTGGTAATGGGTCGGTTGAAGTAGCGGACTGCAATCTTCCATCAACCAAGTCGCGGCCATCGATCAAACCGTCATCATTCGCGTCCAGCGGCACGGACGAAATTCGTTCTAAAACAACGGCAACTGGGATCTGGCTACCGACGGCTCGAGCCCGTGCCGCTTCCAAAAAGTTCCGAACCATCGTCGCCGCATTGGTGCTCTTGCGATCCGTCAGCATCGTTTTCACGGAAGGCAAAACAAGCAGGGCAACGAGTGTCACAATGCCCAATACTGTCAGCAACTCGACGAGCGTGACCGCGTGCCTATTCTCGGGGCTGCTCACCACCCAAGTGAGTCGCTCCCTTCTCCCCCGGTACTCCGGGGGGGAAGGGCTGGGGATGAGGGGGATTTGGCAGTTCAATGGATGCCGACTCGTAGACTTCGAAGTGATTCCGGAACCCCTCACCCCCAACCCCTCTCCCCTGAGTACAGGGGCGAGGGGAGCAAGTAGGGAGGTTTTACTAATGGTCGGTATGCAATCGATCATAGCGACACCCCTGTTCCTTCGAAGTTGCTGATGTTGTCGTCGGCATTGGTGGCCAAAGCGACTTCACCGTTCTCTAAATCGCTAGATGCCCCCGAAACCGTTTCTCCCATTCGGATCCCAAATAGTGCTGCGTCTCGAGGAAACCATGGGTCGGTAAACGATCGTAGGTTGTAACCCGTTCTCGCATTGAGCACTGAACTAGCGGCCGGATTGAAGGGCGCTTCTGCATCTGAATAAGAAGTTGAACCTTGCCACATTCCGACCTCTGTTGGAGGAGAGGCCGGTGGCGAGTAACGATCTAATTCCCTAAAGCGAATTCCAAATTTTTCGTCTGGGCCAGCACTGATAACGAGTGGACTTAAACCAGCCCCGGGAGGCAGGGAAGTGCCCCAACCTGGGTCCGAACCTAAGCGATCGTAAGGTTCCGAATTCACAAGCAAAGTAGTTCCTGAAACAATCGCTGGGTTCAACATGTCCGGATAGTATCGCGTGGCACCCTCAGCCCCGGATGGCCAGCGTATCCAGCGGATCGGATTACCGAACGCATCAATGAACTCATTCAAGCCATCATTATCCGTATCGCCAACTTCTGATTTACCAAAGAGTTCTGTTGCACTCGAGCCATTCAGGTCGGATCCTTCCACAATCAAAAACAACAACTCTGCATTCGCATTGGTCTTATCCCATGGAGTTGCGTTGGGGTCATTGTAGGCGTCTGGCGTTACGGCAGGTAAACCATTGAGTGCGACGAGTGGAACGCGAACAGTCCTAGGTGGAGATCCAGGCATCGGGATCGACATGGAGAGCTTCGTGATGATCGACTTCGCTCGA
>JBIKLJ010000297.1:0-5259 GCA_044359895.1 Pirellula sp.
ACGGCCAAACGAGACATCCATGTGTTCGACATTCAGACTTCCTGGTTTGAAAAGAAAAGAGTAGCCGAGTCACCGTTGTCGCGAAGTCACTGCCAAAAATACGCGATCACGCCAACAAGCAACCCCGCCGGCGATCAAGTCGCAATCAAGGCTGACATCAACGTCTCGCACCGATCACATCAGCAACGAGTTGCAAGTATCTACAACCCGCCACGCCTGTAAAGCACAGTAAGGACCATTCTGAAAAATTCCGTTAGCTTGCAAACGGCACGTTGGCCCTAACCGCCATTTGCCTTCCCCCGTGGAAGCCGGATTGTTGGTGCAGCCTAAGCTACGCAGCAAGCGATAGCCCAATGCCTTCTGCTTTCGATTTGTCCTGAGTGTCGAACACCGAACAAGGAATGTCGAATAATGAAGTGGTGTGCGAATTCCCTCGGATTTCGACATTCCATGCTCAAAGTTCGTAATTGTTTTCGAAGCCACGGCAGCCAAGGAAGTGCCATTGGGCTAGCGTCCGCGACTCATGCCTCACACGCCAGACAATCCGGCGTCGAAGAGGGACTTCATGCCAATTGCCTTTTTTGCAAGCGACCTGGATGCCTTCTTTTTAGGCAAATGCACAGCCCTGCTCCCGCGAAAGGCCCCGTCAGCAGCAGTGCGAGTGCATGATTCGTTAACTTTTTTAAAGTTGTTTTCGGCTCCCTTGGTGTTGTTCTTTTGCTTTTTAAAAACGCATAGCAGGTTTTTCGTCGATTCTGTAAGAAAAAAGCCGGAACAGAAATTTGGCCGTTTTGCAACCATGGCACAAAAAATGCACCCGTCGTCCTATATGAAGTTGAGGCGAGGAGAGACGCCTCAACGATCATCAAATAATTGGCATCGCGATCGTGGCGAGACTGGCTGGAGGAGGGAGAGGACCTTCGGCTGTTCTTGTTGTTGTCGCGATGCCTTTTTTTACGGACTTATTTTCTCGATTCCTTTCGTAAAGTGGCGGTTAACGCGAAACGCGTCTGCAAGTATCGTGTTGGTTAGTTTGTGCATCTGTCGCACTGGCTTCACAATACTTTCGTTTTGCTTGAACTTTGGGGATAAAAATGCTGTTCCGCGTCTGTCTCTCTCGACCTTTTCTTGCCTTTGCTATGGCAATGGCGATTGTCCCGTTTTCGTTTGCTCAGGAAGAGGGTGGGCGTGGTGGGCGCGGCCAGGGTGGCGGCCCGGGTGGCCCCGGCGGACGCATGGGCCCTGGCGGCGGAATGATGCGCGGAATGATGGGAGGCGGAGGAATGGGCGGCGGTGGCCTGTTCGGTCTACTCATGATGAAGGAAGTCTGCGATGAACTCAAGCTGGACGAGGACCAGACTGCCGAGCTCGAAGCAATGAAGAAGGAAGCGCAAGACTCGATGCGTTCCATGTTCGAGGGCCGATCACGAACGGAACGGCCTGACCAAGCTGCGATGGAAGCAGCCGGCGCAAAGATGCGTGAAATGAACAAAAAAAGAGAAGAGAAGCTCGAAGAACTTCTCGATCCAAATCAAATGGACCGGCT
Source organism: Pirellula sp. (assembly GCA_044359895.1). GTDB lineage: Bacteria > Planctomycetota > Planctomycetia > Pirellulales > Pirellulaceae > JBKCUI01. The sequence continues at coordinate 1,547 of JBIKLJ010000297.1, forward strand.
TGTCGGACTTCTTGCCCAACAACAGGGGCTGATGTCCCTGAGCAACGCTCTGATCGCAACTCGCTTGGGAATCACCAGCGAACAAAAAGCAAAAATGACGGAAATGGAGAAAGAAGCCGGCGAAGCCATGCGAAGCATATTTTCTAATGGACCTCCAGGACCAGAAGCCTTTGAGAAGATGCAAGCCATGCGCAAGGAAGGCGAAGCGAAACTTCTCGCTCTCTTGACCGACGAACAAAAGAAGTCGCTCGAAGACATGAAGGGGGAAGCCTTCAAGTTTCCTGAGATGCCACGCTGGGGTGGCGGCGGTCGCGGCAACCGAGGTGGCCAAGGCCCAAATAACTAGGCGCCCAAATAACTAGGCATTGACTAGTCGATCTCATCTCACAAAACAAAAAGGCCCGCAAGCGATTTGCTTGCGGGCCTTTTTTTATCGTGGTGCCGTTGACACACTAGCAAACAACGAAAACTTACTTCGATTCGGCTTTCAGTTCGCCGCAATCACTAATGATGATCTTGGCTTTCGGGGAACCGCTGTTGGAGCCGAAGCTTTCGACCTTCTTCACGACGTCCAGCCCTTCAACCACGCGCCCGAACACAACGTGCTTGCCATCCAACCAGCCGGTGACTTCGGTGGTGATAAAGAACTGGGAACCGTTAGTGTTGGGACCAGCGTTCGCCATGCTCAAAAGACCAGGAGCATCATGCCGCAACTTAAAGTTTTCGTCCTTGAACTTCTCTCCGTAAATGCTCTCACCGCCAGTTCCGTTACCGCGGGTAAAGTCACCGCCCTGAAGCATAAACTTAGGAATAACGCGGTGGAAAGAGCTGCCTTTGAAATGAAGCGGCTTTCCGCTTTTTCCTTCACCCTTCTCACCAGTGCACAAGCATCGAAAGTTCTCAACGGTCTTGGGAACATCATCGCCGAAAAGTCCCATGACAATCCGACCTGCGTCTTTGCCATCAATGGTGATGTCAAAAAAGACTTGGGTTGTAACGTTGGCCTTAGAAGGGGACTCGGCTAACCCAGTCGATACCATCGCCAAGAAACAAGGTAGAAAAAACAATCGCATCATCGATACTATTCCGTTAGGGTAAAATTGAAAACCTTTTGCCACTCTGTTTTTGCCAATCTGTTTTTGAAGGCGAAATCCTAGATTTGTCAGCGAAATCCAACAAAGTGGGCCCATTTTTATTCCCATCAGATTACCAAACTTAATGGCAGCTGGCAACTGTCACGCGTCTGAGCGACGAATCGGTTCTGGCATAACCACGATGTCTATCTTGGAAAGTCACTAGGCTCTGGAAGAGTAACGGAAACACATTGAGCGTAGTGGGTTGATTGCTTGCTGGGCAGGTTCAAGGTACAGTCTGTCCATTCAACAGAATTTCACAAGGAACCATAAAATTAGCGAATCCACGAAAACGCAGGGTGAGATGGAAGCATCGATTTGCCAGTGTATTTCTCGATTCGAACATGAGTTCATGGGACGTGGGCCAAAGGATATCCACGCGCATTTGATCGACGACCTGGTGATTGTTCGGCTTCAAGGCGTGTTGACCTCCGCCGAGCAGCATCTGGTGAAAACATTGCCCGTGGATAAAGGGCGGGACCTATTGAAGCAGGTGCGATCGCAGCTGATTGAGATCGCCAGACCCAAGCTTGAAGAAATCATTCGCGACATCACGGGGGTCCGGCCAGTCAGTCTTCACCACGACATCAGCACGATTACCGGTGAGGAGGTCGTCATCTTCACCTTGGCCGATTCGCCGAACTGCCGCGAGCTCAAAAGAAAATAGTCCGCAATTCTTTGCCTGACCGGTGTAGTGACCGGATCAAGCCGCTGGGGCTTCGTTGGATGACGCCTCTTTTTTGGTAGGGAGCACCATTTTCATCATCTCCAAAACCAGCATCGGTATGCAGCCGAAGGCAAACAAAACCAAACAGCTTTCTAGTGTCGTAGAAGGGGTCTTGAGAAATGATCCCAGCATAGGAATTTGAAGACTCACGACCTGCATCGCGATGGAGGTACCGATCACCGCGAATAAGTACCGATTCACGATGGGTTTTATCTTCCAGATCGGTTGATGGCTGCTTCGAGCACCCAAAGCCCTCATGAGTTCAGCGAAAACCAAAACCGTAAACGCCGAAGCCCGAGCGTGTTCGATGTCGCTGACTCGCAAAGTATAAACAAAGACGATCAGGGTTACTCCCGCAGTCAAGACACCAGTGATGAGCATGGTCCAAACGAAGTTAGCGTTGGTGAGTTGCTCAGCCGCATTGCGAGGCCCCCGCTTCATGGAGTCCGAATGGTTGTTGTCCGTAGCAAGGCAAAGCGCGGGTAGCCCATCGGTGACCAAATTGATCCAAAGGAGATGGATTGGCATCAATGGAGCCGGCAAGCCAATGACGACACAGGTCAACATCAACAAAAGCTCGCCGGTGTTGCCAGCCAGCAGATACTGCAAAGTCTTGCGGATGTTCTCATAGATACCTCTGCCTTCTTCAATCGCAGCCACGATGGTCGCAAAGTTATCGTCCGTGATGATGATGTCCGCCGCTTGCTTAGTCACTTCGGTGCCCGCTTTTCCCATCGCAATGCCGATGTCTGCACCCTGGATAGCGGGAGCATCGTTCACGCCATCGCCTGTCATCGCAACAACATCTCCGTTTCGCTGAAGTTCTCGCACAATCCGCAGTTTGTTCTTGGCGGTGACTCGCGCGTATACGGATATACTCTGGGAGCGTTCTGTCAGCTCCGTGTCGGACATTCTGTCAAGCTCTGCCCCGGTGACCGCCGCGACTTGAGAATCCAGCTTCAACTCCTTGGCGATGGCCACTGCTGTTTCAGGGTGATCGCCGGTAATCATAATCACCCTGATTCCCGCATCACGGCATCGAGCTAATGCATCCATCGCCTCAGGGCGGGGCGGATCGTACATACCTGCTAAACCAACAAAGACCATATCGCGCTCGATCGATTGCGGTTCAAGCTCCGCCGAGTTAAGCTCATCGGAGGTAATCGCCTGCATTGCATTGCTTGGTAAATCGCGATAGGCCGATCCTAACACTCGCAGTGCCTGACTGGCCATCTTCGACGTGACGCTTAAAATCGAAGCGCGAAGTTCGTCGGTTAAATCCACATTACCGTTAGGGTGATACATTTTCGAGGACTGTTGGAGAAGCTCCCCAGGTGCACCATTGGTGAACGATCTCAGCGAACCATCGGGCATCGAACGTAGAACGGAACTGCGCTTGCGATCGGAATCGAACGGGAGATCGGCGTGCTTGGGCGCATCTAGTTCTAGCTGCGCTTGGCTGAGCCCTGCTTTCATGCCTGCGATCAAAAGAGCCAATTCTGTTGGGTCACCAACTGCCTGCCGTAGATTCTCTTTCTGAACCAAATGCGCGCTGTTGCAACCCACTAGGATCGAACTAAGCTGCCGAAGCCCCTCGTCCGATTGTATGCTCGCTGTTTTTCCTTCGAGCTGAACTTGGCCGTCCGTGGCATACCCTTGACCTGTCACTTGGTATTCTTGGCTCGCAACGTATAAGGTCTTGACGGTCATTTCACCCGCAGTCAGAGTGCCTGTCTTGTCAGTACAAATGACGGATGTGGCCCCGAGTGTTTCAACGGCAGACAGCTTGCGAACCAGGGCACGGCGCCGAGCCATCCGGTGCACCCCCAACGACAATGCAACTGTCACTACGG
>JBIKLJ010000299.1:0-5256 GCA_044359895.1 Pirellula sp.
TGGAGGAAAGTGGGCCATGTTCGGATCCTGCTTGTGGGAAAAATACGCGTGTGCAGTTTGGTCCGACCCGGGAATCGTGTTCGATGAAAAACGCGAGAGCATCAACTATCAGGAGCCATGGTATCTCGGATTGGATTCGACGACCCGCAAACCAGGACTTGTTCGTGACGACAGTCCTCGAACAGGAGCCTATAAGACGTTGATTGAAAAGAGCCACGATTTGCACGAACTACATTCGCTGATGTCTCCGAGACCGTTTATGGTCTCGGGTGGTGAGGAAGACCCGCCGTCACGTTGGACTGTACTAAACCATACCATTGCGGTAAATAAGGTCCTCGGTGTGGAGCATCGTGTATCCATGGCCAATCGAGAGACACACGATCCGACAGAGGAGTCCAATGAACAGATTTATCGCTTTTTCGACTATTGGCTAAATCGAAAGCAATGAAGACGTCACCATCAAAGGGGTCAGGCCTCTTTGATTCATAATGTAACTCTGCTGCGAGGTTTTGAATCACAGAGACAATGTTCAGGAGCAATCATTACGCACCGTAGGGTCGGTTGTCTCAACCACTAGCCAACCCTAAGAAACCTCCACGCCACCATCAAAGAGGCCTGACCCCTTTGATGCTACCCGAAACAAAATTGGGAAATCCATATTCAAATTGCAACTATCACCCGAACAAATGCTGTGTCCCTAGGAGGTCACTTAGTAAAACGTAGAGCAGTTGTCCCCAACTGCTCCTACCCAGCGTTGCCAGGGCAAATGGAGTCGCAGGCTATATCGCCGTTGCCGAGAAACCATTCGTGAGTGGCACAAAATTCCCTTAGTCTGCCTATTCGCCCTGAAAGATTCTGCATCTAGTTGCGTTTTCTTATCGGTCGGGCATCCTGGAAGGGTTCCAACCAAAACGGCCAGTCCGTTCTATCCGAGAGTTTTCCCAACGATGCATGACCTGAACCCCGAAACGCGAGCCAGTCTGCTGCTGAAGCTTCGGGATTCGGCCGATGCGGTCGCTTGGCAAGACTTCACCGAAATCTACTCACCCGTAATCCATCGAACCGCTAAAGGCATGGGACTGCAAACCGCTGACGCCGACAACGTCGTCCAAGAAGTTCTCTTGGCCGTCGCCAAGTCGATCCAGCAATGGCTGGACCGGGATGAGCGCGCCGGGTTCCGGCCGTGGCTGTTTCGGATCGCTCGGAACAAAGCCCTCGACCTGATCACTCGCCGCGCCACACGCCCTGAGTTCGGTTCCAATATCCGATGGGACGATTTGGTGCAGCGCGAGTCGGCCACCACCACATATTGGGACTTGGAGTATCGCTGGGAACTTTTTTCAAGGGCGGCGACCGAGGTGCGGAGAACCGCTGCGGAATCGACTTGGCAGGCATTTTGGTTGTCGACCATCGAGGAACGACCGATTGCCGAGGTTGCTCAATCGCTCGGCGTTCGCGAAGGCGTCGTCTACCTGAGCCGATGCCGCATCATGGATCGGATCCGAAAACTGGTGAAGCAGTGGGAGACGAGCGAATGACAACACCGCATCAACCCGCTTGCTGCAGCAACGATCAACTCCATGACTTGCTCATCGGAAGTGTCAGCAATGCCGATTCCGATGCATGGCTGCAGCATCTTGAGCAATGCCCAGCCTGCCAAACCAAACTGCACGCCTTGGCTGGCGAAGATGGGGACTGGTCGCAGGCGCGTGAAGTGCTCTCTGCATCCAACGACGGAAAGCATGTTGCTCGCTCCCAGGAATGGGCCGAGTCGCTTTCGAGAAAACTCCTCTCGCCCCCGTCCCATCCCGAGATGCTCGGCCGGATCGGTCGCTACGACATTGAACGGCTCCTCGGAGCTGGTGGCATGGGGATTGTGTTCAAGGGTTTTGACACCGAACTGCATCGCACCGTCGCGATCAAGGTCTTGGCTCCTTCGTTAGCCTTCCATGGATCGGCTCGTCATCGGTTTGCCAAGGAAGCCCGAGCGGCGGCGGCAGTGGTCCATGAAGATGTCGTCCCGATCTATGATGTCGATGCCGATCGCGAAGTCCCCTACCTCGTGATGCGCTACATCCCCGGCGAGTCGCTGCAGGCACGAATCGATCGCGTCGGCCCGCTCGAGCTCAAGCAGATCCTGCGGATCGGCAAACAAGTCACCGCCGGTTTGGCTGCGGCCCATGCGCAAGGATTGATCCATCGCGATGTCAAACCGGCCAACGTGCTCCTCGAAGAAGGAATCGACCGCGCGTTGCTCACCGATTTCGGACTTGCGCAAGCCATCGACGATGCCAACGCAACTGCCTCCGGGGTTTTGCCGGGAACTCCTCAGTACATGTCCCCTGAGCAAGCGCGCGGCGAGAAATTGAGCGTTCAAAGCGATCTGTTCAGCGCTGGCAGCGTCCTGTACACCATGTGCACGGGGCGTGCACCTTTTCGCGCAGAGACATCGCTAGGCGTGCTCCAAAAAATCCGAGAGTCGCAACCCAAACCGATTCGCGAACTCAATCCCGAGATTCCGAGTTGGCTCGCCCAGGTCGTCGAAACCCTGATTGCCAAAAATCCCAACGATCGCTGTGCCTCGGCCAGTGAAGTTTCCGCATTGCTCGAGCAGTGCCTGGCGCATGTCCAGCATCCCCTCGACTCAGAGTTACCAGCGGCCTTGCGGAACTCATCGGATTCAAAAGCGATGCGCTCGCGACTGCTGAAGTTTGCAATTGCAGGAGTATTCGCGATCGCAGGCATTAGCCTTTGCTCGACCTTCCTACCCTCCAATGGGTCGCGGGCTCCGACTTCAGCCTTGCAAAAGGGAACGGTACCACCTGCCGGAACCCCGCAACCAGCAATCGTCGAGTGGAAAGTGGTTCCGTTGCCCCCGACTCCAGAGGATAAAATCCTCAATAACTTGGAAGAGACGATCGAGGTCGATTGGAATGGCGTGACGCTGGAGCAAGCGCTCGCGGAGCTGTTGGAACCGATCACTTTGGATTACCGAGGCTACGTCACCGAGGGAGCCGAGGCATCCGAATTCGAGTCTACGGTTCAACTCAGGCGTCGCGCGACGCGGAAACAGATCCTGCAACGGTTGCTAGGTTCGAGGGACTTGGGATACATCGTCCGTGTGTCGGGGATCGAGGTTGGCGACTTGGAGTATGTGCGAGCGAATCCGACGGTACGCCGCTACTCCTTGGCGCATGTGTCCAACACGAGTCTCGAAGCAGCGGAGGTTGTGCAGTTGCTCGAACGCATGCTGGGCTCACGCGATCCAGACTCGATTTCAATGACCCTCAACGGTCCGATCTTGCTCGTTCGCGCCACCGAGGCAGTGCACGATCAGATCGCGCAATGGTTGGCGGCATTGGCCCTGAATGTTGAACGATAAACACCTTACACCCTATTGATTCTGTAATTTTTATCACACGAGAGAATAAATCATGACAACGCTATTGAGATTGCTGCGGAACCGCTTTGTTTGGTCGCTGCCGGTTTTATTAGGTGCGGTGGCTTATGGTGCAGCGCTAATGGTTGCGCAAGAGCGAAATAGTCCAGGCGCCCCGAGCCAACCCAAGTCCGATGCAACACACGTGGGTGGCTACATCTATCCGCAAATCGTTCCGAATCGAAGCGAGGCGGGGGGGAGCGCGGCGTATACTTTGCCTCCAAACTCTGCTGTGTCCGCTCCTCAAGCGGGATATGTTATTCCTCCTACGGGTTACAACTACACAACGGCGGCAGGGAGCCTACCCCAGGGGTATCCATACGGCTCAAGTGGCTGGTCGCACCCCGGCGGTTTGACGACGGCGAGCACAGCCCAAACGTACAAATGGGTGAAGGCAGAGGGAAAGAAACCCGACTGGCTAATTCGAGGGGAATCGGCCATCCGAGCTCGCGAAACGACGAGACGTCGACTCGATGCAGCAGTCGAGCGCGATTACAAAGACACCGAACTCAGCGAGGCTTTGGGCGATCTTCTTGGTGAAATTCCTTTCTATGTCGAATCGAAGAATCTCGAAAAACGGAATAATCCCATCCAGGAACAAGTTCTCTCGCTCAAGGCCAAGGGAACCATTCGCAGTCTGCTCTCCCGGATGCTTCCCCCCCTGGATTTGGATTATGTTGTTCTCGAAGACGGTCTCATGATAACCGATGCGAAAACGGCAGAGTCGCACGGGGCCCTGATCTCCTACAATCTCTCCCATGTCGCAAACGATTATGCGGAAGCTCTGAACGCCCTGCAGACGATGCAGGTGATGGTCGGTCCAAAACTATCGCCATCTCAGAGAAGTGAACCCTGGTGTGCATTCTTTTCCCCAGTGTTGTTCGTGAATGCTCCGGAAAGAGTCCATTTAGAGGTGGAGAATGCGCTCGCGCAGATCGCTGCCCGAGCGTCGATCACCGAGAGCACACCGGCCCCCGGCTCGGACAAAAAGTAGCGTCATCCCGCCGAAACCACCCGATTTTTTTATCACACGAGAGAATAAATCATGACGACGCTATTGAGATTTCTGCGGAACCGCTTTGTTTGGTCGCTGCCGGATTTTTTAGGTGCGGTGGCAGAGCCTAGTCGTTGTGGTCAGACCCTGTTTACTGTTTACAGATGGTTATTTATCCAGTAGACTTTTTGAATGGTTAGACCACTACGAATCGAATTTTCGAGTCACCATCAAAGGGGTCAGGCCTCTTTGATTCATAATGTAACTCTGCTGCGAGGTTTTGAATCACAGAGACAATGTTCAGGAGCAATCATTACGCACCGTAGGGTCGGTTGTCTCAACCACTAGCCAACCCTAAGAAACCTCCACGCCACCATCAAAGAGGCCTGACCCCTTTGATGCTACCGGTGGCGTGCACGCAGGCAACACCCGCAAGTGCAACGCGAAGCTGGGCCTTGAGCCCTAGCTTCGCAATAGGTTTGGTGTGCTACCAAAATCAAGCCCCAAAAAAGCCCCTGCGTTCAAGGGCCTTAGGCCCAACGAACGCAAAAGGTTTGGTCGGCTACCCGCTCCGTCTAGCACACCAAACCTGTTGCGACATGTCGGGACGAGCCCGACCGTCGCGGAGGCGACACTATCAAAGAGGCCTGACCCCTTTGATGCTCTCTCAATGATCCGAGCAAGTGCAACGCGAAGCTGGGCCTTTTCTCCACAGTATTTCAGCATGTTTTTGTTCTTTTTCGTCCGCTAAGGGCGTGAGCGATTACTCGTATTTTGAAACGCTTTCAAAATCCGTTGCGCACGCAAAAAATAGTTTTGGCTT
>JBIKLJ010000300.1:0-5252 GCA_044359895.1 Pirellula sp.
AGCCTCGGCCCTGGGGGACGCAAAGCAATTGAACGCAACCCCAACGAGCCATGGCGTCAGTTCATCAATACGATGATTGCAAGACTTCCAAGTGGAGATATCCATTCGGATCGTTTGGTGGTAGACCCTCTACCCATGTATCAACGATCCTCCGAGCTGCTGGAAGATTTGCGGCTTTTGTATGATTCCTTGATCGCTGCGGGAATGCGTCGACCGGCGGACTATGCGCTTCAGCCTTTGATGCGTGTTGTGCAAACGTTTGGATTTCATCTCGCGGTCCTGGACGTTCGGCAAAACAGTTCGTTCCATGACAAAGCGATGGACCAGTTGTTAGCAGCTGCTGGGTTTAGCGACAGTTCCTTCTCGCAATGGAGCGAGGAGAAGCGACTGGAGTTGCTGGAACGCGAGCTCGGGTCTCGTCGCCCGTTTGCTCGTCCTGACGTTTCTTTAGGGGGCGAGGCGGATGCGGTATTATCCGCTTTGCGCGTTGTCAAAGAGCATCGTGATGCGTATGGAGACGACGGTCTAGGGTCATTGATTGTCAGCATGACTCGAAAGACTTCGGATCTTTTGGTGGTCTATCTTTTAGCGCGCGAAGTCGGGCTGATGGAGGAGTCGGAAAATGGATTGCAATGTCCGTTAGCGGTCGTTCCTCTTTTTGAAACGGTGGACGACCTTCAGGGAAGCCCGGCGATCTTTGATGCATTTCTATCGCATCCCGTGACCTACCGAACATTGCGGTCGATCCAAAAACGCCGCGGCGCTTTAGACGCAGTCGGTCAAATCATGATTGGCTACAGCGACAGCAATAAAGACGGAGGCATTTTGGCGAGTTTGGTCAATCTTCGGCAAGCCCAGAAATCTCTTGCCGAAGTTGGGCGAAAGCATCAAGTGCGAGTCCGATTTTTTCACGGTCGCGGCGGCACAATCAGTCGCGGCGCAGGTCCGACGCATCGCTTCATTCGAGCTCTGCAAAACCAAACGCTTCAAGGTGACTTACGAGTGACCGAGCAAGGGGAGACGATACCTCAAAAGTACGCTCATCAGTCTACTGCGATTTACAATCTAGAATTATTTCTGTCAGGCGTGACTCGAAAAACACTTCAGGACAATACCAGTGATCTGAGTGATCATCCCCTGGATGCTACTTTGGAGCGAATGGCTCAATGGGCACGAGAGTCCTATACAGGCTTGCTGAACCGAGATGGGTTTGTTCAGTTTTTTCGCGAGGCTACACCTATTGATGCCATTGAACAAAGCCGGATCGGTTCGCGTCCATCACGAAGGACGGGTAAGCAATCTCTTGCGGACTTGCGCGCCATCCCGTGGGTGTTCAGTTGGGGGCAAGCTCGATTCTTTCTGTCGGGCTGGTATGGGGTTGGATCCGCGCTAGAACATCTCCAGAGTTCGGACCCCGTTGCATTTCAATCATTAAAAAGCGAATTGACCCGATGGGCTCCTCTTCATTATCTGATCAGTAACGTTGCAACTTCATTGGCAGCAACGGACTTGGAGGTTATGCGAGAGTACGCGAGTATGGTGGATAGTGAAGAGTTACGTAAGTCGTGCATGGAGCCCATCGAAGCAGAGCTGACGCGTACCACCCGTATGGTCGAGGCCGTTTATGGTGGCCCGCTTTCGCAACGGAGGCCAAACATTCAACGCATGATTCAGTTGCGATCCACAGGATTGCGAGTACTTCATCGGCAACAGATCTCGTTGCTCAAGATGTGGCGAAGTTACCACAAAATGAACCAGCCGCAATCGGCCGAGTCCCTTGTGCCTCAGTTGTTGTTAACAGTGAATGCGATTGCAAGTGGACTCGGGACTACCGGTTAGTTTCAGTTTCAATTCAATCTTATTTTATCGCGAAAACGCCAGCCGGCGGGAATCAAATCAAGATCGATCCATCGCCGCCGGCGCCCAGTTCCCATTGGCGGCGAATTTCGCGGAGTCCGTAAGCGCACATTTCGAATTGATCACTCAATCGATGCAGAAGATCGCTTGGGACTTCGTCATTTCCGTCCGCTTCGATCTCGCTAGCGATTTCGTAGGCGATTTTGCCTTGATGGCAGTAGCTTACAAAACGGTCGGTTCGGTCTGGGCCTTGCAACTCGCGTAGCGATTCGGGATAGAGACCAGTCCAGAAAAGGGTAAAGTCGCCAATATGTCGGTGGACTTCGCGTTTTGCGAGTCCGATCCTTTGTTGGGCTTCCGTCATCATGGTTACCACTTCGGTAGCTCGCTGTCCGTTCAATTGGCGAATCCGGTGAAGAGCGTCCGTCTTCGTGAATCGAACTAGAAGTTTGCTGACGTAATTGACCAGTTCGGTGTCCGCGACTCCGAGCTGCGAATGGAATGCGTACTCTGAGAGACCTGCGAAGAATCTCTCTAAGGTGTGATTGAGAGAATCACCCGATGCTTGATGTTCAAATTGCATGTGGATTAGCTCCGTTGAAAGTCCAGGAACCGTCCTACCCCTATTCCAAAATATTTACCGAGCCTGCGACAAGTCAAGGAAGTTCTGAGTGATTTTAGGAACATCGATTAGATTGTTCGAAACTTTAAGGAAAATTCCGTGGTCGGCGAAGTCCTTACGTTCGCTTCAGCGGTAAGGCCAGAGAAATTATTCTTCTCGAACAGATCCATCGTTGACGGCCATGCAAGATTCCACAATGTAGATTCGACTGGTCCGCGCTTTGACGGTGTAGTTGCTCCATCCAAGAATGCTCGTTTTTATGAGTGCCCTGATTACCCATCCAACGATACGAAGCCTTCTCCGAGGGGTATTGGTGTGGGCTCCGCTGTGGATTGGGACAACCATTGCTTTTGGAGGTTTGGGGGTCGGATATGTTCTGTTTTTGAAAGACGACACCTTTTTAGCGTCCCAAGCCATTCTTGTCCGGGATGAAGCCACAGGGGCCGTGATGCGGCTAGGGCGATTCCAGAGCCCAACCGAGATGAAGGCTGCTCAAGAAACGATTCTTGAAATGGCCAAGAGCCAGCAAGTCGTTCGCGACGCATTGGTCGCAGTGGGAAAACCGGAGGGGCTATCGAGCTGGCTCCACTGGGGCGAGTACCCGTCTAAGGAATTGATAGAAGAAGTCGCAAAGTCAAGCATCTCAGTCCATGCCCCGAAAGGGACAGAATTCGGTGTGACGGAAGTGATTTACCTGGATGTTAAGGCTGGGGCTCAGGCGGATGCAATAGTGTTAAGCAAAGCTTTGTGTGATTCGTTAGAATCCAGGCTTCAACAAGTGAGAAAAGCACGAGCGGATGGGGTCATCTCTGAACTAACTCATGCTCGCGATTCGGCGAAACGCGATCTTGCATCCGCCACCGATAAGCTCCTTGAAATCGAACGAAACGCAGGTTCCGACTTGACTGACTTGCGAGGTCTGACGGACACCATCGCTGGTGCTGCGACTTCCAGAGCTGAGTTTGACCAAATTAAGTCGGAGATTCGCCAGGCGGAAGTAAGTCGATATGCCTTGGTAGCCGACCGGGATTTGTTGATCAAGGCGACTCAAGATCCATCCTCTTTCATTGTTGCTCCTGGGGCGGTATTGAATTCTCAGCCGGGGTTACGTCGCTTGCGCGAGGGGCTCGTTGACGCACAATTGAGCGGCTCTCAATTGTCTGGTAAGTTCACCGAAGACCACCCCCTGGTCAACGCATCCCAGACCGCTCAGTCGGCAATCGTACGACGTTTCGTCATGGAGCTGAAAGCCTCTGTCGCTAGCGTCGAATCGGACATCGCTTTGGTGGATCGCAAGATTGAAGAGCTAGAGTCCCGTCGCACCGCGGCCGAGAAACGTTTAAGTCGAATCGCGGATGGTCGCGCCACCTACGCGAATGTTCTTTCCGAAGTTCGGTCGAAGTTGTTGATGGTAGAAGGGGCGGAGCGGTCACTTGCCGAAGCCAATGCCGCAAGAGATTCGTCCACCTCAACAAGTTTGCTAACGCGACTTGATGCACCTATGGTAAGCGATCGACCCATTGGTCCTGGCCGAACAACGATTGCAGGTTTATGTGGGATTGCAGGTCTCGTCTTTGGACTAGGAGTTGTCTTTGTCATTTCACCTATTGATTTAGGGCCATCATTCGGTCGTCGAGCGGCAGACCGCTCCCGAAGCCGGCGAGGGGTAGATACGAATCCTGAGGATGGGTCAGAAACCAACTTGACGAGTCGATCTGAAGAGGTGGTTCAGAATATGAAAATCAACATACCACAAGCCACCGGCCACACAGATACGCGTCCCACGACTTCTTTTGACGCAGGCAAAAACACGGATACATACTCTCACGAAACAGCCCCCTCCATAACTAGCCCGGTTGAAAACCTCGTAAACTCCATCGCTGCTCTTTCATCGGAAATGGGAATGCAAGAGATCGACCAGTCGTTGGTCAAACCTCGAACGACCAAAGTCTTGGGTGATAAGTTGAAGACGACGTCCGAATCGACACCTCTACCATTGACGTCGGAAGTGGACAAGGCTTTTCAGGAGCTTGCAAGGCTTCAATCCCAAAAGCCGAAGAGTCGCGCCGAGGAGTTGTCGGTCGAAATGAAGGTGCAGGAAATAAAAAGGTTTCTGTCAGAGAGTGGCCAAGAAATGAATTCGAACTCTGCTTCGGATAATGCAAATCCAGAAGACCCGCCACGACAAAAACCAAGATCTACTCAAACCAAGCTTTAGTTGAAGCCAAGCTAAGAAACTCGATCGCAGTAATGACCCGTCTGCCTGCACGCAGATCTACAATTTCGATGAATCGTAGGGTTTGCGGTTCAGCCTGACGGCGAGACCGAACGCTGTTGCCATCGGTCGATTCATCAACCGCAAGATATTCTTCAACCCTTGCCACCAAATCCGCTGGCAACTGTCGCTGAATCGCATCGCTTGCATAGGTTGTCAATGAGGTGTGGATATCGCCCCAAAATTCCACCAGCCAAGGGTTCATCCCAGGAAAAGGGTTCTTCACAAATTTCAAGCTCATTCCCCTTGGTTGTTGCCCTGCCGGAATTGCTTTGTCGTGTTCGATTCCATTGGGACGGGTTGTTCGCCCTTTGGTCCCTGCCAGACTTGGCGACGTGCATCCTGTATAATATAGCTTGAAAATCCTCTCCTAGGCAAAGCAGCTTCAACCGCCAAAGACTCAGCTCACAACCCAAGAATGGAGTTCCCATTCCATTTTTGTGTCCTGGGTAAAGTTTGGTTTTCGGATTAGAATCAGGCGGTACTCAGCAATCTGTC
>JBIKLJ010000104.1:0-17917 GCA_044359895.1 Pirellula sp.
TACATTTTGCCAAAACTCAGCACGAGAGGAACGCTTTGAACTTTCCATGGTTGAACTCCTGGATTCGAGGAAACAAAACCCTCGAAAATACCAGACCATGCAAGATGCGGTTCAACGGACGCTCACGTAATAGTAAACGCAAGTCGCACGGTACGAGGAGCATTGTCGAGATCCAAAGCACTCAGAAACCTCGTAACAAAATGATTGTGATTCCTCGCCACCACCGCCACTGCAGTCGAGTTGGTTCTGGTTTGGAAAAGCTTCGCGTTCGGTTGCCCAATCGCAGTTGCATTGTTCAAAATCATCGCAGTAGGTCGTAGTGCTCACGAGCTTCTCCTGAGGACAAAGCTACCTTTACAGTCACTGCAAGGCTTGACGGATTTTCGGGAATCGCAGTCCTGATAGAAGGCTCAAACTCGAGCAAGACCGCTCGAGCTGTTTCGGTAGAATCGTGCTGATACGAAACAATTGTCGCCGTTAAACACTTGCATGAAGTGGAAACAGCAATTGGATTTTGGTCGCCGGTGATTTGGAATCGACTTAATGGCACACAGAGGTAGCTGGCGCGATTCCAAAACACGACGCCCGCATCGACTTGATGTGTGCGTGAATCAACATTCACAACATTGTTGGGCGCTGTTGCGGTCCCGCTATCGGAGCTTCGAACGCAGCCAAGTAGGCAGAACAATAAAAGTACAAGCCAGTTCGCAGCGTTTGCGAGCATTCGAGCATTCGAGCATTATTGGCCCCGTTTGTTTCGATTTGCAAATATCAAGAATGGTCGATTTGAACAGCATGGAGATCGATATGCAAGTAAATTTTTTAAATATTCCGTAAGAAAATCGAGCGTTTGTGGACTTTCTCAATTCGCCAAGAACTTGATCTTTGTGCATTGTATTGAATATCTATCATTCATTGCCGATGTTCGATTGCAGATACGACAACAAGTCTGCCATGCCTTGAGGTTCAAGTTGTGTTTCGATTTCTTCGGGCATCGGCGATACTTTCGAAGATTACATCCCTAGGAAGCAGTCACTTATCGGTGGCTGCGGATGTCAGGAAAACTGAGAGAGGCCGAGGTTTTTAGCACTCGTCCCCTGGCTCCGCCTGGGGACGCAATGCACCGGAGGCTCCTGCCTCCTGAGGTTGTAAATGAATGCCTGACGCGAGGCGGAGCCTCCAAGGCAGTGCGTTCCAAGGCGGAGCCTTAGAACGAGAGTAAAGGTCTTTTGTAAACGCCTTATAAATGGCAGGTGCAGCTCCTTGTTCAAGCAAGATTACATAAAGGCACTTTGCGCCACAATCTGGGTCTGGCAAATTCTTTGGCGATTCGAATGGGAATGCGCGTTGAGCGGCCGAGCACAAGGCAACAAAGACGACGAACCTGATCATTCGAAAAGTTTTTAGCATCATCGATTCTCAATCCGATACTTTGAGAGTGCTTGATAGCGGAGCTTGTATTCTTGCTTCCCTTCTTCGCCACCTTTGTGCTTCGTGCTCAGCATCTTATGATTGGCATCGAAGGTGTCGATTTTTGTTCCGAGAGGAACGACTGTCTCAATGTCATCAAAACGGCTTCGACATTTTTTGGCATCGAAGCTAATTTCGTCAATAAACCATTCGATATCCAATTTCGAGTTTTCATGGCATTGATGTTTGGCGTGCTTGGGATACCACTTTCCGTCATGAAGTTCCCATTCCAGCAGTCCAGAATATCTTCCTCCCCTTCCGCCAGTGTAGGAATATTCGACGACCAGAAAATCTAGCTTTGGGTCAACAATGATGAAGCGTTCACGCATCAATAACTGCTCCTGAATCTCTTTGGCCAAGTCTTTTCCCATTCCGGTTTGGGAGAACTTCCAGCGACCGTCGGGCAATTTGTCAATTTGGACAGGTGTGTTCTTCCCCTCCAAAACCAGATGGAAAGGCTTATACCCGTTATTCCCAAAAGTCATCCAATTGATGGGTAGCATCGAGATTTCCGACCCAAAGCCGGCTGGCTTGCTACTATTCTTGATCGATACGCAAAGATTGTAGGGATCAAATGAATAAACATTTTTTCCATCAAATGCATCTACTGCTTTTAGATCGCCACTACCCATGATTTCACGTGCTTTTTTTTGACTAGCAGATGTTTTCTCTGGGGTAGGATCATCCAATTGCTTACGAGTGTACTCGTTCCAAACTTGGTCGCCTCTTACGGAGAATGCTACATCGCTTGACGATTGTCCTCGATTAAAGCGTCCTTTGAATACGACAGAAGGGTAGTTTTCGATTTTGGTGATGGGAATGACCAATGCACTTCGGGGCCAGGACATCGTTGACGTTCTAAGATTGATTCAGCTACTGAAACTACCGGAATCGCTGGGGCAAACACTCAACCCGTTCGTTCGAGATAAATACTTCGAATTATGGAACTTGATCCAAACCGCCACAGATGGACTGGAGAGTGCGTCATAGTCCAATGACGCAAAGCACTTCTTGCGTCACTTTGCCCCCTTCTCCCCCGGTACTCCGGGGGAGAAGGGCTGGGGATGAGGGGGAAGACGTCAGCAAAACTAGGAGCTGCCAAAGTTTTTTAGGGTGGGCGTTAACCCCTCACCCCCGACCCCTCTCCCCTGATTACAGGGGCGAGGGGAGCGAAGAAATAGTCTTGGGTGTTAGCACTCGCCCCCTGGCTCCAGCTGGGGAAGCAATGCATTGGAGGCTTCTGCCTCCTGAAGTTATAGGTGCATGCCTAACGTGAGGCGGAGCCTCCAGGGCAGTGCGTTCCAAGGCGGAGCCAGGGAACGAGTGCTTAAAAATCCGCAAGCCTACCGGCGAACGCTATCTCGCATCGCTTGCATCAACTGAGCGCTTGGTTGCGGAATATCGATTCGCTCTTGGTTTCCTGCTCGGTCCTTGATGATGACTGTCATCTCGATCGGTTCCTGGCGTCCCTTGGACAATTCGTTAGAAACGGAAGGAACAGGTGGAACACCCAAGGAAGCACTGGATAGTTCTTCGTCGTTTCTGGTGTTGAACAGCCGCTGAAGTCCCAATTTCGATAGTTGATGGTAGACAACGTCCGCAGCGCTATAGAGCCCTTCTTTCAAGGTAGGGTCGGCTGCGTAGCAAACGCCAATCAATTCACCTCGTTCATCAAATAGTCCACCACCACTACGGCCCTCAACAGGCTGCCCATCCACTTCGACGTTCGGAGCACCTACATAGCGATTCAATTTGGTAATCTGGGATACCATCGGTGTGGGGTCGGCACCGCGATTGCAGCCCCAACTGCTCACCTTTTGGCCCTCGGAGAGTCGTCGGTTTTTGGGGATCAAACGCACCACCGGTATTGCAACGGATGGACGGAAAGCGACCAACCCAATATCCATTTCACTCGCTTCAAAATCGACTAAGGTCCCAGGAAAAGATAAAGTGCTTCCACCAACAAACGTATCGATAGTAATGCTTGCCGAACCTTGTATGTCCCGGAATAAATGCCCGCATGTTAGCACCAAGGCCTCCCCGTTGACCATGTCGATCACAGTACCCGTTCCCACCGAATCTTGATTGGGCTCCACAATGCGAATCCGAACCGTCGATTCACGATTCCGAGCCGGGCTGGACATCGCTTCCAGCGTAGGACTCGAAGCCAAACGACCAGGGGTTGCTTGGGAAGATGCTTGGGAAGTAGCAAACGCTGAAGCGGCCGATGAGGCAACAGGAATCATCGCCAATGGCGATTGACCTCGCACCACGGCAGCCGATGATTCACTTCGACTTTGAACCTTTTCTGAGAAGCTCCGCATGCTATCGACCGACGACGCCGATTCCATCCGGCGACTCAGTTCACGGTAATCCACCGGGCCCAAAATGCGATCCACTTCGCGACCATTTCGAATCAGAACCGTCGTTGGCACATTTTGAATCTGCCAACGCATTGCAATGTGCGGATCGTTCTTCGTATCGAATCGACGAACAACCCATCCGTCCTGAATGGCCTTGTCGGTCGTCGCATGCATGTTCAAACATTGCTCGCAACCTTCGGAGGAAAACTCCAAAGCAATACAGTCACCCGTCGATTGAGCCAACACAAGGTGCGTCGAGAAAACCAAATGGCTTACGGCAACCAGGAAAAGGCCAAGGAAAACATTGCGTCGAAACATAAAAACAGATCCTTCTGTTGCTCGATTCTGTGTGGCTACTGGCCGCCAACGTGGCCATAGGCCTGTCATCCCGACCACGGCACCAGGAACTAATCGGAGTGTCCGAAATTCACTCCGGGGATTCAAGACCAAAGGTCATGTTTCATGGCTACTTAGCTAGCTTACCCCGAGTCGGACAGTGACGGTTCCGAGTAGTTTTGTTCAGTCCCGACTTGAAATCACCGATACTCTTGCGATAAGCTCGCATAGCGAACCGCACCAGCCTGTTCTTTCAAGTTCGATGGAATGAAATCATGCGTCATCTAGCCAGACTTTGGATCATCCCCGCCGTCGTTGCAACGCTAGCAAATACCTGCGCAGCCCAAAACCAAACCCGCGACGGGGCTCTGATGGGTGGCGTGGCCGGAGCGTTGATCGGTGGCGTTGTTGGCAAACAAAACAACGAGACAACCGAGGGGGCTTTGATCGGTGGTGCAGTCGGCGCTTTGGCAGGCGGTGTGATCGGCAACCAACGGCAACAAGCGGAACGCCAACGGTACTACGATTCCAGGTACAACCGACCTACTTATTACGAACAACGAACGTACGTGCAGGCACCTACGCAACGCGTCGTAACGACTCGACGGCCTGTCACTACCGCCGAAGTGATCAACATGACGCGAAGCGGTGTTAGCGATGCGGTGATTGTCGCTCATATTCAATCCAATGGTGTCGCCATGCAACCCGATGTGAACGACGTTATCTTGATGAACCAAGAAGGGGTCAGCGACTACGTGGTCACGGTAATGCAGCAAACGGGAATGGGCTATCGAGCCAATGCCGGCCAATACCAAGCACCCACCCGCGTCTATCGAACGTATCCACAGCCCGCCGAGGTTGTTGTTCACGAGGAGTATTACACACCACCGCAACCGGTCTACTCAACGCGACAACCTACGTACACACGTCAGTATTATGTGGACCGACGGGGCTTCTAAGCACCGACTTTCGAAAGCACTTGGCGGAACTGGATGGTTGCGTTCGTCATCGGCCTTTGCGTTTGCCCGACGTCTTTAACCAGTTCATAATCAGGATGATTCCGGCACCGACCAGCAAAAATGGGCCGGTGATGTAAATGGTCTTTGGGCGATAGATAAAAAGGATGATGGCGAAACCGGACGCCGCCGCAAATGCCATCCCGCTCGGGGCACGAAGCATGGTTTCAATAGCAGGCCACGCAAGCCAAATACAAAGGGTCACGATTCCGACCTTGCCCAACAATTCGGAAGCAAGCGAAGAACTCTTCGGAAGCAATTGAGGTTGCAGCCGCAAAATCAATGAAGCCAGAATCAAAACGATGGACAACGCAAACGCCACCCATCGAACATGCTCCAGTCCTCCCTTAGATGGAGAGCCCCCCTTGGATTGAGGCGCACGGTTCGGGCTAGGCCTACGGTTCGAGTTCGGCGTTGTCACTAACGCGCCTCCAGCAAACGTAGCCATCGCTGAAGCTTGCCTATGACCGGCGAATCCACCATCTTGCTGGCCGACAATTCCTCCGCGCTAAATGCAACGCTATGCCCAGACTTTTTTGCCAGTTCAACAAATTCAGGCAACGCCGCTTCGGACCCGTTCACAAAAAACTGCAAGGACTTCAGCGGTTCGGCTGGTAGCACTCGGACCCGTGCCGACATCTTCGCATTGCACAACCAGACTCCACGGTACGATTCAATCCCTTGCATGGCAGTCACATACGCAGGCAAGGTTCCTGCCGAAACGCCCGCGATGCACACCCGTCGCTTGTCAATCTTATAATTTGTGCTGACATACGACCGAAGTCGGCTGGCGACTTCCACTTCCTCAAACGACCAAGCCTTCTCGTCTGCCGACTGAGCAACCACCACGATCCAGCGGTTGTCACGAGCAAACGCCTCCCAAGCATCGGACCAAATCTTTTGATCCTGAACCCCAGCGTCTGCAAAAACAATCAACAGCCCATGCGGCAATTCATCACAATAATTGGAAGGTACGATCGCAAAGGCTTTGTTCTTGATATCCCCTAAAGGAAGCTGCACCGTTCCCTTAGCTCCTTTGGTTTCCACCGCATTGTTCGGAACAGGAAATAGCACCGGAGCCCATTCCAGATCCTCTTCGGGTGGTGTTGTCAAAGTTGTTTTAATCGTGCGTTCCGTTCCATTTGCGTCTCTCCATTGGAAATCCAGCGGCTCACGATAATCCACGAACGCAATCTTGTTGTCGAGCGTGTTCGCGTCGTCCAAAGCGGCCCCCGCGATACTCACAATCACGTCGCCAACTTGAACACCCGATTGACTTGCAGGTGAATTAGGTACGACTGCAGATACCTTTGGCAAATTGCTAGGACTGAGCGGATCAATGACCACTCCCAAAAAGGGTTCACGATAGATGGGCAATTCTTTTACTAGAGTAACGTCCAATTGATATCGAGTCCCTTGCCGATCGATATCGAAGGTCATGCTCTTTCCCGCATCCACGGTGCCCATGATATGCTTGAGTTCTGAATGCATGGCGACGGGTCGGATGCTTTGTGGCGTTAGGCCAGCGCCTACAATCCGATCTCCCGCTTTGAGACCTGCTTTAGCCGCCGGCGAACCCGGTGTGACTCCGCTCAGCAGAATTTCCGGAGCGAATTCGTCGGCACTGCTCGAACGAAAACCTGCCTTGCCAGGATGAATGTCTTCCCCGGTTTGCAATCTTGGAAGTCTCTCTAGCACATCCTCCAACGGAACAGCAAAACCAACACCTGAATCGTACCATTGCTCGACCTCGCCCTCGGTCGCAATCCCAGGATTCATGGGGGCAAGAATCCCCATCACGTTTCCTTGCAGATCGATCAAGGGGCCACCGTAGTTTTGCGGGGATATCTTCGCATCCGTTTGAATGGCGCGATTAAAGATACGGCCCTGAGCACTCAAGATGCCAACACTTCGGCTTGCGGTTTTGAAATCGAACGTCTTCCCTAAAGCGATGGCCCATTGGCCGACTTCCCATTGCGATTTCTGACTGGGAACCGCTGCACGAAGCGGCTTGTCCACGTCAATTTTCAACAGAGCGAGCTCGCGGCTAAAATCGCGAGCGACCAGCTTGGCCGCCTTGCGCTGATCATCCGGCAAAACCACCGTGATGGAAGCAGGCTGCCCCTTGAACTGAAAGGTGCTGGTAATAATCCATCCGTCCGCAGACAGAACCGTCCCAGAAGATGGACCTGTTGCAACGAACTGCTTATTGACAATCTCTTGCCCCCCGAACGTCTCGATCTGCACCACGCAATCTTGTGCGAAGTCCGATGCGTTCTGAAACGCAATCTGTTCCAGTTCGTCCAGCGGTGGATCGCTCGCGATGGTTGTGTCAACCAACAAGAGACTTGGTACCCAAAATGCCGCACTCCACACAATCATGAGCCAGGCGCCGCGCATGCGATTGCCTGGGCCGAAGCAGTTTGTTGCACTTTGCAGACGTTGAGACAAAGGATTAAGGTCGAACATGGATACGGATTAATTCCTGGCCGCGTTGTACGAGCAAGTAGAAGGAGTCTTCTCGATTGATGGTGGATAGCATCTTCTCGAGTGATTTGCGTGAGTCGACTCGTTGATCATTGAGCAGAAGGACAAGGTCGTTGGTTTGGAGACCGCTCTTATCTGCGATCGATCCTTCACGCACTTTATCGATAAAGGGTGGAGTTTTCGCAAGAACGTCAGGGATCAACGTCAAACCAAGCGCGTTCACCAGATGCGGTTGCGCGACCGATTTTAACTCCGCGTCGGAGTTGCCGGACGTACCGCTGAGAATGCGATCGACCGATGCTTTTGCAACTTCGATAGGAAGCGCATAGTTAATCCAAACTCCAGCTTGCTCATCGCGAATCTCTTTCCCGATGACACCGATCAGCCTGCCTTGCAAATCGATCAACGCACCACCCGATGCACCGGGATTGTTGGTGACCACGTCCAGCACATAAACTTTGCCTTGATACAGCGATTTGATTTTTCCTCGACGCGTCGTCAAAGGTGTGGTCGCCATAATGACACCCTTTTGGGCGCTGCAGGATTCATTGCCCGCGGCGATACCAAACAGATTGCTAATAGCGAATACACGCTGCCCCGTACTTGCAGGGGCTAGATTGGTTAAATCGAAGCCGACCAGACCTGCATCGTCAATCTTCAACACAGCAAGTTCGTTTTGTGGATCAACGCCCACCATCGTGGCATCCAACCGATGTCCATCGAACGTGACAACTCGTACTTTCGGTACGTCCAAAACCGTACTCCAGCTGGTCAAGATGTGACCTTGATTGTCGATGATTACCCCGCTCTGGTAGCTCTCCAGCCCCTTGACGCCACCGGCCCCATACAACTTGACCACTTTTTCTTGGCTCGTCGAAATCAAGGCTTCGTTGTTGATGGTGACGTTTGCATCTCGCTGGCTCTCTGCCGCTGTTGTTGGGTGCATTCCAAATTCCGCCAGCAACACCCAGTAAGCTATCGCCAAGAACTGAGCAAGCATCACCGCGCTCTCGTGAGTCCTTCGTATCATAGTCCCTGACCTCCGGTGGCGCTTGTGGTTTCTAATATGTCGATCCCAACAAGAAACTTGGTCTCTAAGCCATAGGACAATCGCAACAGCTTAGGGGTCAGTCGGCCTTGAACGGGTTCGTATTTTTCGAAGTACAATTCGACCGGATCGGACTGTCCATCCGCAAAGATTTCGATGAGTTCAATCTGTCCATTTTTGGGTGACGTATAAACAAGCGTGTCAAAATCGCTGACGGTGATACGGGTCACGTCGAACAGCTCTTCGCGTCCTACCACTGGATTTCGCCCTAAGTAAACCGCATCCCCCATCAACCGCGGCCCTCGTCGATGCCATTCTTGCCACAGCCGCATTCCCATGGCCACGCCCATGGATGCGCGTTGTTTGATACTGGCAGGCCAGCCTTGCCGGGGATGGACCGTCTCGGACTTGTCTTGCATGCGAAAGGTCAATGCTTCGTCATTCAGCAGCATCTCAATAGCCAGTTGCTCTTTGGGTACCTCGCCTACAATTCTCCATGATTCCGAGCTGTCGTTCCATTTGCCATCTTGAACCTGAAGCGCCAGGATGCGATCAAGCTGAAGCCGATTGAAGTAGTAGTTGGAGAAACCACGCTTCTCGGCGTAAAGGCCTTCCAGAGGGTCCTTCTTGGGATCCACCTGAGTTTGTAGTGCTTTTTCTTTCTCATCGGGAATAGGCTCCTCACCCGATGGCTTCTTGGGAACGGGTGGTTGTTGGCGCTGAGCGGCCTCCCCCTTGATGATCTCTTCCAATTCGCTTGGTAAGTGCAGGCTTTGAAGTCGCACATACGTGTCGACCGTTTCATCGTCGTTTCGATAGCGGATGGGAATCCGCCACTGATCAGGAAAGATTCCCAAGATGTTCTTGAGCTGATTGGTGGTCGTAACATCGCGATCACCCAAGCGAAGTATTTCGTCTCCGAACCGAATTCCACGACGATATGCGTCGCTGCTCTCCAAGATATTGGAGACGCTTACCTTCCCCTTGGTGTCGGTTGCTACGGTGAATCCCAAGGTGGCATGGTCCACCACGCGGCCTGATTTAAGCTGCCACAAGAAATTCATCGCTTGCTTGATCGAGATTGCGTAACCGACCCCCACGTTGACTCGACCACGCTTCTCAAAGGAACAACGGCCATTGATCCCAATCAACTCCCCTCGCATGTTAAACAGAGGTCCGCCGGAATTGCCTGGATTGATGGCAGCATCGGTTTGAATGCAATCGCTGTATTCTAAGATCGTGTTGCTTGGGTACTGGTACCGACGCACCCCGCTAATCAAGCCGTAGGTAACGGTCGGCTGAAGGTTCGTCGCCAAGACGAATGGGTTGCCCGCAGCAAAGCACCATTGCCCAATTCGAACATCATCGCTGTTGCCGATGCTGGCACTCGGGAAATCGTCTCGGCCAACCATCTTCAAAACTGCTAAATCCCCAGTTGGGTCGACTCCGGTGACGATGCTTTCGTACATTTTTCCATCATTGAGACCGCATCGCATGCGATGGCCAAAAGGACTAGAAACGTGAAAGTTCGTCAGAACGTATCCGTCCGGCGAAATGCAGACACCGCTCCCTCCCCCTTGCCCATCCGTACCGTAGACCGCCACGGTTGCGAGCGAGGCCTGTTTCATAGCCTGGATGCGCAACTGCTGTGCTTCCAATACCGCGGGGCTGACTTCGGGAGCCGATTGCGAGTGTCCTTTGGAAATGAAGCTCGGCCCCAGCGTGGATACGATCAACATCGCTACAGCAGATAAACGGAATGCAAACACCGTGCGGGCGAAAACGGCGCAAGCCATCATAGGGTTTGCGATAATCCTAGAACGCCCCGAAAGCGATCGTGCCTGAATGATCCAATCCATTCGATACCTACTTGTTCGACTTAGCGTTTGAGTCTTGGTTGCTTCCATTGGACTTCTGTTCCTACCATGAGTTTCGAATTGCACGCAACGCGAAGCTGGACCTTTTTGCCCGATGGAACTGGTAGGTTGACATCCACCGAATCGACATCATAAGGCAGGCTCTGCTGGGAAAGGCGGTTGTCATCTTGCCAAATCTCAATGGTAAGATTGGTACGCTGGGAACCATCGTCGGTGCGAACGATCTGCGCCTGGAAGGATTGGAATCCCTCCGGCACGCGAAACGTGAATCGACCAGGACCAGGAAAGTATAGGTCCTTCTCTTTGGAGGACACGTCGGATGGTAACGTTCCCTGTTCCGAGACAAATCTAGGGGCCATGGCTCGATCCAAACTTGCTATCTTGCCCTTGAAATCCAAGCTCTTGTTTCCAATCGATTCAAGAACCTCCAAGTCCGATAGCCATCGGATATTGGCAGTGGAGTAATCAATGCTAACGATCGAAGACAACGGCAAAGAAACGGTTTGGTTCAATTGCGTTTTCAGCTCAAGCGAATCCTTCGAGGTCGAGAACGACTCAGCCAGCCAAACAGAATGGTTGCTCGATACGATTTCGATCGTAGGCTGAATACGCTCCAACGGACGCTGGAACCAAATGAGGCCAGCTAGTTTTTCCAGAGGGATCTCGATCGGCTCACCATCCAGTTCAAAGGAGACACTTGTTTCTTGGACCTGAACGATGATGCCATTGATTCGTTCCAAGGATTCATTTCCTCGCATCACGATGACCGCATCCGATTCGGCGGGTTCGATGATGGCAGCCTGCCAATTTGGTTCGAGTGTGGCAGGCAGATTTTTCAGTCGAGCGGCTCGAATTGTTTTCGCAGGAATAACAAGAGCTTCCGGCCGACCATCTTCCAGTCGCCAGCCGCTCGATTTACCCGTCAGCAACTTTCCAAACGCTTTGCTGCCATCCAACAACACCACTTCCGTTGGCATTCGATCCTTGGAAAGGGAAGCACCCAATTTTAGGAACCCAATCTCGTTTGCCAAGAAGTCACGTTGCGCATTGGCAAACGTCATCGTGCACTTGGTGGAATCCGCCTCAACAAACATGCCGCGAAACGTTTGACCATCGAGCAAGCTTGCGGAAATCTCCAGCTTGCCAGCATTGCTTTCTTGCCCAATGCTCTTCTGCCCGTAAATCCATTGCCCTAAGGACAGAACCACCAGCCCCAGCAGGAACATTCCGGGCGCTGGCGACCAGGACCTGTTTCGAAATAGAATCTTCGAATTATGGCGGACAAAGAAGCGAGTTTCCTGCATTGTGATAAACTGGAGCTAATTGGAGGTGGATGCCAAGCGTATACCGGTCCGTTAGTATATCGCAATGCTCCCATCTTCGCTGAGCCAAACCTAGCCCACCTTCCAACAAAAAGCGATTTGATTTTTAATGAAAGCTGCTTTCTTTCGAACCACAGGATCTCCGGACGTTATCGAGTACGGTGATTTGCCCGACCCGATTTGCGGTCCCGACCAATGCAAAGTTCAAGTCGCCGCGGTATCCGTGAATCCCATTGATACGTATATTCGCAACGGAGCCAATTACTGGCCTCTTCCGAATCCCTTCGTGCCCGGCAGCGACTTGGCCGGCACCATTGTAGAGACAGGTACCAACGTCAAGCAATTTCGCGTTGGTCAACGGGTGTGGGCTAGCAATCAAGGCTTGATGGGCCGGCAAGGCTGCTTTTCTGAAATGGCAACCGTTGACGCTCATTGGCTTCATCCTTCACCAGGCGGAGTCGAAGAGACGGATTTGGCTGCGGTCGCCTTGGTAGGTATCACGGCTCATTTGGGTCTGTTCGAGCGAGCGAATCTCCAGCCAGAGGACACGATCTTTGTCCGCGGAGGCACAGGAGGCGTTGGGGCCATGGTGGTTCAAATGGCCAAAGCCGTCGGGGCAAGGGTGATCGCTTCCGCTGGCAGCGACGCGAAAGTGGCGCGATGCTTAGAACTGGGTGCGGACCATGCCTTCAATTATAATACGGTCAACACGTTGGAAGAGACAAAAGCGTTCGCCCCCAACGGCGTTAACGTTTTTTGGGAAACCCTGCGTGACCCCGACTTTGATTTGTCCGTCGCGATGCTTGCCGAAAACGGTCGTATGGTCTTGATGGCAGGCCGAGACGCAAGACCCAGCTTCCCCGTTGGACCGTTCTACGTAAAAGGTTGCTCGCTGATCGGCTTCGCTATGTTCAAAGCAACCGCCGAACAACAACAAGTCGCCGCATCGGATATCAACCATTGGATGACCACCGGACAACTTCAAGCTCAAATCGATTGCGTGTTGCCGCTGAGCCAAACCGCAGAAGCACATCGTAGGCAAGAAGAGAACACGATCCAAAAAAAGAGCACGCTAGCAGGCAAAATCGTTCTTACCCCTTAAAGCCCGTTCACACCTTTCGTTGTTGGAGACACTCCCCCAAAATGAATTACAAACGCCATTCAATCGCCCTGACTCTTGCATTGTCCTTCGTTTCATTAGGATGCAGGCCGGAAGAGGAAATCCTCCGGGAAGAAGCTCAAGCTGCTGCGGACGCTCAAGCCTTGGCAGCCAAGCCACCCATGGAGGACCAAGTGGCAAAGGTTGGCGTGGGGCTCCAAGGGAACAGCCTTGATAGCATCGGCGAAAATGACGCTCGAAGCATCATTACGGGCCCCGCTGTCGCCTTCTTCAATACCAAAGAAAAGATCGTTTTCGAAATTCAGATTCCTCAAGCACTCAATTTTTTCGAAGCTACCAACGGGCGAAAACCAAAGAGCCAAGAAGAATATATGCGTGACATTATCGAAGCCAACAAGATAAAATTGCCTGTGTTGCCAGAGGGAATGGTCTACGAATACAAGCCCGATGTCAACGAACTATGGGTGGTCGCAGCCAAAAAGTAATTGGTTGGGTGTGCTTGTTCGAACACCAAGAAAATCGGAGAACGTTTTGAATCGACCTGTGCTTCAACAGCGCATCGCGCATGCTTTTTCGATAGCCATCCTGTGCTTCCAAGCATGCGCTGTCGCCTGGTTGATATTCAGCTCATCGGCGAACGCTCAATCACCACAGTCCCAGCCTAGGGCCTCTTCCGCCAAACCAAATGTCAAACCACGCCAATCGGTCGAAGGAAAAAAACTAGAGACCCAGTATCAGCGCTGGCTTCCGCTGCCTACTGGTTTGCCGCCGGATGCTGCCCAGCTTGAACAATTGCTTCAACGCTCGCTCCCTTCCTTGCCCTCGCCCGCCAAGGAAGCTGATATCAAACGACTTCAGGACGTGATCAAGGAACTAAGCGACCAACTGCCGCCGGGCCTGAAAGCGAAAAATCTAGACGGTATCTCCAACGAACTTCTATCCAAAGCTCTTGAAGATCCTGAAGTTCGCAAAAAAGCAGAACAACTGGTCGAACAATACCAACAGAACAAGAAAGCCGACGGCGACTCCGATCTTGCCAAAGAACTCGATTCTCTTAAAAGCAACGCTCCTTCATCCAAGAACTCGGAGCCACCGCAAGCGAACTCATCCAAGCCCAAGCCGAAAGATTCGCTCCCCAAAAGCGGCCCCCCGCAAAGCAATAGCTCGGGCGATCTGCAACCAGAGGCCAGTCAAGCAGTAGATAATAAAGCAACGGAGGGTGGTAGCGATCGCGACAAGAAGAACGGGAACAACGACTCTGGCCAAACAGGCAAACAGACAACGGACTCCCTTCCCGAAGATCCCTTCGGTTCCCCGCAAGAGGCTCGACCAACCAATCCAACACCATCTGCCGCCCAAAAGGAGATGTTTGAATCCATGGACGACTTCTTACGGGAAGCTGAAGAAGCAGAAGCCAAACGAAACGCAGCAAATGGCTCTCCCGCAAAGGGCTCTTCGGCAACCGAACCTGAAAAATCAGGCAACGACGCTAAGAACACTCGCGGTACTTCTCCCGAAATCAAGAAACAGCTCCAAGAAAAAGGCTTCGGTCCAACCTTGGAGAGCATTTTAGAAGAGGCCAGAAAATCGTCTCAGGAAAATCCCAACAACGCGGCGAATCCCACAGAAAAAAATACTGCAAAAGCAAACCCTGACCGTCCAGACCGACCAAGTGTCAGCCAGCCAGCGACGAAGCCTTCCTCGCCAAATGCACCTTCAGCTAGACCATCAACCTCTGCGGCTCCAAGAGGTTCCGCCGGAACCCCTCCGGCTTGGCCCACTCAAGAAAGCATCCAGGCTGCTAACCAAGACGCGTCAAAGATTGCGAACAAGGCTACGCCACCACGCCAAGAAAACAGTTGGTCTAGTTGGCTCTCCAAGTTTGCCGAGCAAGTGATGGAAGCCTCGGCAACTCCTTCGACGTCCAACGATCGCGAACGTTCCAACCCAACAGCATCACCAACAGATCGTCCGTTCGAGTTTTCGATGCCAAGCGGTTGGCTGCTTTTGTTTTTGGCAGCAACCATTGTTGGCCTTGTCTCTCTTTGGATGTACCGACGACAATCCGTGCAAGCGACCCAGCTTGCTGTTCATTCGGTCAGCCAACACGGTGACTACATCAAGCAACCAGAACTGATCCTGAACCGAGCCGATGTCGTCCGCGCTTTCCATCAGTTGGCTTATCGCATTGCTCATCCGTTGGAGACCTGGTCGACGCATCGACGTATCGTCAACCAAGTATCTCGCACTAGCCCAGAAATACACTCACCGGTCCATGTTATCTCGGAGGTTTACGAGCAAGCTCGTTATTTGCCTTCGGATATGGAGCTATCAGAAGATCAGTTGGCTTCGGTGCGAAAGGCGATCCAAGCATGCGAACCTTAACAAACGCATGCCATGCGATGCGATGGACTCGCGTTTTCATTTTCTTGGTGTGCCTGAGCGTTCCAACGAGCTGTCTTGGGTGGCTCGTTGCACCCTCATGTTTCGCACAACTGGAACAGCCCGATAGCGAACAATTGCCGGAGTGGTACTTTGGGTACGATCTTTTCCAGCTGGTTCTGAAGAAACGGGGGCTCGAAAATTCCCCTTTTCTCAACGATGCGATTCTGCGGCCCAAGGAATCGGTCGTGGTACTCCTCGGCGATCAACGCAAGCTGTCCACCTCTGCCTGGAACAGCTTGCGCCGTTTCATTTCGCAGGGTGGAAACCTGCTTTTGGCAAGCGATCGAACGAACCAGCTTGCCGGCATCGGACTGCTCGATGTTGGCACGTCCAACGCAGGGCCGGTCGTGTCAGCCAATCCAAGTATCCAATACAATGGATTCAATGACTGCTTGATTGTGGAAGACGTGGTGCAGGAACACCCGATCACCAAGGGGATTTCGAAGCTTGTGACCAACCGCTCGGGTTGGCTCGCTCGCCCGAATTCCATGCGAGGCAAGACAGAAGCATGGCTACCTTTGGCCACCTTTCCCTCAGAGGTGTCCCCTTCGAACAGTCAAGCTCAAGCGTTGATCGCGATCTCGCAATCCAAAACCAAAGATGCAGGTTCGGCCATCGTCGTTTCCGATGCAAGCCTCTTTTCGAATGCGATGCTTTGGCATGGTGATAACGGATTGCTTACCATTCAAATTGCAGATTGGCTGTGCGATGGCGATCGCAAGAAAGTGATTTTTCTCGTCGACGGTTCACCCATACGTGGTTCTTCCCCCGCAGCGAACGGTCGCAAATCCCCGTCTACCCAAGATCAAGCATCGGCCAATCCAAGCGAGCAGATTGAAGTGCAACTCAAGCCGGCCAGCTTTCTCAAGTTCGCGAACACCGCAATCCAGAAAATCGCGGAGTCCAATATTGCGAACGAGTCACTGCGCAATCAACCTCGTGGCGTACCACCCAAAATGTACTTCCAAGGGGTATGGGCTTTGGTCGCCCTTGCCTTGGCAATTGGAATTGTCTTGGTGCTGATGAAACGTTCCAGGTTGCTGGTCGATTACATGGCCCCCCGAAAAATGCGATCTTGGCATGATATCCAGTCCAACCAGCACCATCCACTGGACCAAAATGGATTCGCCGCCGAGACACTCGCTCGCAACTTTTGCCGATCTTGGACTGGCAAAGACAAGCATGCGGCCTGGCAAAGCTACCTTCAAGACATGGACCTGGAACTGGCTCAAAGTTCCCTTTCGAAGCTGGAACGTGCGACCCTGAAATCGTTATTTGAGCTGGCGGTTTACGGCAAGAAAGCGCTGGTTTCGGATGACCATCTTGTGCAGCTCAGTCAATCGATTCGCGAACTGCTTCGTCGCCAAAAGGCCTAGCCCCGAGCGTTCCTTGCCTCAAAAAGAGGTTAGTGAAAGAAGTGTACAGATTCGGCTTATTGAATTGTGTACGTGACCGCAATCGTCTAGACTGGCGGGCTGTTCTCTGATCTACAGTTTGCAGGATCAATACAATCATGCCTGATTCGAACCGTTCTCCTTGGTTGCAGTCTCTTTTGAACCGAGCTCGAAGGCGTGGTTCGAGCCAAGCTCAACGACGCGATATTCGTCGTTTGTTCCGAGTGGAGATGTTAGAAGAGCGAGCCTTGCTAGCAACGATCACTTGGGGGAACGTCGCTGGAGGGAACTGGAATGTGCCCAGCAACTGGGTTGGCGGGGTGGTGCCCGCCGCCAACGATGATGTCGTTATTCCTGACTTGGCTGGAGAGCCAACTATCACGTTCAACACGGGAACGATTTCGCTACGAAGCCTTTCGATCAGCGAACAGTTCGTACTAGCGGGCGGTACCTTCAGCGCGACCACGATCTCGCAACTCGCGGGCTCGATGAACGTTACTGGCGGTACGTTGAATAGCAGTACTCTCACAGCGGGAGCGGCAAACGTCGCAGTGGGAGCAACATTCGGAAACGTTACCATTGCGAATGGAACAAGTCTCAACGTTGCTAACAACGCATCGATTTTGGTCACTTCAGGTAGCTCGCTGACCATGGAAGGCAATGCAAACTTCGGAACATCATCGTCTATCACGTTCAACCAAACGTCAGGTAGCACCTATTCTCAAATGGTTGTAAACAACGGAGGAGTTGTTAACGCAACCAATGCAACTTTTTCAAAATCTGGCAATTGGAACGAGCGAACACGTATCATCGTCAACAATGGAGGCCGGCTTACAGCGACAAACTCCACGTTCTCCACTGCCTGGACGGAACTAGCCGATAACGCAGTTTTCGAGGCGAATGATTGGACTCGAAATCGATTCGATCAACCAATTTATGCACCTGCCAAAGTGGTACAAATACTCTCCAACGCTGTTGGAACTGCAAATGAAAATCTGCGTTTTGGTGATGTCTACATCAATACCGGTTCATGGAATTC
>JBIKLJ010000301.1:0-5244 GCA_044359895.1 Pirellula sp.
TCCAACACTGTGCGAACTGAGCCGAAGCGTTTTCGACAGTCTCGCGATCGATCGGTTCTCGAAAAGAAACGGATACCCCGTTTTCATGAACGTGAAAGGCCGTGGGCAGCTGAACCGCATCGCCTGTATAGCGAAGCCTTTGGAAGCAACCGGAATCAGGCGTGTACGTTCCCCACCCAGCCATGCCGGACAAATACAGCATGCCATCCTTGGGATTGGTTCGAGCTCGATGTGTACCCGCGCGGTACTCGCCGGGCAAAACGACGGCCGCCCCTTGCCATTGTTCACCGACTCGGTCTCGTAATATCAACATCGCTCGACCCGTCCCGAAAGACGTATGAACTAAGCTCTGATCAAGCGGCCCCATCCTCGCGTCATCGACCCACACCTGCCCACCGCTCGAGTTGTCCACTCCGCGCGGCAAATAAAGTAAAGGCAACTGAATCTCCTGGCCTGGGCGAGGACCTCGATGACCACAGAATGCAGGTGGCATGGTTTCAAAGATGGGTTCTCCCTTGGCTGAGACCGACTTGGGCTGAATCTGATAGATCATCGAGGTCGGAGTCCAATCCCCTTCAGACGCTGGCACCGTGATGGTTCCGTCTGGCAGAATGCCTATTCCATCCGAGTTGCGAAGCCCGGTTGCGATCACTGACGAAGACTTGCCATCGGCTGCAATCTGCACAACCCCTTCATTCCCAGAAGCCGTATAGAAATTGCCTGCTTGGTCCTGTTGCAGGCCGCAAATGTAATCATGCCCGCCGGGCGAAGTCGTGAATTGATTGGAATAGCATTCGTACCAATCGGTTTCGCCGTCCCCATTCAGGTCATTGAGTCGCGTGATCTGGTTTCGACCCAAAACATAAATCTGTTCCGCTCGGACAACGACCCCCAGAGGCTGATGAAGGCCGCTCGCGATACGTCTCCAAGACGCCTTCTTCTTGGGCGACTGTGCATCATAGGCTACACCCGAGACTCGCCATACGTCGCCCTGCATCGTCACCAAGATTGCCGTCCCATCCTGCAGGAACGCATGGTCACCACAGTACAAAAGCGTATTCCATGGGTTCTGGAATGGCAAAGCAATCGTATCGACCGCGAAGCCTTTTGCATCCCCTAGCGAGATATCGGTTTCAAGGACCTGCGGCCATTGGCTCGCTCCACCCTTCAGCATCGCTCGCATCGGATGTGTCGACTTGGGTGCAACAATTCGCTTTAGAGTGCCCGATTGTTCGATGGGAGCGTCGATAAAGTCGACTCCATCGATTGAGTATAGAAATAGGACTTGGTTTTCGTAAACGTAGTAGCCCTGGTAGCGAATGTCGGACTTAGAATACTGTGGCATCCACTCTCGCAATGGACCTGCTTCAGCCGGCAAAGGCTTCTCCGTGCCTTCGATCCTGACACCATCCATCAGGCCGTGTCGAACGTTCGAGAACTTAACAAATCCACCCGTCCACAGTTTCTCGTACGCTAGCGTATCCGGATTGAAGCATGCCGATAAGGAAAGGGTCTGCCCAAGGCGTATGCATACGGCCCTTGCGATTGGACGCGGTGCCATCGATAGGACATTGCACAGAACACTTCCTTGAACGGCTTGATTCATTTCGTTGCCTTGCCAAAACGCTTCATTCTGGTTTCCCCAATGCCCATAGCTGGCTCCATCCAACCCCGGAAAGGAGGTCAACATGGTTGCTTGTCTTGCTTCAGGCGAAGCAGTGAAGTGAATCGCTTGCTTCGTGTAGAAGTCGTAGATCCGGTCCCGATTGATGTGCTCCGTCCAGGCAGGGTTGAGTTTCGGGTTCACAGGCTTCGCCACCAAGGGAAAGTCTGTCGGCTCATGCGTACTGGCCGCTCGAATCGCCGATTCAATCGCTGGCAGATCCAGTGATTCCGACTTGCCAAGATCGATAAGAAAGCGGACCAAATCCGCCAACTCTTGTTCTGCCAGCGAGCCGACTAGACCGGTCGGCATCAAGGACTGCCCATTCGCTTGGGTTTCGATGTCGCTTCGCTCCAACTTCGTGACACTCCGAGTGGATGGGTCTTGAATGGCCAGCACGGAATCGTTCGACTCGCTCGCTATCTCGTAGCCCGAGATAAGTTCACCCTCGGTCGTGACGATCTTGATGGGCTGGAATTCTTTCGCAATCACACGATTCGGCCAAAGCAAGCTCTCGACCAGTTCGTTCGGTGTTCGAAGCTTGGAGGATGCAATCAGCTCCGGCCCAATCACTCCACCTGCCGATCCAATTCGGTGGCAAGAGAAGCA
This sequence comes from Pirellula sp., assembly GCA_044359895.1. Lineage (GTDB taxonomy): Bacteria > Planctomycetota > Planctomycetia > Pirellulales > Pirellulaceae > JBKCUI01. The sequence goes on from JBIKLJ010000301.1 coordinate 2,273, forward strand.
TGCGGACTTGGCTCGCGTGTAGATTTTGAGCCCCCGATCGAAGCTTCCCACTTCTTTTGCACGGGCTGTGATCGCCAGCACTTTATCTTCAGAATAGGGCTCTTCAGAATAGGGCCCTTCCAACTGGGGGATCGCATCCTGGGCGACGTACGCTCTGGCCGTGGACAGCATTCCTGTCGGTAGCATTCCCAAGGATAGCGTCACCAAAAGCTCAAGAGTCAGGAGCACCATGGCAAAGCGGGCGCGAACGATATGGTGCAGGCCCGAACAACTCAACTGCAAGCGACGGCGCGTCAGCGAATGAAGAGGGGACCAACCTGGATTCTGATCTTGTGCTTGCATTTCGTAAGACTCTATCGTAGGAAGAATGAATCGATGTCTGCGTACGATTTTAGTCCAATTGTGGGTGAGCTTGGATGGGAACTGGAAATTGCTCTCAAACGAACTCTTTGCTATCTACTTTTCGGTTCATTCTTCAAGTTTTTTGGGTGGTGATCGTGTGGTTCCAGCTTGCAACCCCGGGCGCGACGCAAGAACCAACAGCCGGTCGCAATAACGATCCTCCCGATTTAAGTCACTTCTTTGACGAAGAATACGAGAGCATTCCGGAAGCGGAACGCCCTAATCCATCGAAGCTAGTTTTGCCCGAAACCTTGGAAGAGGTCGCCCGTCCAGCGACGGCCGATGAGCGTCAGGAACTGGCTTCCTGGGTGCGGTGGTTGGTGTTGCGAAACCTGCCACCCAGCTACGAAGACAATCGAAAATGGAACCGTACCAAAGAAGTCTTCAACGGCATCACACTACGCCGCGAGGGCTGGAAGCTGGAGACCAAGCGGAAAAAGAAAACCGCCAAGCATGGAACTTGGTCTCGCTACTTCATCGAGTTTATCGATCCGGAAGAAAAACTAGCTATCGAAATTACTAAGATTGAATTCCCCCTCGGAGCTCCGATTCGAGTCGAAACCAAAGTGGTCGCTCCTCTGAAACTGTTCGGACGGGTCAGCGAATGGATACGCGACGTCCAACTGTATAGCATCTCCACCAATGCGACGGCGACTGTCGCATTGAATGTTGTTTGCGATATCGAAGTCCGCGTCAATCTGCTGAAAGTGCCGCCCGAAGTGGAGCTCTTGCCGGTGGTTTTAGATGCTTCCGTTGGGCTGCAGAACTTGGACGTCGAACGGATCAGTCAGATTCAGGGGCCAGCCGCGGACATCCTAGGAAAAGGAATCCAAGAAGTCCTCGACGCCAAATTGGAAGACTACCGCGAGAAACTTGTTCAGAAAATGAACTCGGAAATCCAAAAGCAAAAAGGAAAGCTCAAACTGTCTTTTCAAGAATGGCTCGAAACCTCTGTTTCCAAAAAGTCGAACTAAAAGGAACGCTGCATAAGGCGATCGGCAGCCTAGGTTATCCCAACCCGACGCGTAACGGACTGTTGATTGAACCGTACGACGGACTTCCTAGTCCAGGGCTTTCAAGGTGTTCGGGGATTGGTTATACCCCAGTACCAGGTAGGACTGCGCTACCGATCACGGATTTTACTGCAAGGATGCAAGACTATGAGTGATAGCAAAGTGTTTGAATCATTTCTCAATAAATGCCCAGTCGCTGTACTTACGCAGGCGGCAACTCGTGCGGTTATTGCTGAGGAACTGGATAAGATCTTCGAGGATCATCGTAGCCAGCAGTATGAGAAAACGCTCACCTTCTCGGCAGTAACTGCTGCCGTTTCTGATGTCGTCTTGCGATTCGCACAAAATTTTAGACAGGCGTATGCAGCGAACAAGGAGCAGATTGTTGTTTCGCTGACTAGCTTCTACAACAAGATCAATGCCACAGAAACGGCTATTTCCGAAGCCCTCGTTGCCAGATCTGCTCAACGAGCCGCTGCGATGCAGGACAAACTCGACTATACGCAGTGGGAAGTGCTCAAGGGATACCGGGTCTACGCCTTGGATGGAAACCATCTGCCTGAAACCGAGAAACGACTTAAGCCCTTGCGAATGCTTCACGATGCACCACTTCCGGGCACAGTCGTAGCGCGCTTCGATTTGCAACGGCAGTTATTTGATCGCGCGTATTTACTGGAAGATGCCCATGCGCAAGAGTCGACCGTATTGGATCGTGTGCTCGAAGACGCCAATCCGGGAGATGTGTTTTTAGCCGATAGGCATTACTGCATCATACGTTTCATGCAGAAAGCAAACAAAAAGGGAGTCTTCTTTTTGATTCGGCAGCACGGCCGATTCAAGGGGGTACTTGAGGGCTCGAGACGCAAGGCAGGACGTACCTCCTCGGGTACAGTGTACGAACAAATCATCCGGAGCGATTCGACACCAGATGCGTTGGTGATGCGTCGCATCACTGTGGAATTGGATGAACCGACTCGCGACGGCGAAACATCGATTCATTTGGTAACAAATCTACCGGCCGAAGTGGGGGCCTTGAGTATCGCCGAGGCGTACCGTCATCGATGGGAGACAGAAGGAGGGTTTTATTACCTTACGACTACATTAACTTGCGAGTTGGTATCGGTGAGCCAGCCCCGAGCCGCATTGCTGTTATTTTCCGTAGCAATGTTGGCCTTTAACATCCGCCAGGTCGTTTTCGCATCGTTGTATGCCGAGCATGATCAGGAGTTGGTTGATGAAGTAAGCCATCACGCATTATCGGTAGAGGTAGCGAGATACACCGATGGCATGTTGGTAAGTTTGGACGATTCGTTCTGGCTTAGGCTCATTGGTGATTCCGGAGAAGAAACAGCCACCCAGTTGCGGCGGATTAGTCAACGCATTGACCTGAAGAAGTACCGAAAGCACCACCGTGGGCCCAAGAAGCAAGTGGTGAAGCCTCCGAAGACTCGAACGAAAACGCATGTTTCTACAGCGAAGTTACTACGCGAGGCCGCGAACAAAAGACCTTGAAAGCCCTGGACTAGGAAGTCCGTCCATGGGGAATTCGACGGACTA